>CAZSFA010000052.1:2639-9245 GCA_964606055.1 uncultured Oceaniradius sp. | reverse complement strand
TCTTGCCGGTGATCTCAACGCCCATGAACCGCGATTTCTCCCATTTGCCGGCGCGGGTGGAGATGTCGGCGGCGGGAATTTGGCGCGCGACCGCCAGCATCATTGACACCGCATGCTCGGCCGTCGTGATCGAGTTGCCGAACGGCGTGTTCATGACGATGATGCCCCGGCGCGAGGCCGCCGGCAGATCGACATTGTCGACGCCGATGCCCGCCCGGCCGACGACCTTGAGCTTGGCTGCCGCGTCGATGATCTTCTCGGTCACCTTGGTCGCCGAGCGGATCGCAAGGCCGTCATAGTCGCCGATCGCTGCGAGCAACTTGTCCTTGTCCTTGCCGAGGTCGGGCTGGAAATCGACGTCGATGCCGCGATCCTTGAAGATCTGAACGGCAGTGGGCGACAGTTTGTCGGAAACGAGTACGCGGGGCGCCATTATGGCCTCCATGCAATGCACTGAAAATGTAAGGGGGTGGCCAGCGGCGGCGCCGCCGGCCGAAACGGTCTCAGGCGGCCGCCTTGATCGCGGTCTTCTGCGCCGCAAAGGCCCAGCCGAGCCACGGCATCAGCGCCTTGAGGTCGGCGGTCTCGACGGTGCCGCCGGCCCATATGCGCAGGCCGGGCGGTGCGTCGCGATAGGCGCCGATGTCGAGCGCGACCTGTTCGGCATCGAGCATCGACACCATGGCCTTGGCAAAGGCGGCCTGGCCGGCTTCATCCATCGCGGTCACCTCGGGATCGACGATCCGCAGGCACACCGAGGTGTTGGACCGGGTCGCCGGATCAGCCGCCAGGTTTTCCAGCCAGTCGACCGAATCGACGAACGACTGGATCGCGTCGAGATTGGCGTCGGCGCGCGCGATCAGCGCGTCGAGCCCGCCAATGCTCTCGGCCCAGCCAAGCGCGTCCAGATAGTCCTCGACGCACAGCATGGACGGCGTGTTGATGGTGGCGCCCTCGAAGATGCCCTCGATCAGCTTGCCGCCCTTGGTCATGCGGAAGATCTTCGGCAGCGGTCGCGGCGGGACATAGGTTTCAAGCCGTTCGACGGCGCGCGGCGACAGGATCAGGACGCCATGGCCCCCCTCGCCGCCCAGCACCTTCTGCCAGGAGAAGGTGACGACATCGAGCTTGGCGAAGTCGAGCGCCTGGGCGAAGGCGGCCGAGGTCGCATCGCAGATTGTCAGCCCCTGCCGGTCAGCGGGAATGAAGTCGCCATCGGGCACACGCACGCCCGATGTGGTGCCGTTCCATGTGAAGACGACGTCGCGGTCGAAATCGACCTGCGACAGGTCGGGCAGATGGCCGTAGGGCGCCTCGATCACGCGCGCATCGTCCAGCTTGAGCTGCTTGACCGCATCGGTCACCCAGCCTGCGCCGAAACTCTCCCACGCGAGCAGATCGACACCGCGCGCGCCGAGCATCGACCACATGGCCATCTCGACCGCGCCCGTGTCAGACGCCGGCACGATGCCGATGCGGTAATCGTCGGGCACGCGCAGGATCGAGCGCGTCAGCGCGATTGCCTGCTTGAGCCGGGCCTTGCCGATCTTGGATCGGTGGGAGCGGCCCAGCGAAGCGGTGTCGAGCCCCGCGGCGGACCAGCCGGGGCGCTTGGTGCATGGACCTGAGGAAAAACGAATATCGACCGGACGCACGTCCGGCTTGGCAGGTGCAGCTGTCATTTTCTATCCTTCCAGATAGCTGCCTCCCGTTGGGGGGAGGTGACCCGCCGCGGCGCATACGCCCGCCGGCCCCGCCGGTCAAGCGATTGTTCGATGAATGCGACAAACGTCAAAAAGCCCGGCCGAGGGGCCGGGCTTCACGCTCGCTCAGGGTGGCGATGGCTTACTTGTAGACCACCGGCGCCGGGTGGTGGACCGGAACGTGCACCGGCTTGTGTTTCTTGTGGTGGCCGCCCAGCTTGTAGCGCAGACCGGCGCGGATCTCGTGGCTTTCAAACCCGTTGTCCCAGCCCGGACCGGTGTCGTCGGCAAAGCCGAACATCGCGCCTTGGTGGGTTTTCCTGAAACGATAACCCAGATCGACCGACAGCTTCTTGGACGCCTTGATCGAGACGCCGGCCATCAGCGCATAGGCAAAGCGCCAGCTCGACTTGCCTTCATGGATGACCGTGCCGTCCTGGTCGAAGCCGCCGTCGATCGTGTTTTCCAGATCGTGCCACCGCACATAGGAGCCACCGATACCGGCGCCGACATAAGGCGTCACCTTGCCGTAGTGGCCCAGGTCGATATAGGCGTTGGCCAGAACCGTCCAGGCGTCGAAGCCGCTCGTGTCGCTCGACTGACAGGTCACCGGCCCCGGCGTACACTCGCCGATCGTGAAGCCCTCGAAATCGGTCTTGAACGTGTAGTCGACCGTCACATCGGTGCGCAGGTAGTGGTTGATCTGATAGCCGATACCGCCGCCCAGGATGAACGACTGGTCAAGATCGCCGAACAGGTGGTTGGTGCCGCCCGGCGTCGCATAGATGGCGCCGCGGAACTCGTTCCACGCATAGCCAAGATCGCCGCGAATGTACCAGCCCTCGATCTTTTTGATCTTGACTTCCGGGTGGTGGTAGACAGGCGGCTCAACGATCACCGGTGGTTCGTAGATGTCCGCCGCCTGGGCCGAAACACCCATTGTGGCAATCGCAGCAGCACAAGCCGCAAATCTCAGTCCTGCTTGTTTCATTGTCCAGTCCCCAAACGGCCCGCCAGCACATGACGGGTTTCAATACATTTGAGACACAATCGACTGGAAAGGTTAAAGTGCGCTTAACCCTGTCGGTTTACCAAGAATCCAACAAAACCGGGCCCGATTTACGCTATGCGGCGGTCCGCAGACCAGCGATGACATCGACGATATCGTCAACGACGCGCTCGACCAGATCAGGGTCATCGCCTTCGGCCATGACGCGGATGAGCGGTTCTGTCCCGGATGGCCGGATGACCAGCCGGCCGCTGTTGCCCAGGCTCTGGCGCGCACTGTCCACGGCCGAGATGACGCGCTCGTCCTCGAGCGGCTTGCCGCCGCCGAACCGGACGTTCTTGAGGATCTGCGGGACCGGCTCGAACTTGGCGCAGGCCTCGCTCGCCGGCACGCCCAGCCCGACGATGCAGGCCATCACCTGCAACGCGCTGACCAGGCCGTCGCCGGTCGTCGCATAGTCGCTGAGCACGATGTGACCGGACTGTTCGCCGCCCACATTGTAGCCATGGGCACGCATGTGCTCGACGACGTAGCGGTCGCCGACCTTGGTGCGCGCCAATGCCAGCCCCTGTGTCGAAAGGAACCGCTCAAGCCCGAGATTGGACATCACCGTCGCCACGATGCCGTCGCCGCGCAGGCGGTCATTGGTCTTCCAGTCCTCGGCGATCATCGCCATCAGCTGGTCGCCGTCGATCACCTGGCCCTTCTCGTCGACGATCAGGACCCGGTCGGCATCGCCATCCATCGCAACGCCGAGATCGGCACGCACCTCGCGCACCTTGGCGCGCAACCCGTTCGGGTTGGTCGAGCCGCAGTCGCGGTTGATGTTCAGCCCGTCCGGCGTGTCGTTGATGGCAATGACCTCGGCGCCCAGTTCCCACAGCGCCGAAGGGGCGGCCTTGTAGGCGGCGCCATTGGCGCAGTCGACCACCACGCGCAGCTGCGACAGGTCCATGTGCCGGGGGAAAGTGCGCTTGGCGAACTCGATGTAGCGATAGAGGTCGCCGTCGACGCGGTTGGCGCGGCCGATCTCGGCCGGAGGCGCCATCTGGGCGTTCAGGTCTTCCTGCAGGTGCTGCTCGATGCGCGCCTCGATCGCGTCGGACAGCTTGTAGCCATCGGGGCCGAACAGCTTGATGCCATTGTCCTCGAACGGATTGTGCGAGGCCGAGATCATCACGCCGATATCGGCGCGCAGCGAGCGCGTCAGCATCGCAACGCCCGGCGTCGGCACCGGTCCGAGCAGGAACACGTCCATCCCCGCCGCGGTGAACCCGGCAACCAGCGCGTTCTCGATCATGTAGCCCGAAAGGCGGGTGTCCTTGCCGATCACCACGCGGTGGCGGTGATTGCCGCGCTGGAAGGCGACACCGGCCGCCATGCCCACCTTCATGGCGATCTCGGGCGTCATCGGGCTGGTGTTGGCCCGGCCCCTGATGCCGTCGGTCCCGAAATATCGTCGTGTCATTGGCGGCCTCTCACCATCGGCGGTCCATCGCGCGCGGCGGCGGTACTGTGCCACAGTTCGCCGGGCCATGCAGCCGCGAAGGGCACATGCGTTGCGGTATGATATGCGGGACGTCCTAACCGGGCCTTACGGCACGGGGCAAGGGTCGCGACGATCAGCGGTCGCCGAAGGCGGTCCGCAAGAGGTTGATCTGCGCCGAAACCGGGTTGGCGGCAGCGCCTTCCAGCGCCTGCGCCTCGATGTCCTGCGACAGGTCGATATCCATCCGCCGCACCCGCGCCTGTAGCCGCAGCGAGCGCTGCACCAGATCGCGGAACTGGGCCGGCAACTGCCGCCACACATCGGCCTCGGCCTGGGTGGACGATGCGGTGTCGAGGCGGATCTTGCCCTTTTCCGATGTCACCTGATCGGCGGTCATCTCGCCATTGACGAGCGCGCGCTGCAACAAGAGCCAAGACGCCATCTGCATCAGCCGGGTGGTCAGGCGCATGGATTCGGCCGCATACAGCGTCGCCGTCACCCGGCCCAGCTTCTTGGCCTGCACCCGCCCCTCGCCATCGAGATAAGCGGCCGTTTCTTCGACGAGTTCCATGCCCTCGCCATAGAGCGCCGAAAAGGCGGGCGATGCCACCTTGCGCTCCGAAAATCGGATTGTGTTCGACTCGCCCGGCATTGACCAGCGCTTCCCCTTGCTGCTTCCCATGCATGTCGCACGGTGCCCGTTCCGGACCAGCGCAGTGTCAGCCTTTTCACAACAAGAGGCAAGCGCATCCTTAACGAACGGTTAACGCCGCCGGCCGCCGACCGACCTGAGCCAAAGCAAAAAAAGTCCAAAAAAAAAGAGCCGTGCGAAACGGCTCTCAGGAGTTAAACAGGGAGGCGTCAAACAAAGCAACGAAGTCACTCTGGTTGAGTTCGAACCAAATTCGAACGACCGCAGTTAACACCCGTAAAGCTTAACATCGCCTTAACGCGGCACCGATTGATGGCCAAAATCGGGATCGCGTCGCAACCCAAGGGCGAACCAAAGGGAGCCGACCATGCCGCAGACGATGCGCGCCATCGCCATCCGGGAACCGGGCGGGCCAGACATGTTGGTGCCGGAAACCCGGCCCATTCCGCAACCGGGCGCCGGCGAGGTGCTGATCAGGGTCGCCGCCGCCGGCGTCAACCGGCCTGACGTGCTGCAGCGGCAGGGTCTTTATCCCGCACCGCCTGGTGCCTCCGACCTGCCGGGACTGGAAGTCGCCGGCGAGATCGTCGCGCTGGGGTCCGGCGTGCGGCGCTGGTCTGTCGGTGACCGGGTCTGCGCCTTGCTGAGCGGCGGCGGCTATGCGGAGTACGGCACGGCTCTGCTTGCCCATTGCGCGCCCGTTCCCAAGGGCTTTTCGATGGTGGAGGCAGCCGCGATCCCCGAGACTTTCGTCACGGTCTGGCACAACGTCTTCCAGCGCGCCGCGCTGCGCGGCAGTGACACGCTGCTCGTGCACGGCGGCACGTCGGGCATCGGCACGACGGCCATTCAACTGGGCCGGGCGTTCGGCCACACCGTGTTCGCAACGGCCGGCACGGACGAAAAATGCGCCGCCTGCCGCGATCTGGGCGCCGAGATTGCAATCAACCACCGGATCACCGATTTCGTCGCCGCCGTCAAGGAGGCGACCGGCGGCAAGGGTGCCGATGTGATCCTCGACATGGTCGGTGGCGACTACATCCAGCGCAACATCAAGGCGGCCGCCGTCGACGGACGCATCGCGCAGATCGCCTTCCTGCGCGGATCGAAAGCCGAGATCGACCTGATGCCGCTGATGCTCAAGCGGCTGACATTGACCGGTTCGACCATGCGCTCCCAGCCGCCGGCCCGCAAGGAGCAGTACATCGACGCGCTGACGACCAGCGTCTGGCCGCTGTTCGAGGACCGCCGCGTGGCGCCGGTCATCGATTCAACGTTCCCGCTGGAAGAGGCCGCCCAGGCGCATGCGCGGATGGAAACGGGCAATCACATCGGCAAGATCGTCCTTGAGGTCGGCTAGCCTGTCGAGCGAACCGAAAACGCAAAAGGCCGGGCGCCCCGCCCGGCCTTCGCATTGCCGATGTCGGCGGTGGCTCAGAGCGCGCCCAGGCGCATGAACAACGTCTCGCCGTTGGAGTCATCGACACCGTCATTGTCGGTCACGGCGAAGAAGTTGCCGTCCGTGTCGACCGCCAGCCCCTCGACCTTGTCGAGCACATAGCCGCCAAAGGCCGCCATGTCGGGGATCAGGTCGTGCACTTCTTCCTTGGTCACCACCGGCAGGTCTCCGCCCAACTCGGCGGGCACCATCTCCGACAATGGCACGCGGAAGATCTTCTTGAGTGCTGCTGCGGCGCCGATCTGGTTGTCGCGCTCGACGATGTAGAGCGCGCCGTCATGGGCGGTGATCTCG
>CAZSFA010000052.1:0-2629 GCA_964606055.1 uncultured Oceaniradius sp. | reverse complement strand
GACATGATCGCCGTGGGCGACGATCTCCGACAGGCCGACCCATCCGGCGCCCTTGGCTTCCAGCGGGTAACGCACCGCGCCCCACTCTTCCGTGTCGGTGTTGTAGGCAACCAGCTTGACCTGACCGTCCGGATCGTCGGCCCATTCACGCTGGATGGCGACCCAGAGCGTGTCGCCGACCATGGTCACGCCTTCGGACGCGAAGCGACGCTCGACGGCCAGCAACTCAACCGGGAACGGAACACTGTCCTCGATCTCGCCATCGGCGTTCACCCGATAGAGCCCGTGCGGGATCATGCGATCGGTGCGACCTTCCGAAGCCAGCCAGAAGCCGCCATCGCCATCGGGCGTGATGCCCTCAAGATCGAGAAGCTGCGCGTTTGCGCCGTTGCGCGTGACCTGCGTCGCCGCGGTGATCTGCGCCGGCGTCTGGTTGGCATCGATCGTGAAGATCGTCGGCTGCATGCCGTAGAAGGAGTCGTTGACCGCGTACAGAATTCCGGCCTGTTCGGGATCGGCGGCCAGACCCGACAGGGCGCCGAACCCGATTGGCCGGTCGCCATCCATCATCGACCGGATGGTCGGATAGCGGGCGGGGCCGTCGCCAAGCTGGTAGATCGTGACATGGCTGCGCACGCCGCCATCGTCGATCAGGTCGACTTCGTTGGCGACGGCGAACAGGTTCCGTTCCGGGATCGCGATTGCGCCTTCGGGACCCAGCGCCGAGGGGAGCATCTGCACAAGCTCGGGCTCGCCTTCGGGATTGTCGGCATAAACGCCGATCACCGAACCGCGCTCGGACAGAAGGAAGATGTGCGTGTCGCCACCAAAGACACCCACTTCCATGCCCTCGGGTTCAGCGCCTTTGTTGCCCGACCGCTCCTCGGGATAGTGGCCGATCATCGCAACGGCGTTTTCGAACGCCAGACCGCTTTCGAACAGGACGTCGCCGTCCTTGGCAAAGATCGTGAAGCCACGCGAACCGCCTTCATAGTCGCCTTCATTGGCGGTGACGATGCGGTCGTTGTCGAGCCACTTGACGGCATCCGGTTCGCGCACGACGCCTTCCAGCGCGCCGTCGAAGGTCAGAGCGCCTTCTTCCTCGGTGTCGACCGGTGCGAGATCCACGGCGCCGGCGGAGAAGTGCGAGATCACGCTCCCGGTGCGGCCGTCAAAGACCACGATGTGGTTGTTCTCCTGCAGGGAGACGACCACTTCATTGGCGCTGTTGATGTCGACGAACTCGGGCTCGGGGTCATCGCCGGCGACGTCTGCCAGGCCGGCAAGATCGGCGGTGACGGCCGAACCGCAATCGATCGCGCCGCTGGCGACGCGGTATGTCATCGCAAAGCCGGCCGGAAGCTGCGGGATGACGCCGTCATCGAGGTCTTCGTCGCGCTCGTTCTCGATGGCGACGGCGACCATTGTGCCATCGGGCGAGATGGCGACGGAGTCGGGCTGGCCGCCAAGATCACAGCTTTGCTCGACCGCGCCGCTGGCCAGGTTGACCGAGACAAGAAGGCCCGACGGGTCGGTGTAGCTTTCGGAGGTATTCAGGCCGACAATTGCGCGTCCGCCCTGCACGACGACCGCAGTCGGCTCGCCGTCAAGCGCCACGAAGCCGGCGGCCGCCGGATTGGCGGGGTCGGAAATGTCGACCATGCCGATGCCACCCATCGGGCTGTCGGAATAGACCAGCATCATGCCATCATCGGTGGCATCGATGATCTCCGAGGATGTCTCGGTGGCCTGGTCCATGCCGGCCGGTATGTTCTCGTTGACGGGGAACGACGCGATACGGTTGAAAACCATGCCGCCGTGATTGTCGGCATGGGCGGTGGCGGCAAGGCCGGTGACGAGCGCGGCCGCTGCCACGGAGGTGCAGAGCGTTCTGGTCATGTAGGGAGTCCTCCGGATATGATCGGTGGTGCACTGCCGGATCGGGAGGGCCTGAAGACCGGCCCGCAGCGCGCAGACAAAGGATGCAGGGCCCGGACGGGCATCGTGCCGCCCTGCCCCGCGCCACCTCATTTCGCCTGGCCATGACAGTCGCGTGTCACGGTCATGAAACAAATGTGACGGTCCACAGCGGCCGTCTGCATCCCGCGGGCAGACGCCGCATCGGCGGCCGGCACGCCAAAGGCGCGCGCAAACAGTCACTTGAGGGGCGGTACACAACTTGCGCGTCGGCAGGGCCCGCTTGGCGTTGCATCACACCGCCCGCACAGCTATATCCGGTGTGATTTCCGGACACTGGTGGCTTTGTTCCACGCCCGCGACACCGGCGCGGACGGGCCCAAAATTGTGCAATGAAAGGTTCGCATCATGGCCAATCAGCTTCTCATGCCCAAGGCGACCGCCGTTTGGCTGGTCGACAACACCGGCCTGACCTTCGATCAGATTGCCAAGTTCTGCGCGCTGCACCCGCTTGAGGTCAAAGCGATCGCCGACGGTGAATCGGCCCAGGGCATCAAGGGGCTCGACCCGGTCTCGACCGGCCAGTTGACCCGCGAGGAAATCGAAAAGGCCGAGGCCGATCCGAGCCACCATCTCAAGCTGTCCGACCCCAAGGTGCGCGTGCCGCAGGCCAAGCGCAAGGGACCGCGCTATACGCCCGTCTCCAAGCGCC
>CAZSFA010000051.1:0-17628 GCA_964606055.1 uncultured Oceaniradius sp. | reverse complement strand
TCCGACCAGGGATTTGACCTGACCACGGCGCTGCGCTTTCACCCGCTGGAAATCGTCATCTCGATGATCTGGAAGGCGGTGGTGATCGTCGCGCTCGGCCCGCCGGTGGTGGCGGTGCTGATCTTCGAGATCGTGCTCAACGGCATGGCGATGTTCAACCATGCCAATGCCCGCCTGCCCGCGCGGTTCGACCGCGTGCTGCGCACGATCGTCGTCACACCCGACATGCACCGCGTCCACCATTCGGCCGAACAGCACGAAACCGACAGCAATTACGGCTTCAACCTGTCGATTTGGGACCGTTTGTTTGCGACCTACGTGGCGCAGCCGGCCGCCGGCCATGAGGGCATGCGGATCGGCCTTGCGGAGTATGACGGGCCCAAGACGTCCAATCTCGGCTGGGCGCTGGCCCTGCCGTTCCGCCGTCGCTAAGAGCCCGATCGGGCGCTGCGGCTACGGGCCGTACGGATCGATCGGAAAGTACCGCGCATAGATTTGCGCGTAGGTTCCATCGTCTTCAAGCGCCTTGAGTGCGCCGTTGATCGCATCGAGCAGCGCCATGTCCGCGCGCCGCGTCACCGCAACCATGCCTTTGCCGACATGCGCCGTCGACATGTACGGCCCCGACACGAAAGCGCAGCAGGCGCCCGAGGCGGGCGAGGCCAGCCAGAACGACAACGTCACCCCATCGCCGAAGATGAAGTCGAGATCGCCGTCGCGCAGACCGCGATAGACATCGGTGATGTCGGCGCGGTCGACGGCCAGCGCTTGCGGGAAATGGCTGGCGAGCATCGCTGCATGGGCCGAGTTGGCAACGACGCCGACCCGCTTGCCGCTGAGCGCCTCATCGAACCGTGACCGTGGCGTTGACGCATCATCGCGCCGGGCAACGAACCGCGCGGGAAACCGGAAATAGGGCTCGGACAGCCCGAACCGCGCGCGTTTTTCGCGGCTGGGCGCGGTGCCGGCAAGGATCACGTCGCCATTGGACTGCAAGAGCGCCGGCTCCAGTTCCTCCCAGGGCAACGCCTCGATCTCGCACCGTTCGGTCAGCGAAAGCTGAGCGCAGATCGCGCGTGCCAGATCGACGTTGAAGCCGGTTGGCCGCCGCGTCGCATCGGCGAAGTTGAAGGGCGGAAAATCAAGGCTCGTCAGGAACCGCAGCCGTTGCGTGCCCGACATGTCGGGAACCACGGCCCTGTAGCCGGGATCCCACAGGCGCGGCGGTTCCGCCGATGCGGTGCTGGCGGCAAGCCCGACGGCAACCATGGCCGCACTCACAATGCGCCAGCCGGCGGGGCGCCATCGCGTCGTTGTCGAACCCATGATCACCGAACCGCCCGGCGCCGGTGTGCGCAGCGCGGCGCACCCCAGATCAAAGACCAATTGCCGGCCTGGGCGAGACTGCCTAGCATGATCGCCTGGGGCGGTCGGAAGGGCCGGTGTGGGCAAGGTGGCAAAACAGGCAACTCGGTCGGCACATTGGGACGGCGGCGGTGAGGCATCCTTAGCGCTTGCCGATCTGCTCGTCCAATTCAACGCGGCGGTCGCCGACCCGCAGCCCCAACCGTCCACGAGACCGGTCGGGCCGCCCCGCATGAGGATCGACCGGGCCAGTCCACTCGACGGGGTCGATGATCAGCAGGTGGCCGGGCTGTGCGCATCGTGCGCCTTTCTGGCCGATGAGGGCTTTGCGGTCAGCCTTCTGCGCCGGGCAAGCCGGCAAGCGGACGAAAACGGCACCAGCGCCGGCGCCGAACTGATCGCCCATGGCGCGATCACCGCCGAAGCCTACTATCGCGCTCTGGCCAACCATCTGGGCCTGACGTTCCACGAACCCGCTGACCTCGTCGCCGCGATGACCGAACGGGCCGGGCCACGACATGCGCCGCCCATGGACGCGCCGGTGCTCTGGTGCCGGATGGCGGACGGCGGCGCCAAGCGCGTCATCGCGCCGGACCCGCGCAGCGTGGCGCGGCTTGCCGCGATGGCCGAACGCGGCGGCGCACTGGATGCTCTCGGAATCGCAACGCCGCGCACGTTGCGCGCGCTTCTTGCGCGCCAGCATCAGGATTCGCTTCTCGACCATGCCGTGCGCAGGCTCGCCTATGCCAATCCAACCATGTCGGCGCATTCGGGCGGCCGGTTCTGGCAGGGCGTATCCGCGGCGCTGATCGCGGCCAGCGCACTGGCGGCCTTCGTCGCGCTGCCGACCGCCACGTCAGTCGGTCTCGCGGCGGCGCTGTCGGTGTTCTTCTTCAGCTGCGTTCTGGTGCGCGTGCTTGCGGCGGCCAGCTATCGACCGCTGGCGATCACGCCGCTGCAGGCCATGCCGTCACACGACCGGCCGCATTACAGCGTGCTGGTCTGCCTCTACCGGGAGGCGGTGGTCGTGCCGGATCTGATCACCAGCCTCAACAGGTTGAACTGGCCACGCTCCAAGCTGCAAATCCTTCTGGTGTGCGAAGCCGACGACGCCGAAACGCTCGACGCGATCGCGCGGGAAGACCTGCCGGCCAACTTCGAAGTCATTCGCGTGCCCGCCGGCGAACCGCGCACCAAGCCCAAGGCCCTGAACTATGCGCTTGCCTTCGCGCGCGGGCGGCTGGTCACGGTCTATGACGCCGAGGACAGGCCGCATCCCGACCAGGTCGAGGAGGCGTGGCAGACCTTTCTGGCCAGTGGCGAGCAGGTCGCCTGCCTTCAGGCGCCGCTCGTCAAGGCCAACAGCGGCCGCAACGCGCTGACGGCGCTGTTCCATCTCGAATATGCCGGGCTGTTTCAGGGCCTGATGCCGTGGCTGGTGCGCACATCGGCGCCGATCATGCTGGGCGGCACGTCCAATCACTTCCGCCGCGACGTGCTCGAGACGGTCGGCGGCTGGGATCCCTTCAACGTCACCGAAGACGCCGATCTGGGCCTGCGGCTTTGGCGCAGCGGCTATCGCACCGCGATGCTCAGCCGCCCGACGCTGGAGGATGCCCCGCACACGCTGCACGCCTGGCTGCCGCAGCGCACGCGCTGGTTCAAGGGATGGATGCAGACCTGGATCGTGCACACGCGCGAGCCGGGCCGGCTTTGGCGGAACATGGACCCACGCGCGTTTTTCATCACGCAGATCCTGCTGACCGGCACCTTCATGTCCGCGCTGCTGCACCCGCTCGTCCTGATCAACGCGATCGGGCTGACGATCTGGCTTTGGGCATACCCGCCGCAGAGCCTGTCGATGACGTGGACGGCGTGGCTCGACTGGAGCATGATCCTGTCGAGCTATCTCGCCTTCGGCCTGTTGTGCTGGCGCGCGACCGGGCCGTCCGAGCGCCGCATCATCGGCTGGCGCATCTGGCTCATTCCGCTCTATTGGCTGGCGCAATCGTTTGCGGCGTGGCGGGCGCTGATTCATCTGTCGATCAAGCCATTCGAATGGGAGAAAACGCCGCACGGCGCCCATCAGAACAGCTACGGGCGGCGCTAGCGTCGGTGGACGCGCGGTCTCGCTTCCATTCGGACACAGCGGTCATATATACCGGCGGCACACTTTCCCCTCAGATGTCCGGTGTCCCTGCATGGAACGACTGAAAACGTTTGTCGAAAGCCAGCGCTTTGAGCGCGCGATCATCGCGCTGATCATCATCAACGCGATCACGCTGGGGCTTGAGACATCGCCCGCCGTGATGAGCGCGGTCGGGCCCGTGCTGCTGACGATCGACCGATTGATCCTGGCCGTGTTCGTTGTCGAGTTGGTTGCCAAGTTCGTCGTCTATCGCTGGGACTTCTTCCGCAATCCGTGGCGCATCTTCGATCTCTTGATCGTGACGATCGCGCTCATTCCGGCGGCCGGACCGTTCTCGGTCCTGCGGGCGCTGCGCATCCTGCGCGTGCTGCGCCTGATCAGCGCTGTGCCGTCCATGCGGCGGGTGGTCGGCGGGCTTCTGACCGCGCTGCCGGGCCTTGGCTCCATCGTCTTGCTGCTGATGCTGGTTTTCTACGTCTTCTCGGTGATGGCCACCAAGCTGTTCGGCGGCGCGTTCCCGCAATGGTTCGGCTCGATCCCGTCCTCGGCCTATTCGCTGTTCCAGATCATGACGCTGGAAAGCTGGTCGATGGGCATCGTGCGCCCGGTGATGGATGCGTTCCCCTGGGCGTGGGCATTCTTCATCCCGTTCATCGCGGCCACCACATTCACGGTTCTGAACCTTTTCATCGGTGTCGTCGTCTCGGCCATGCAGGCCGAGCATGACGCGCAGGCGGCCGACGAGCGCGAGACGCTGCACAATGACCAGACGATGATTCTGGAAGAGTTGAAGGCCCTGCGCGCCGAGGTGCGGGCGCTCAGGGATGAAGGCGCGCCGGCGGCGCCCGGAAGTGCTTCGACAGCTTGAGACCCTGCGCCTGATAGTTGGACTTCAGATCGGCGCCGTAAAGCGCCCGTGGCCGGCCGGCCATGCGTTCATAGACCAGGCGACCGACGATCTGGCCGTGTTCGAGCACGAACGGCACTTCGTGGCTGCGCACCTCCAGAACCGCGCGGCTGCCGGTGCCGCCCGCGGCCGAGTGGCCGAAGCCGGGGTCGAAGAAGCCGGCATAGTGGACGCGGAACTCGCCGACGAGCGGGTCGAACGGCGTCATCTCGGCGGCATAGAGGGGTGGCACATGCACCGCCTCACGGCTGACAAGAATGTAGAACTCGTCCGGATCGAGAATGAGTTCAGGCCGGTCGCGAACAAACACCGGTTCCCAGAAGTCGAGCGCCTCATGGGCGTGGGGCTGATCGACATCGACCAGGCCGGTGTGGCGTTTGCCGCGCCAGCCCACCGGCGCGCCTTCGGCCGATGACAAATCGACCGACAGGGCGATGCCGTTGTCGGCGATGTTGGGATCATCGCCCGCGACCAGCGTTTCGCCGGCATGCAGTTCGGTCAGCGCCGCCGCATCCAGCGAGGTCTGGCCACGCCGAAACCGGATCTGGCTCAGCCGCGAACCGGTGCGCACGATGATCGGAAAGGTGCGCGGGCTGACCTCGAGGTACAGCGGCCCGCAATAGCCGGGATGCAGCTTGTCGAACTCCACCGCATTGTCGGCGATCACGCGCGTGAAGATGTCGAGCCGGCCGGTCGAACTCTTGGGGTTGGCCGACGCGGCGATCGCAGCCGGCAGCGCCAGCGTTTCGAGCAATGGTACGATGTAGACGCAGCCGGTCTCCAGCACCGCGCCCTGACGCAGGTCGATGCTGTGCAACTGATAAAGGTCGAGCTTGTCCTGCACGGTGCTGGACGCGCCGGGCAGGAAGCTGGCGCGCACCCGATAGGCCGTCTCGCCCAGCCGCAGATCGAGGCTCGCCGGCTGGACCTGATCGGTCGCCAATGGCCGCGGCGCGGATACGGCGCCGGCCTCGAACAGTGCGGCAATGTCGTGATCGGCCAGTATGCCGCTTTGCTTGATGCTCACCTTCGCCTCGCCTTTTCGCGCGCGACGATGGCGATGCGCCCGCATTGACGCAAGACGACCCGCCCCTTATGGACAGGATTTGAAGTGGTGAATTTGGCCGGTCGGCTTGCAGCCACGGGGGCACGCTCCCAAAATCGCTAAAAGACCGAGGACAAACGTCTATCTGCGGCTCCCCGGTCTCATGCGGCATGAGACCGGTTTTTTGTGCGAGGACGCGACATGGCAGATGACAGGCAAGGCTGGAAACCGGCCACGCGGATGGTCCATGCGGGAACAACCCGGTCGCAGTTCGGAGAGACATCCGAGGCGCTCTTTCTGACGCAGGGCTTTGTCTACGACAGCGCCGAGACCGCAGAGGCGCGGTTCAACGGGGAAGAGCCCGGCTTTGTCTATTCGCGCTACGCCAATCCGACGGTGGCGATGTTCGAGGAACGGATGTGCGCGCTCGAAGGCGCCGAAGCGGCGCGCGCCACGACATCGGGCATGGCGGCGGTGTCCGCCGCGCTGATGTGCCAGCTGTCGGCAGGCGACCACGTCGTTGCCGCTCGCGCGCTGTTCGGCTCGTGCCGCTGGATCGTTGAAACGCTTCTGCCACGCTACGGCGTCGAAACCACGCTGATCGACGGCACCGACCGGGCCGCATGGGACGCGGCGGTGCGTCCGAACACCCGGGTCTTCTTCTTCGAGAGCCCGACCAACCCGACGCTCGAAGTGATCGACATTGCACATGTGGTCGCGCTGGCGAAATCGGCCGGCATCAAGACCGTCATCGACAATGTGTTCGCCACGCCGCTGCACCAGAACCCGCTCGCGCTCGGCGTCGATATCGTGGTCTATTCGACGACCAAGCACATCGATGGTCAGGGGCGCTGCCTTGGCGGGGTCGTGCTGGGCGACAGGGACTGGGTCGACGAACACCTGCACGACCATTTCCGCCATACCGGACCGGGCATGAGCCCGTTCAACGCCTGGGTGATGCTCAAGGGCTTGGAGACGCTTCCGCTGCGCGTGGCGCAACAGGCCGATACGGCGCGGCGGATTGCCGATTTCCTCGCCGAACACGGCGCGGTCGGCCGCACCATCTACCCCGGACGGGCCGATCATCCGCAGGCCGATGTCATCGCCCGGCAAATGACCGGCGGTTCGACGCTGGTCGCCTTCGATCTCAAGGGTGGCAAACCGGCCGCGTTCGCGATGGAGAACGCGCTCGAGATCGTCGGCATTTCCAACAATCTGGGCGATGCCAAGAGCCTGATCACCCATCCAGCGACCACGACGCACAAGAACCTGTCGGACGAGGATCGCGCGGCGCTTTCGATCGGCGGCGGCACGCTGCGTCTGTCGGTCGGACTCGAGGATGCCGACGATCTGGTCGCCGATCTGGCGCGGGGCCTTGCCGCCGCCAAGGCGCACACCTAGCGCAACGTGCGGCGTGCCATGACGATGCGCGACAACGCGGTGTAGAAGCAGATCGCGGCGAACACCCACGCCAGCAGCGCAAACCAGCCCGGAAACAGGCACATCAGCGCGAAGACCGCGATGGTCTCGGTCGCCTCGGCAAGGCCGGTGGTGAAGAAGATCGACTTGTCATCGGTCTTCAGATCGCCCAGCCCGTGCCGTTCGGCCATGATCGCGTAAGCGAGAAAACTGGACCCGTTGACATAGAACGACAACAGCAGAACCGCGCCGGCAATGGCATTGGCGTGCGGATCGGCGAGGATGAAGCCGAGCGGGATGAGACCGTAAAAGGCAAAGTCCAGAACGATGTCGAGATAGCCGCCGAAATCGGTCTTGCCGGTCACCCGCGCCACCGGTCCGTCGAGCCCGTCGCACAGCCGGCTGAGCAGCAGCAGGGCCAGACCCAGCCAGTACCAGCCAAAGGCGATCGCGGCCATCGCAAGGGCGCCGACGACCAGACCCAGAACTGTGATCTGGTTGGCGGTGACGCCCGCCGCGGCGATGCGGCCCGCCATCGCGTTCAGCGCGGGATCGATCTTGGGGCGCAGCGTGCTGTCGAACATGGGACCGGACCGTTGGATCGGACACCATCGCAGCTACGGCAATCGTTGCCGGCTGTCACCAAGCTGATCGGCTTTGCGCGATCACATGCGGTCAATTTCCCGTTCGCGTCGGCTTTTCGATCTGGCCGGACTTGGATACTGTGAGGCCATGTATCGCGAGACGACGCAGGGCATCGAGGTCACGGTGCGGCCGGATTTCATCGACCAGGAATCCGACCCCGAAGAAGGGCGTTGGTTCTGGGCCTATACGGTCGTGATCGCCAATCATTCCAACGACACGGTCCAGCTTGAAAGCCGCTACTGGCGCATCACCAACGCGATCGGCGAGGTGCAGGAGGTCAGCGGCCCCGGCGTCATCGGCGAGCAGCCGATCCTGTCGCCCGGCGACAGCTTCCAGTACACATCCGGCTGCCCGCTCAACACGCCGTCCGGAACGATGGTGGGCCACTACACCATGCGGCGCGAAAGCGGCGAGCGCCTGCGCGCGCACATCCCGCCGTTTTCGCTCGACATGCCCAATGTGGTGCGCACGATCAACTGACCCGACCGGCATGCCGGCCGGTTGTTGCGGCTACTCTCCGGGCAGCGGGGCTGGCGCGCGGCGGCGGTCGCCATAGAGCGCCACGAGGCCCGAACGGATGTCATCGCCCACGCCGATCAATGCAGGCACCAGGAACAGCACCAGCAGCGTCGCCGTGGCCAGACCGAACACCATCGTGATCGCCATCGGCATCAGGAACTGCGCCTGAAGCGAGGTTTCAAACAGCAGCGGCGTCAACCCGCCTATCGTGGTCAGCGACGTCAGCAGGACCGCGCGGAAGCGATCGCAACTGGCACCGACCGACGCCGCCTGGATGCTCTCGCCCAGTTTGAGCCGTTCCTCGAGCCGGGTGACCAGGATGATCGAGTCGTTGACCAGAATGCCGGCCAACCCGAGCAACCCGACCAGCGACAGCATCGTCAACTGGAACCCCAGCAGCCAGTGGCCGACGACGGCGCCAACGACTCCGAACGGGATGATCAGCATCACCGCGAAGGGGCGGAAATAGCTGCCGAACACCCAGGCCAGAATGATGTAGATCACGCTCATGGCGATCGCGGTGCCAAAGCCCAGATCGCGGAACGCCTCGCGCTGCTCCTGGCTGCGCCCGCCAAAGCCGTATTCGATGCCGAACTGCCGCGCCACCGCATCGAGCGCGCCGGACGACACGAGTTGCTCGACGGCGCCATCGGTCGTGTTGATCTCGGCGTCGATCTCGCCGGTGACCGAGATGGTGGTCTGGCCATCGCTGCGCTGAATGGCCGAAAAGCCCTGCTGTTCGCGCAGGTCGACCACCTCGGTCAGCGGGACCGACCCGCCGGCCGGGGCGGCGAGCATCATCGACCGCAAGGCGGCCGTGCCGCTCTCGGGCATCGACTTGGTGACGCGAATGGTGACCTCGTCATCGCCGCGCGCGAAGCGGCGTGGCACCGTGCCCTCGAAGGCATTGCGCACCTGGGTGCCGACATCTTCGAGCGTGAAGCCGAGCGCGGCGCCACGCGGGGTCAGCGTCATCACCAGTTCGGGCTTGCCGTAGGGCAGATCGTCCTCGACGCCGGTGACGCCGGGAATGGCCGCCACGATGTCGGTGACGGCAACCGCCGCTTCCTTGAGCACGGCAATGGAATCGCCGCGCAGTTCGACGTCGATGTCCGCGCCGGGCGGCCCGCCGCGCGCCTGGCGCACGGCAAAACGGCGCACCTGAGGCAGTTGCGGCGCTTCGGCCTGCCACGCCCGGACGACGTCGCTGGTGCGCACCGTACGGCGTTCGGAGACCGTCAACTGCACCTTGATGCGGGCAAGGTTGTCACCCTGAGACCGGCCCGACGAGCCGAGCGTGACGAAAACCGCCTCGATCAGGTCTTCGCCCGTCTCGGCCGTCAGCCGGTCCTCGGCGCGCTGCAGCGCCAGTTCCAACTGGCGCACGGCATCGATCGCGTCCGCTTCGGGCGTGCCCGGATGCAGGATCACCGAGCCGGAGATGTTCTCGGCCTCGGGCGAGGGGAACAACACAAAGCCGACATGGCCGCCCGCGCGCAGGCCCCATGCGAACACCATCACCAGTCCGATGGCGATCGCGATCGTCACGTAGCGCCAGTTGAACGACAGCCGAACGAGCCAGGCGAACGGCCCACGGCGGATCCAGTCAAAGCCGGCATCGAAGTTGCGCCGGAACCATCCGTCCTCGGGCAGTTGATCGGGGTCGGCGTGCGCAGTGCGGCGGCCAAGGCCCACACGCAGCGCGTAGAGCGCGAACTCGGCGGCGATGGCAAAGACCAGCGCGGCCGATGCGGCCAATGCGCCGAACACGAACGGGTTGACCGTCTGCCGCCAGGCATCGATCGCGCCGAGCAGGGGCATCGTCGCCGCCAGACCGCCCTCCCCGCCGGCCCGCGTGAAGAAGGCGGCAAGGAACAAGGTCACGATCAGGCCGATGACGAACACGCGCCAGTGCGACCAGCGCGGCCCGGTGCGGCCGGTCAGCGAATGGCTCAAATGGCCCGGCAGGATGAAGAAGCACTCGATGATCGAGGCGATCGCCACCGCGATCACCACCATCGGCAGGACCGACATGATCTGGCCCATGCCGCCGCTGATCATGAACAGCGGCGCAAACGCCGCGATCGTCGTCACGAGGGCAGCGGTGACCGGCATGAACATCGCACCAACGCCGTTTTCGGCCGCCGTTGTCGGATCATCGCCCATCGCAAGGCGCGTGTCGGTGTGTTCGCCGACCACGATCGCGTCGTCGACGATGACGCCCAGCATCATGATCAGCGCGAACAACGAGAACATGTTGATGGTCTCGCCGAACACGAACATCAATCCGAACGTTGCCAGCAGCGCCACCGGTATGCCCGCCGCAACCCAGATCGCGATGCGCGCGTGCAGGAACATGAACAGGACGATCAGCACGAGCGCCAGCCCGCCAAGACCGTTCTTGACAAGCAGCATGATGCGCTCGTTGAGCGCCTCGGCGCGCACCTCATAGACCTGCAGTTCGAGTTGGGCCGGCAGTTGCGGCCGTATTTCGGCGACATAGGCCTGCAGGATCGCGTTGGTGGTCAGCGTGTCGGCGGTCGGGCTGCTCTGCACGTCGATCTCAATGGCCGGAAACGTGCGCGAAAACCCCTGAATGGCGGCCTGATCAAATCCGTCCGTGATGTCGGCGATGTCACCCAGACGGATCTTCTCGCCCGTCGGCAGCGACATCACCTCCATGTCGCCCAGGCCCCTGGCGTTGTCGACGTCGGCCACAGCGCGCAGTTGCCGTTCGATGTCGCCATCGAGGCTGCCAGACGGCAGGTCGCGCGAGTTGGTCGCGATCACGCGCGATATGTCAGCGACGGTCATGTCCAGCCGCCGCAACTCGCGCTCAGGCACGACAACGCTCAGTTCGGGGTCGCGCAGGCCGGTGAAGGTGACACGGTCGATGCCGCGTTCGATCAGATCGTCGCGGATGCGCTTGGCCCAGTCGCGCAACGTGGCTTCGGACACGTCGCCGCCGATCGAGATCGAGGCGACGCGGTCGAACCAACGCGAGGTGGAGACATTCGGATCATCGGCGTCCTCGGGCAGGTTGTCCATTGCCTCGGCGGCGGCTTCGACATCGGACATCGCCCGATCCATGTCGGTTCCATCGCGGAACTCAAGGCGGATCGATCCCGAACCTTCGCGGGCATAGGAGTTGACCTCGTTGACGCCCGAGATGAATCGCAGCGACGGTTCGGCGACGGCGAGAATGTTCTGCTCGACATCCTCGGCGCTGGCGCCTGACCATGAGATGGTCACCGAGATCGTGTCGGTCTGGATGGTCGGGAAGAACTGCGTGTTGATCCGGGCAAGCGCGAAGATCCCGAACAGGATCATCAGCACCATCAGCAGGTTGGCCGCGTTCGGATGGCGCAGGAACGAGCCGACCAGCGATCGCGAGGCGCCGGTTCCGGGGAAATCGGCCATCGATCAGGACCCTTGGCCGTCGGCGCCGGGTCCGCCACGAGCCACGGGCGCGCCGCCATCGCGGCCCGGCCGGCCATTGGCCGCCGGCTCATCGCCCGGCACGGTGACGAGAAGGCCGCTTTCGACGTTGGAGAGCCGCGTCGTCATCACGCGGTCGCCGGCGGCGAGACCGCCGGTGATGATCGCATCGTCGCCGTCAAACGCAGCCAACTCGACCGTGCGCGCCTGCAACGCGCCCTCCTCGATGACGTAAACCGTCTGCGAGCCGTAGAGCGCCCTTTCGGGCAGCCGCACGGCCTGGGCGTAGAGCCGGTCGGGCACGGTGACTTCGACGAAGGCACCCGGGCGCAACTGCACGGGCGCCTGGGACGGCGCGATCCGGGCAAAGGCGTCGACACCGCCGCGATCGGACGCGATGTCGGCACCGATGCGGGTGACGGTCGCCGCGTACCGATAGGCTGCATCGCCCACCGACCAGGTGATCTGGACCTGGCGGCCGATCAGCGGATCGGCGTCGGTGGCAATGCGGCCATATTGCGCGTCGGTCAGCGTGAAGCGCACATCGAGCGCGGTGTCATCATAAAGGGCGACGGCCACGTCGTTGGCGGCGACCAGCCGGCCGACCTCGACGGTCGACGACCGGACGACGCCGGCAAACGGCGCGCGCACCGCGGTGTCGCCGAGATTGCGTTCGGCGCGCTGCACGCCCAGTTGCTGGCGGGCGCGGATCGCGCGCTGCTGGGCCAGCCGGGCCAGCTCGATGGCGATGTTGTTGTCGCGCTGCGCGACGGCCTGCTCGCGCTGCGAGACGATCAGTTCACGGTCCTCGACCTGCTTGGCGGTCAGTGTGCCGTTCTCGCGCAGTTGGCGGGCGCGCTCGAGATCGTTGCGGGCGAGGTCGAGTTGGTCGCCGGCGATCTGCTTCTGTATGCGTTCGGAAGACAGCCGCGCCTCGTTCTCGGCGATGGTCGCCTCGGTCTGGGCCAGGTTGGCCTGCGCCTCGGCGAGCGCGAATTCGAGATCGAACGGATCGATGGCGAACAGAAGGTCGCCTTCGGCCACCTGCTGACCCGCCGACAAACCCGCATTGACCTCGACCACTTCGCCGGCGACGGGCGGGCGTACGTCGATCGCACGGGCCGCGGTCACCTCGCCATAGAGCCGCACGAGCGGGCGCTCATCGGCCAGGGCGACATCGTGGGCGGTGACAGGCAGACGCACTTCAAACTGCGGCCGGCCGGAGGGTTCGGGCGCAGCGGCGATCAAACGGTTCATGGCAGCATAGGAGCCGGCGAGGATGGCAACCATCAACCCGGCCTGCAGGGCCGCGCGCACCGCGACCACCGGCCGGCGAGCGGTTTCAGCGGGCGCGACGTTGGGCACCCGATCACCGCTGGACATGGGTTGCTGGTCTTGGACGGGTTTCAACATTGCGCATCTTTCAGGCGCAAGCGTAGTGAAGCGCCGGTGCCGAACAAGTTAAATATTGGTCATCTTGAGCCGTGCGACGACCAGATACTCACATCGCACGGCTCAAGATGGGCGCTGCGAGCGCCCGATCGCCAGCGGCGGGCCGGCAGCGATCGGGACGATCCCGCAGGTTTTGATACGCACGGTATGCGCTTGTCCTACGCCCACGCGGCGAGGACAGATCAGAATTCGAGCTCGCCGGCGTCGAACTCATAGACCGTCGAGCAGAACTCGCAGGTGATCTCGATGCGGCCGTCGCGCATCGCCTCGGCGCGATCGTCGGCCGAAAGCGATCCGATGACGGAACGCACCTTGTCGCGCGAGCATGTGCACTGCTCGTGCACGTCCTGCACATCGAACACCCGCACGCCCCGCTCATGGAACAGCCGATAGAGCAGCGCGTGCACGCCGACCGCTTCATCGATCAGTTCGTCGTCGTCGACCGTGCCGATCAACGCCTTGACCTCCGCCCAGGCATCGTCCTCGTCCGGAACGTCGATCTCGACGCCATCGGGCGCTTCGCCCGGATGCAGGTCCGCCATGCGGCTCCGCTCGGGCGCGTCAGGCAGAAACTGGGCGAGGATGCCGCCGGCGCGCCAGGACTGCGTTACCGCGCCGTCAGCGCCGCGCCGGCTGAGCCGTCCAACCGCGAGGCGCACCTCGGTCGGAATCTGTTCGGACTGGCGGAAGTAGTTGCGCGCGATTTCCTCCAGCGACGCGCCGTCCAACTGGACGATGCCCTGATAGCGCTGCATGTGAGCGCCCTGATCGACCGTGAGCGCCAGCGTTCCGTGTCCGAGCAGATCCTCGGGCTGCGCCGCATTGCGCGCGACCGCATCGGCGACCGCCTCGGCATCGAAACGGGCATAGGCGCGGATGCGGTCGGGCGTCACGAAGTCGACGACCAAAAGGGAAACCGGACCGTCGGTCTGTGCCTGCACGATGAACTTGCCGTCGAACTTCAGCGACGTGCCGAGGAGAACCGTCAGCACGACCATCTCGCCCAGCAGCCGGGCGACCGGCTCGGGATAATCGTGACGCGACAGGACGGCATCGAGCGCGTCGCCCATCAGGACGGCGCGGCCGCGCGCATCGAGCGCCTCAACGGCGAACGGAACCACAGCGTCCATACCGACGGAACCGGGAACGGCGGACACACCTTGCCGCTCCGGCGAAGAGAAAATGCTGGTCATCGAAGTCGCTCTCCGAACTGTCCCGATCAGGCGCTCAGTCGCTGTCGGCCAGGCACCACTCCAGAATCGCCTTTTGCACGTGCATCCGGTTTTCGGCTTCGTCCAGAACCACCGATTGCGGACCATCGATGACCGAGTCGGTGACCTCTTCGCCGCGATGCGCCGGCAAGCAATGCATGAAGATCGCATCCGGCTTGGCTTGGGCCATCAGCGCGTCATTGACCTGATAGGGTTGGAACACATTGTGGCCGCGGGCACGGTCCTCCTGGCCCATCGAGACCCAGGTGTCGGTGATCACGGCGTCGGCGTCACGCACGGCAGCAACCGGATCATTGGTCACCCGGACCGAACCGCCGCTGTCATGCGCCCAGACAACATAGGTATCATCGGGCTCATTTCCAGCCGGGGTGGCGATCGCCATCTCAAAGCCGAACCGTGCCGAGGCTTCTATCATCGAATGCAGCACATTGTTGCCGTCGCCGGTCCAGGCCAGCTTGCGGCCGGCGATCGGGCCCTTGTGTTCCTCAAAGGTCAGCACGTCCGCCATGATCTGGCAGGGATGGGTGTCGTCGGTCAGGCCGTTGATCACCGGCACGGTCGCCGCATCGGCCAGTTCGAGCAGGCGATCGTGTTCCCTGGTACGGATCATGATCGCATCGACATAGCGCGACAGCACGCGGGCGGTGTCGGCGATCGTCTCATCGCGGCCAAGCTGCATTTCGGAGCCCGACAGCACGATGGTTTCGCCGCCGAGCTGCCGCATGCCGACATCGAACGACACGCGGGTGCGCGTCGAGGGCTTTTCAAAGATCATGGCAAGCGCCTTGCCGGCCAGCGGCTGGCCGGCCGTGCCCGCCTTGCGCGCCGCCTTGGTCCGCGCCGCGCCATCAAGGATGGCGCGCAGCGCGTCGGCCGGCACCGCGGACAGATCAAGAAAATGACGAGCGCTCATGACGGTCCATCACCCCTGTGCGGCACGCATCGCCGGGCGCGCCTGTCTGGACAAAGCGGCCGCCGCGTCTTCAAGGCGGTTCAGACCGTCCGCAATCTCGTCATCGGCAGCGATCAGCGGCGGGAACACCCGAATGACGTTGTCGCCGGCCGGCACGACCAGCATCTTGCGGTCGAACAGCGCCTGAACGACCTCGGCGCTGGGGATCGCGCAGCGCAGGCCGGTCATCAGGCCGATGCCACGCTGTTCCTCAAACACATCGGGGAAGCGGTCGACCAGCGAGGCCAGCCCCTGCTTGAGCCGCAGACCCTTGTGCTCAACGGCCTGCAGGAAGCCGTCCTCCAGCATCACGTCGAGCACCGCGTTGCCGGCGGCCATGGCGAGCGGATTGCCGCCATAGGTGGTGCCGTGAATGCCCGGCCGCATGCCGCTGGCCGCCTCGGCCGTCGCAAGGCAGGCACCGATGGGGAACCCGCCACCCAGCGCCTTGGCCGATGTCATGATGTCGGGCGTGACGCCGCTGTGTTCATGGGCGAACAGCCGGCCCGTGCGGCCCATGCCCGTCTGGATTTCATCGAAGATCAGCAACAGGCCATGCGCGTCGCACAGCGCACGCACGTCGCGCAGATACTGCGGCGCCATCGCGTGCAGGCCGCCCTCGCCCTGGATCGGCTCGACCATGACGGCAGCGGTCGTCTCGTCAATCGCCGCGCGCAGCGCATCAATGTCCCCAAAGGCGACCTGATCGAAGCCCTCGACCTTGGGTCCGAAGCCTTCGAGGTACTTCTCCTGTCCGCCGGCGGCGATCGTCGCCAGCGTTCGGCCGTGGAACGCGCCCTCCACCGTGATGATACGGTAACGCTCGGGAGCACCCTTGGCGAAATGGTAGCGCCGGGCCGTCTTGATGGCGCACTCATTGGCCTCGGCGCCCGAGTTGGCGAAGAACACCTGATCGGCAAAGGTCGCATCCACCAGCCGTTGCGCCATCCGGGTCTGGCCGGGAATCTCGTAAAGGTTGGAGGTGTGCCAGAGCTTGCCGGCCTGCTCGGTAACCGCGGCGACCAGATGCGGATGCGCGTGGCCGAGCGCGGAAACCGCGATGCCGGAGCCGAAATCCAGATAGCGGGTCCCGTCCTTGTCGATGAGCCACACACCTTCGCCGCGTTCGACGGCGATCGGTGTGCGGGCATATGTGTCAAACAGCGGCATGGGCGTGACAATCGGGGCTGATGGCCGGTGTGGCCGGTTCGGGTTGGCGTCGGGGTCGAAACAAAAATGCCGCCCTTGCGAGCGGCCCTTCAGCCTTAGGACGCAAGCGCGATGCAGTCAATCAGCGCGATGCCGCCGGGTTGCCGACCGACCCGGCGTGACGCCCGCTGCACCGCGAAAGGGCAAGTTGGGGAAAAATTGCAAAATCGATTCCCACCCTGGCGGCGACTCTTGAACCGGAGTCAACCGGTATTGTAGCGTCGCCGCCGGAGCTAACGCCCACAACGACAACGTTCCCTCGTCGCGCGTATCCCGGCCGGTTTGCATGGCAACCGAGCAACAGTCCCGGATTCTGCGCCGTGAAACGGAGACCATCGTGAGCTGGACCGACGACCGGGTAGAAATGCTGAAGAAGCTCTGGGCCGAAGGGCTGAGTGCAAGTCAGATCGCCGCCAAGCTGGGGGGCGTGAGCCGCAATGCCGTCATCGGCAAGGTGCACCGCCTCAAGCTTTCGGGCCGCGCCAAGTCGCCAAAATCGGCGGCGCCCAAGACCAAGCGGACCGCAGCGCCGCGCAGCGCCGCAAGCGGCGCCACGGGCGGGCGCGGTGGTGGCGGCTACGGCGCGGGCGGCCGCACCGGCGGCAGCATGACGCACGCCATCGGCGCAACCGCGCTCAAGCAGGATCATCAACTGGCCCCGCTGTCGGCACCGGTCCAGAGACCGATGGAAGATGTCGTCGTGCCGATTCCGAAGCGGCTGCCGCTGACCGAGTTGAACGAGCATACGTGCAAATGGCCCTATGGCGATCCGCTGGCCGGTGAGTTCTACTTCTGCGGCCACAACAGCGACGAGAAGTCGCCCTACTGCAAATACCACGGCAAGCTGGCGTTCCAGCAGAACGACCGCAAGCGGCAGCGCTGATCAAGATCACGCGCGGTGCGTCATCGCACCCGCCAACATGCGCTGATCGGTCGATGAGGTGGGGCGAGACCTGACGTAAGCACTTGCTTACGGGCGACTCTCACATCACGGACTGACGTGGAGCGCGGCTGCTACTGACCCTCAAGGGCATAGCCCGCGCCTCGCACGGTGCGGATCGGATCGCGCAGCCGGCCATAGTTGATCGACTTGCGCAGCCGGCCGATATGCACGTCCACGGTGCGGTCATCGACGTAGATGTTTTCGCCCCAGACCCCATCGAGCAGTTGCCCGCGCGAGAAGACGCGGCCCGGCGCCTGAAGGAAGAACTCCAACAGCCGGAACTCGGTCGGGCCGAGCTTGATCTCCCGCCCGTTGCGGTAGACGCGGTGGGTCTCCCGGTCGAGTTCGATGTC
>CAZSFA010000050.1:0-18043 GCA_964606055.1 uncultured Oceaniradius sp. | reverse complement strand
AGCGTGCCCATGAAGCCGGACAGCACGCCGGCGGCGGCGACACCGGGCACGCTTGGCTGGATCGCGCGACCCAGCAGCGAAAGCGCGACGGCCAACAGGATCAGGCAGGCAAAGACGATCTGGAACAGCGTTTGAGACAGGCTCGCAAGAAGCGAAGCGGCGAAGATCGCCGCCGGAATGCGGCCGGCGAGGCCCGCCGCAACGTAGGACCGGTTGATGTGCCTGAGGTCGCGAACGGCCGACAGGAAGCTGACCGACATCCCCAGAAAGATCACCGTGCCGGGCACGAACTTCGGATCGATCAGCAACAGAACCGGCGCCGCGATCAGCCCGAAGCCGATGCCGGTCGCCGATTGCACGAGCGCGGCCAGCGCGACGACCAGAACGCCGGTCAGGAAGGCCGCCGACAGGAAGCCGCCGTCAGCAACCAGTTCCATCGCGCTCAGCCCACCGGTGCGAGACGCGGGGCCGGCGCAGCGTTCGGCGGCGCGCCCGGGTTCGACGGCCGTTCGATTTCGGGAACGGCATCAAGCAGCGCCTTGGTGTAGGCTTCGCGCGGGTTGTTGTAGATGTCGTCGACCGGTCCGATCTCGATAATCTGGCCCGCCTTCATGATGGCAACGCGATCGGCGATATGCCGGACCACGGCAAGGTCGTGAGCGATGAACAGGTAGGTCAGGCCGAGCTTCGCTTGCAGATCCTGCATCAAGTTGACGACCTGCGCGCGAATGGACACGTCCAGCGCGGAGACAGGTTCGTCGGCTATGATGAAGCGCGGCTCGAGCGTCAGCGCGCGCGCGATGCCGACCCGTTGACGCTGACCGCCGGAAAAGGCGTGCGGATGACGCGCGGCGGCGTCGGCCGGCAGGCCGACCAGTTCGAGCAGATTGGCCACCCGGTCGCGGAGCACCGCCTGCGATGTTTCGATGCCGTGCACGATCAACGGTTCGGCGACGATATCCTGCACGGTCATGCGCGGGTTGAGGCTGGAATAGGGATCCTGGAAGATCAGTTGCATGTCGCGCCGCAGCTTCCTGAGCGCCTGGCGTCCCATCGTTGTGATCTCCTGGCCGTCGAAGTCGATCGAGCCGGACGTCACTGGAACCGCGCGCAGTACGGCGCGGCCGGTGGTCGTCTTGCCCGATCCGCTTTCGCCCACCAGACCGAGCGTTTCGCCGGGCCGGATATCGAAGCTGACATTGTCGACAGCGCGCAAGACGTCCGGGCGGCCGAAAAGCCCCTGGCGTCCCAACGGATAATGCACCGACAGATTGCTCACCCGCACCAGCGGCGCGGCATTGTTTGCCTCCAGCGCTTCGTCGCTTTCGGTACGGGCGACGGCGGCGGGGGCTTGATGCATCGGATTGTGACAGGCAAGCCGACCGCGTCCCCCGCCAAGTTCGACAAGGTCAGGCGCACGGGCGCAGGCGTCGGTTTGGTTGGCACAGCGCGGCCGGAAGCTGCATTGGCTGCGCGGCACGCGCAAATCCGGCGGCTGACCTTCGATGGTCTCAAGGCGATGCCGTGTCACCGCAAGGGTGGGCGTCGCCGCGACGAGTCCGGCAGTATAGGGGTGCGATGGCCGGTGCAGCATGCGGCTCGCCGGCCCGTCCTCGATGATCTCGCCGGCATACATCACCGCGACGTCGCGGCACAGCCGCGCAACGACGCCCAGATCATGGGTGATCATGAGCACAGCGAGCGACAGGCGCTGTTGCAGTTCCTCGATCAGGTCGAGAAGGCTTGCCTGGACGGTGACATCCAGCGCCGTGGTCGGCTCGTCCGCGATCAGCAGTTCGGGTTCGCTGGCCAGTGCCATGGCGATCAGAACGCGCTGGCGCATACCGCCGGAGAACTCGTGTGGTAGCTGGTCGATGCGCTTTTGCGGCTCGGCAATGCGAACCATGTCGAGCAGTTCGACCGCGCGCGATCGTGCCGCGGCGCGCGACAAGCCCCGGTGCCGCACCAGCACCTCGGCGATCTGGTCGCCCACGCTGAACAGGGGGTCGAGGCTCGTCATCGGGTCTTGAAAGACCATCGCGATGTCGCGGCCGCAGACCTGCCGTCGATAGTCGGCAGCGTCCGGTCCGATCAGGCTGCGACCCTTCCAGCGCACATCGCCGCCGATGATGCGTCCTGGCAGTTGGACAAGGCCCATGATGGCCTGCGCGGTCACCGATTTGCCGCAGCCGGATTCGCCCACAAGACCAAGCGCTTGTCCGGGCGACAGTGTGAAGGATGTGCCGCGCACCGCATGCACGCGCCCACGACGCGTGAGGAACTCCACCTCAAGCCCCTCGACCGTCAGCAAAGCTTCGCTCATCCGGTCGCTCCCAGCCGGCGCGCAAACCGCTTCTCGCGTTCGACGGGATCGGTTGTCACCCGAAGCCAGGAGGCGATCAGGTTGATCGCAAGCACTGTGAAGGCGATCGCCAGTCCAGGGAAGGTGACGAGCCACCAGGCGCGGAACATGTAGTCCTTGCCCTGCGCGACATCGAGGCCCCAGGAGGTGGCCGGCGGCTGCACGCCCAGGCCGAGAAACGACAGCGCCGCCTCGGCCAGAACGATGCGGGCGAACTCCAGCGTGCCAAGCGTCAGCAGCGGAGCGGCCAGATTGGGCAGCAGGTGGCGGATGAGAATGCGGCCGGTACGGCAGCCAAGCAGTTCGGCCGCCTCGACAAACGCCGTCTGGCGCAGACCCAGCACCACGCTGCGCGTCATTCGCGCGTAGACCATCCAGCCATTGAGCGCGAGCACGACGATCACGGTTGTCATGCTGGGGCCGACCACCGCCAGGATCAAGAGCGCCAGAAGCAGGCCCGGAAAGGCCACCTGCGTGTCGATGATGCCGGTGATCCATTGGTCCGTGCGGCCGCCGGCATAGCCGGCGATCAGGCCCAGAAGAACGCCGAAACTGCCCGCAACCAGAACCGTCGCAAAGCCGACCATCAGCGAAATCTGCGAACCGTGCAGCAGCCGGGACAGCACGTCACGGCCCAGATGGTCGGTGCCCAGCACATGGTTCCAACTGCCGCCCTCGATCCACGCCGGAGGCTGAAGCCGTGCGATGATGTTCTGCGCCGCCGGATCGTACGGGGCGATCAGCGGCGCAAGCAGCGCGATCGCGAACAGCCCGCCAAGACACAGGAAACCGATAAGGCCGGGCGGGTCGGCCCGCAGTTCGGTCCAGTAGCCGCCGGCGGCGGGCTGGTCAGCAACGGGTGTCGATGCCGCGTCGGCGCCAAGCGGCGCATCGGTGTCCGCAACGCTCATTGGGCGCTCATCTCGATGCGTGGATCGATCGCCTTGAACAAAACGTCCAGCATCAGGTTGAGGACGACCACGAGGATCGCGGTAACGAACACGATCGCCTGCAAGAGGATGAGGTCCTGGCGTTCGATGGCCTGAATGGCGGTCAATCCGAGCCCCGGCCAGGCAAAGACCGTTTCGACGACGACCGTGTAGCCCGAAAGCGTGCGGATCAGTTCCCAGCCGGCGATCGTCAGGATCGGAACGGCCGAGTTGCGCAGCGCATGAACCCCGACAACGCGCCACGGCCCCATGCCCTTGGCGCGCAGAACCCGCACATATTGCGAGTTCAACTCATCGATCATCGTCGATCGCACCACCATGACCAGGCGCGTCAACGCCGGCAGCGCCAGCGTGAGCGCGGGCAAGATGAGATGCTCCGGCCCTCCCGAGCCGGAAGTGGGCAACCAGCCCAGCGTCAATGCGAACAGAACGATGAACAGGAGCCCCAGCCAGAATTGGGGGATCGACAAACCCAACAGGCTGACGACAACGACCACGCGATCGACGATCCCTTCCGGTCGGAGCGCTGCGACAACGCCCAGCGGCACGGCGACCGCGATCGCAAATGCCATCGCCGTGAATGTCAGAAGGATGGTTGCCGGCGCGCGTTCGACGATGATGTCGATCACCGGCCGGCGCTGCCACAACGACTCGCCGAAATCGAGCACGGCCACCTCGCGCACATAGGTGACGAACTGCTCGACGATCGGCCGGTCAAGCCCAAGCTGCTGCTCGAAGGCGGCGCGCTGTTCGGCGGTTGCTTCCAGCGGCAGCATCACCCTGACCGGATCGCCGATCAGGCGGGTGAGGACAAAGACGACGACGACCACGGAAAGCACCACGATGGCGCCCTGCCAGAGCCGGTTGATCACGAACCATGTCATCGTCTTCGTCCTGACCGGTCGCGACTACTGCACCGACATTGTGTTGACGAACATCTTGCCGTCAACGCGCGGCTGCCAGCTCAGGCGTTCGCTCATGCCCCAGATGTTGTTGATGTTCAAAAGGAACGTCAGCAGCGCTTCCTCATGGGCAAACTCGACGACCTCTTCATAGATCGCCTGGCGGCGGTCAAGGTCGGTCTCGGTCCGTGCCGACGAAATCCACTCTTCCATCTGCTCGATGGAGTTGGACGCGCCAAAGCCCGAAGGCGCCAGATAGGCCGAGAACGAGCGGTCGGCGTCGAGCAGTTCATTGCCGGAGACGATGAAGATGGCGTCCGAACGGGTGCCGTCCTCGGAACGGAACAGCCGCTGCAGATACTCGTCGAACTCATAGATCTGCACGTCGACATCAAGGCCCACGGCGGACCAGTAGCCGGCGATCACCTCTGTCAGCTCACGGTCCTTGAGCCAACGGCCCGACGTGCTCACCAGCGTGATCGAACCGCCTTCGGCACCCGCCTCGGCGAGAAGTGCCTGGGCGCGCTCGGCATCATAGGGGTAGGCGGAGATGTCCTCGTTGAAGCCGAAATAGGTCGGTCCGAGCAACTGGCCCTGCTCGACCTGGGCCTGGCCCTCAAACAGCGCCGATGCCAGCGCTTCCTTGTCGATGGCGTAGTTGAGCGCCTGGCGCACGCGGCGGTCGGCGGTGATGCCGCCATCGGCGTTCAGCAGCACCATGGGATGCTCGAGCCCGCGCATCGATGCGGCCTGCGGAACCTGACCCATGAACTCTGGCAGAAGGTTGGTCACCAGATCCACTTCACCGGCCAGCAGCGTCGAAAGGCGCGTGCCCGGCTCTTCGATGAACCGGTAGGTCACGGTGTCGACGTCCGGTGCGCCATCGCGATAGTCCGGGTCGGCTTCCAGCACGATCTGGTTGCCGCGATCCCAGGAGACGAACTTGTAGGGTCCGCTGCCGATCGGCGACTGGGCAAAGTCCTCGTTCTGGCTCGCCTCGGGCGGCGCGATCATGAAGTAGTACATGCGCGCGGGCAGGATCGGGTCCGGACCGGCGGTCTGGATGCGCACGGTCAGATCATCGACGACTTCCGCTCCGGCGAAAGTCGAAAAGTACGACAACTGCTCGGAGTTGAGTTCGGGATCGATCATCCGCTCGACGGAAAACACAACCGCCTCCGCGTTCAGGGCCTCGCCATTGTGAAAGGTGATGCCCGGCTTGATCTTGAACTCCCAGGTGGTCGGATCGACCTGGGTCGGCCATTCGGCGGCGAGACCAAGGCCGAGATTGCCCTCGGTGTCGCGGACCATCAGCGTCTCGAAAATGTTGTCGTTGACCGCTTTCTCGCCACCATCGTCGGCAGCATGCGGATCGAGCGTTGTTGGCTCGCTGCCGATCACGATCGTGATCTCGTCAGCGAACGCCGCCATCGGTGTGATGGCCAACATGGCGGCCAGGCACCACCTTATGAGTTGGCTAGGCATGGTTTACCCTCTCCCTGCAAAATTCTGTCGAACGGACAGCGGCGCGAAGATGGCGCGCCGGCCGCGTCTACGTCAATAGTCTAAGGCAAATCAGTCCGATATGGCGATGGATCAATGGCTGGCTCACGCCTCGCGACAAGGTCGGCCAGCACCTGCCCGGCGCCCGCGGCCTGCGTCCAGCCATTGGAACCGTGTCCAAGATTGACCCAAAGGCCTTCGATGCCGCGGACCGGTCCGATGCGCGCGCGACCATCGGGCGTCATCGGCCGAAAACCGCACCAGGGCGTCGGGTCGGCGCCCGATTGCAAGGCCGGAAACAGCATCTCGGTCTGCGAGCGAATGGCGTTGATCTGTGCCGGTGCCAGCCGGGTGTCAAAGCCCGCCAGTTCGGCAACGCCGCCGACCCGCACACGGTCACCGAGCCGCGTGAACATGAGCTTGGAATCCTCGTCCACCACCGACGAGCGCGGACCGGCTGACGTGTCATCGAGTGCGTAGGTCAGCGAATAGCCCTTGACCGGATAAAGGGGCTGTCTCACGCCAAGCGGCGCCAGAAGCGCGTTGGCGAACGGGCCGGCTGCAAGCACCACGCGATCGGTCGCGATCGGTTCGGATGCTGTCTCGATTGCCGAAACGCGTCCGCCTTCGACCCGCAGACCTGTTGCCTCGATGCCATAGCTGAACCGTACACCGCGCTCCGCCAGCCAGCCCGCCAGTTCCCGGCAGAAGGCGGCACAATCGCCTGTCTGGTCGTCGGGCAAATGCAGTGCACCGGCGAACCGGGCGGCCGAACCGGCAAGGGCCGGTTCGATCTGCGCGATTTCATGCGGTTCGATCAGCCGGTGCGCAATGCCCAGACCTTCAAGGACCGAGGCGGCGCGGCGACCCGATTGCAGCGAGGTCTCAGATCGAAAGGTCTGCAGGACGCCGCCCTTGCCGTGATCGAAGTCGACGCCCGTCTCGCTCGCCAGCGCCTGAAGGCGTTCCTGGCTGTAGTGCGCGATCGCTTGCATCGCGCGCTTGTTGGCGGCGCTGCGGCCGGCCTCGCATTCGCGCGCAAACCGCATCAGCCATGACCATTGGGCGACATCGATGCGCGGGCGTATCTTGAGCGGGGCAGACGCCTGGAACATCCAGCCCAGCGCCTTGCGCACCATGCCCGGTGCTGCCCACGGGCCGGCAAATCCCGGGCACAGCCCGCCCGCATTGCCGAAGCTGGTCGCAAGCCCGGGCCCCTCAAGCCGCTCGACGATCCGAACCTCATGGCCGTCGCGATACAGTGCGTAGGCCGTGGCCAGGCCGATGACGCCGGCACCAAGAACAGTTGTCGTCATGGGTTTTTCAGGACTGCTTGGCACCGCATGCGGCCAACTGCGGTCATCTTTCGAAGCGCCGGGCGCTTCCCTGTCGGGATCCTCATGCCATGCTCCTTGCGTTCACTGCGGTGAGTGCCCTTGCCGCTCTTTGCATGTCAATTGTCCGGATCAATTGTGCGCGTCCGCCATTGCGGCGCGCGCGCGATGTCGTACAAGGCTGCACATCATCACGAAAAGCGAGAGGGACCAATGACTTCGCAGAAGATAGCGCTGATCACCGCCGGCGGCAGCGGCATGGGCGCGGATGCCGCACGGCATCTGGCGGCTAAAGGCTATGGTGTCGGCATCCTGTCGATCTCCGGCAAGGGCGAGGCTTTGGCGGAAGAATTGGGCGGTGTCGGCGTGACCGGTTCCAACCTTGAGACGGCCGATCTGCAGAAGCTGGTCGACGCGGCGATGGACCGCTGGGGCCGCATCGATGTGCTGATCAACTCGGCCGGTCATGCGCCCAAGGGTGACCTTCTGTCGATCAGCGATGAGGATTGGCACACCGCCATGGACTACTACCTCATGAACGTCATCCGCGCGACGCGGATGGTCGCGCCGATCATGGCCGGGCAGGGCGGCGGTGCGATCATCAACATCTCCACCTTCTCGGCCTTCGAGCCCGATCCGGCCTTTCCGACCTCGGCCGTGTTCCGCGCCGGCGTCGCCAGTTTCACCAAACTGTTCGCCGATCAGTATGCCGACAAGAATGTGCGTATGAACAACATCCAGCCGGGCTTCATCGACAGCATCGCTGAAAAGCCCGATCGCCTGGCCCGGATTCCCATGGGGCGCTATGGCAAGGTGCGCGAAGTCTCGGCGCTGATTGCCTATCTTGCCTCGGACGATGCGGCCTACGTCACCGGCCAGAACATCCGCATTGACGGCAGCCTGACCTCGTCGGTCTGAGTTGAGGTCCGGCGCGCGATGGTCGGCGCGCCGGACGATCTTCCTGCGATGATCAGGCGATCTCGATCATCTGGTGGCCACGCACTTCGGGCACCGTGAAGCGAACGCGGTCGCCATCGCGCACAAAGTCGATGGCCGAGCCTTGCGGCACGAGCCTGACCGACGAAACGTCGCCGGGGGCCTCTACGTCGACCGCCACGTCGGGCAGGGGAACGATGTCCTGAATCGGCTGCACGGGATCATCGCGCAGCGTGCCGCGGCGCACCGGATTGACATAGAGAAGATGAAGGACGTCGCGTCCTTCCGTCGCCTGCCGGCGCAGCGTTGCACGACCGGCCATCGGCATGGTGGCGTCGATCATCGCCTTTTGGCCCAATGCAAGCCGGATCGCCTTGAAGACGATCTCGGCGAGCGCAACCGGGCCGGCCTGGTAGTAGATCGAGAAGATCGGGTGCGCGAGATAGGTGACCGCGCCCTTTTGCGTTCCAAGCGCGTAACCGTTCGGCTCGGGCTTGTCGGGCGTGTGCAGGTGCCCGCTGAACAGCGCGCCAGCGCGATCGAAGTAGGGATCGTGGATCACGCCGAGGCTCTCGCCATCGGTTGCCTTGATCTGCTGCGACGGCGCGTACATGAACAGCGGATCGTCGACGAAGTCGGAGCGCAGGTCCTGGCGGGGCAGGGCGTAGTCGCCGCCTTCAAACGGCGAAACACCGTGCCATTGCGCGCCGGCGTCGAACAGGAACTCGCCGTCGCGCAGCCCGCTCTCGCCGGTCATCAGGAGCCGACCGCCATTGGCCAGATAGGCATCGATCTTGGCCTTGAGCGCATCATCGACCGCGATCACATCAGGCAGGATGATGAGACGGTAGGGCGACAAGTCACTTTCCAGTGAAAGCAGGTCGAAGGTAAACCGGCCCTCGAGAAGCAGACGAACCACGCCATCGTCGACGTGATTGTGGTGGCCTGGCATGTCGCTGAACTTGGGCTGCTCGACAGCCTGTTGGCTGACAACGCCGATCTCGGCCCGATTTGTGCTGCCTTGGGCCCATGGCTCGCAGGTCTCAAGATACGAGTAGGCTTCCCCGATGGCGCGATAGGTCGACTTGTCCATATGGCCGTCAGGCCGCAGATGGTCGCCGATGCAGCACTTGGCGCCTTGCGCGATCATGGCGCCGCACTCGTAGACGAGCGCATCAGGCTTCTTGTAGCCGCCCATTTCGCCCCACATGTGATGGAACTTGCCGGTCATGCCCAGATAGTCCATGCCGGTCGGCTCGAAGTAGCGAGCGCTGACGGGGAAGTGTTCATAGCCCCATTGGCCCGTCGGCAGCGATTCGATCTCCAGATGGCTGAAGTACTTGCGCAGCACGTCGTCGCGGCCGCGGCGAATGTGCCCGAGGTTGTAGAAGACGGGCTTGCCGGCCCTCTTGGCGATGTCCGTTACTCGCTCAAAGAAACGGAACGTCGTCAATTCGGCAAACTGGGCCCGGTGCTCGGGATCGGTCCAGTCGAGCCCGTCCTTTTCCATTCCGGCCTTGGCGAACTCGCTGATCGAAGGCTTCTGGAAGCAGATATCCATCCACACGCCGTTCATCTCGGGGAACAGGGTTACGACCTCTTCGACCTGGGCGACCAGATGGTCCAGATAGGGCGAGGACAGATCGAGGAACTTCCATCCGTTGTCGACGATGTCGCCCTTCTGGACCGGGTGCGAGTTGTCGGGGCTGACAATGCGCCACTCGGGGTGCTGACGCACGCTCAGTTCGTCCCAAACCGCAGAGACGTAAATCGGTGTCTCGATGCCGCGCGCCTGAAGCGCGTCGACCTGTGCCCGCAGGAGGTCGAAGTCGAGATGCGGGTGCATCTCCCCCACTTCCGTCGGGTGGTAGGAGTAGCCGTGGTGGCATTTGGCGAACAGATTGACCGAGTTGACCTTGGATTTGACGAACGTCTCGGCGAAATCATCGGGGTCGAACCGGCTACCGATGCCGGGAATCTCGCCGGCCGTGTGGAAATCAAGATGGATCTGGCGGTAGCGCATGTTGGGGTCCCTTATGAGCGCGAGTTGGCGAAGTGACGGTTGGTTCCGCCATCATCGAAGATGTGAATTGCGTTGGCATCGAACCGAACCGGGATCGTCTGCCCGGCCTGCACCTGTTTCTGGCGCGGGAAGTGGACGACAAGGTCGCCCTGCTCCGCGTCGGATTCGCTTGACGAGAAACCGGACGGCGTGCCGTAGACCAGCGTCTCGCGGCCCAGGTTCTCGACCACGCGCACGTTGAGTTCGAAGGTGACATCGCCGTCGCCGAACGCTTCGGGCCGTATGCCGATCGTCACCGCTTCGCCGACATTCGGTGTGGGCGCCTGCTTGTCGCGGGAAGCCGTGAAGTCCAGCGTATCCGACAGTGCCAGCGTGACGGAACCGTCGTCGACGGCTGTGATCCGCGCATCGATGAAGTTCATCTTCGGCGAACCCAGGAACCCGGCGACGAACCGGTTGGCCGGGCGGTTGTAGAGGTCAAGCGGCGAGCCGACCTGTTCGACCACGCCCTCGTTCATCACCACGATCCGGTCCGCCATGGTCATGGCCTCGGTCTGGTCGTGCGTCACGTAGATCATCGTCGCGCCAAGCTCGTTGTGCAGCCGGCCCAGTTCGACCCGCATTTTGGTGCGCAACGCCGCATCCAGGTTGGAGAGCGGTTCGTCGAACAGGAACACCTTGGGCTCGCGGGTGATCGCCCGACCGATGGCGACGCGCTGCTTCTGGCCGCCGGACAGCGCCTTGGGCTGTTTGTGCAGGTTGTCTTCGATGTGCAGGATTTGCGCGGCACGACTGACCGCACTCTCGATGGCCGCCTTGGCCTGACCCGCCATTTTGAGGCCGAACCCCATATTGCCGGTCACCGTCATGTGCGGGTAGAGCGCGTAGTTCTGAAAGACCATCGCAACACCACGATCGGATGGCTCACGGTGCGTGACGTCTTCGCCGCCGACCGAGATCGTGCCCGCGTTGACGGCCTCCAATCCGGCGATCGTGCGCAAGAGGGTCGACTTGCCGCAGCCCGACGGGCCGACCATGACGACGAACTCGCCATGCTCGATGTCGAGCGCGATGTTCTTGATCGCCTCGAACGAGCCGTACGACTTGGAGACGTTGGCGATGTTGACCTTACCCATGAGGCTGTCTCCAATCGATCATTTGCCGAGCCCGGCCAGGCTGCGGACGAAGTACTTTTGTGCGAGCACGAAGATCAGCAGCAGCGGCAGCGTCGCCAGCGACAGGCCCGCCATCACCGCTGGCCAGTCGGCGGTGAACTCGCCCTGGAGTTCGAGAATGCCGACCGGCAATGTCTTCAGGTCCGGCTGCGTCAGGATCAGCAGCGCAAGGATGAACTCGTTCCAGATGAAGACGGACTGGAAGATGGCCGCGCTGGCGATCGCCGGCCCGGACAACGGCAGGATGATCCGCGTGAAGGTCTGAAACCGCGTGCAGCCATCAAGGCGCGCCGCCTCCTCCAGTTCGCGCGGGAAGTCCAGGAAGAAGGCATAGAAAAGGATCACCGTGAACGGGATGCCGTAGGCGGCATAGGGCAGAACGAGCGCCAGCCGCGAGTTGAGCAGACCCGCGCTGGAGATGATCTGGAACAGCGGGACGAGAACCGCCTGCACCGGAATGGCAAAGCCCGCCACGATCAGCAGGTAGATCAGCTTGGACCAGCCGCCTTGCATCCGCGTCAGCGCATAGGCAGCCAATCCGCTGACGACGACGATCACGAAGACGGAGAGGAACGTCACCAGGATCGAGTTGATCATGAACTGGCCGATGCCGACGCCCCACGCCCGTTCGAAAGCCTCGAAGTTGATGCTTTCGGGCAGGTCGAGCGGACGCAGGAACATCGAGTTCCGAGTCTTCATCGACGTCATGAACATGTAGACGATCGGGATGAGGACGATCAGGCTCCAAAGGCCGACAAAGCCGTAAAGAACCAGCGTCGTGGCGCGGAAGCGTCGGTTGTCCATCGGTCAGGCCTTCCGCGAGGTGCGCAGTTGCAGCCAGCCCAGCGCGACGGCGATCACCAGCAGAACGACCGAGATCGCGTTGGCATAGCCTGAATTGCCGAGCGTGAAGGCCTGCTGGTAGATGTAGGTGCCGAGCACCTGGGTGGCGTTGGCCGGCCCGCCACTGGTCATGACGAAAATCAGATCGAACACCTTGAAGCCGCCGACGGTGGTGATGAGCACGGCGACGATCAGGATGTTCCGGATCGACGGCAGCGTGATGTACCAGAACGCGCGCAGTCCGGTCGCGCCATCGAGCGCGGCGGCCTGATAGAGCTCCTTGGGAACGGCCTGCAGGCCGGCCAGGATCAGCACCATCATGAAGCCGGTGTATTGCCAGGCGGCAACGGCGAGAACGACCCAGATCGAAAAGGTGGGGTCGCCCAGCCAGCCCAGTCGCGGCGGCGTCAGCCCCAGTGAACTGACGATCACGTTCATCGGGCCGACATTGGGGTCGAGAATGATCAGCCAGATCAGTCCCACCGCGACCGACGAGATGACCATGGGCGCAAAGATGATGGTGCGCATCACGGTGCCGCCGATCGTGATGCCGCGATCGAGCATTGCGGCGAGGATCGTCCCGAAACCGACCTGCAGCACGATCGAGCCGATGACGATGATCAGGTTGTTCGTCAGGGCGGTCCAGAAGATCGGATCGGCGAAGGCGCGCAGATAGTTGCCCAGCCCGACGAAATCCCATTGACGGCTGGTCAGCCCGAACGAGAAGAGCGAGCCGTAAAGGACCAGAGCGACCGGCACGAACACGAACACGCCCATCAGGATCAACGCCGGGGCCAGCATGGCGGCGTAGGTCAGGGTGCCGCTTGAGGCGGCCGTGGGGGCGGATCGTTCGGTCATGGCTGGACTGTCCCGAGAGGAAACGCCGCCGCGCAGTGCGGCGGCGCAAGACCCGGCCGAAGACTAGGCCGAGCCGGGAGGTTCAATCAGAGGTTGGCCTTGGCCTGCAGAGCCGTCTCACGGATCTTGTCCATTGCCTCCTGTGGCGTCATCGTGCCGTTGAGGACCTCGACGCCGGCATCCAGATAAGCCTCGGAAACCGAGTTCTCGAGCAGGACATCCAGAACATTGATCGGCGCTGCGACCGACGAGACGTCATTGGCGATCCACTTGAACTGATCGGTCAACAGGTCGGATTCGCCCAGCAGCGCTGGGTTCGACGGCACGCGCGACATGATCTCGGCGTAGGATTTGGCCATTTCCGGCGACACCAGGTGGCTTAGCCACTTGACCGTTTCCTCGGCGTTGTCGGTCTGCACCGAGACCTGATAACCCTGCACCAGAACGAAGTTGGTGTCGGCGCTGCCGGTTCCGCCTTCAACCGCCGGCATGCGGAACATGGCATAGTCGCGGAAACCATCCTGGTCGAAGATACCTGCACACCAGGAACCGCAATAGATCATCGGTGCGGCACCCGACGAGAACATGGCGCGGGTCAGTTCAGGCGAGGTGGCGTTGGGCGCATCCTGGAAACAGCCGGCGTCCTGCAGTTCCAGCACTTTCTCCCAAGCGGTCACGAAGGCCGGGTCGGCGAACAACTCGTCGTCGGCCGCGCTAAGATCGTAATCGTCGCCGGCTGCCTCGTATCCGACGACACGCTCGTTGAGCATGGTGATGAAGTGGTTCAGTTTCCAGCGTTCAGAGTTGCCCAGCGGCATCGGCACGATGTCGGCATCAATCGCACGGATGTCGCGGCAAAGCTGTAGCACGCCGTCAAAGCTGTCCGGCACGCTCAGATTGTTCTCTTCGAACCAGCTGACGTTGTAATAGAAGAACTTCGACACCGCCTCCATCGGCACGCCGTAGATGCCGTCACCATAGGTCAGCGATGAAATCCAGCCGTCCGAGAGCATGCTCTGGAAGCCGTTCTCCTCGGTGCCGAAGCTGCTGATGTCGAGCACCAGTTCATCGCGCACGAACCGGGCGGAGTCTTCGCCAACCCAGTTGAAGAACGCATCCGGCGGTTCCGAACCGTTGAGCGCAACCTGAATGGCGGTCTTGTAAGCCTCGTTGGGGAAAGACTCATGGACGATGGTGACGCCCGGATTGGCTGCCTCGAACGACTCCTTGGCCTTGGCGACGAACTCGTCCATGCCGGGGTTCTTCAGCGTCCAGTACTTGATCTCGACGTCATCGGCGTTGGCGGGCGCCATCAGAGCGGCAAGGCATGTGGCCGCGGCGGTGGCCGTCAAAGTACGTTTCATTGGTAATCCTCCCAACTCGCATCATGTTTTGCCGGCCGGTGCAAAATGTAATGCAACGCCGGCGGGCCGAACGGGCTCGGCTTCTCGGTTTCATCGAACCGGTTCGATAGCGGCGGTGTTTAGCACACTGAGCAGATTTGGCCAGCATTGATTTTGGATTTTTTGACGCGTCGGTCGCGATCGCCTAATGAGGCGCTGTCGACCGGTATTCGCGTGATGCCGCATCGGACAAGCCGAAGTCGCATGGACAGGGGGCACCGTGATCGAGCGACACAAACATGCAACGATTGCCCAGGTGGCTGAACGCGCCGGCGTTGCCAAATCGACGGCGTCGCTTGCCTTCACGTCCCCGGAACGCCTGCGTTTGCAGACACTTGAGCGCGTCCGCAAGGCGGCTGACGAGATCGGATACGCGCCCAGCATGGCCGCGCAGAGCCTGAAGACCGGCCGCAACAATCTCATTGGCGTCATCGTCAGCGACATGCGCAATCCGCACAATGGCGCGTTCGTATCGTGCGTTCATCAGGTGGCGCTCGAGCGCGGGCATTTCGCCATCGCGGGGCTGAGCGGCGATGATGGTGAACGCGAAACGACGCTTTTGAACCGGTTCAAATCGCTTCGCATTCGCGGCATGGTTCTGGCGCCATCGCGCGGCAGCGACGACTACGCGCGCCGCGTCAAGGACTCCGGCGCATTGATCGTTGCCTACGACCAGAAGATCGACGGGCTCGATTGCGACCATGTCGGCCTCGACAACGCACTGGCGACCTCCATTCTCACGCGGCATCTGATCCAGTTGGGCCACACGCGCATCGGTCACGTCTCCGGGCGCTTGCGCCTGTGGAGCGCAAGACAACGGCTTGATGGCTACACGCGGACCATGCGTGAGGCGGGTTTGAGCGTCGATCCGGCGCTGATTGCCGATGGCGATTACGATCGCGACCTGTCGTTTCAGGCGACCATCGCGCTCATGCGCGGTCCGACGCCGCCGACCGCGCTCGTCGCCGCCAACAACGACACGGCGATCGGGGCGCTGCTCGCCTTGCGCACGCTCGGTCTGGACTGCCCCGGCGACGTTTCGCTGACAACGGTCGACGTGATCCCCAACAGCGAACTGATCACGCCGCAGGTCACCGCCGTCAACCAGCCGGTCGAGGATCTGGCACGCCTGTCGACCGAATGGCTGTTCGAGCGACTGGAAATGGAGCCGGGCGTGACACTGCCGGCGCGCGAGGCGATGTTGGCACCCAAACTGGTCATGGGCACGTCCACCAGGGCCATCTAGCGGTCAATGGCCGGGTCGGCACGAAATGTGGCCCGACACCATGCCTCGCCGGCGGCGGTTGTTCACTGTCGCCGATATGCTATCGGTCGAACCCATCACCGGCGCGAGCGGAGGCAGGATGATGGCAATCGCGCTCTATCGTGTCGCATGGGGACTGTTCGGCCCGGGCAATCGCTTCGCCGACCTGTCCGATTTCGTCCGTGATCCGCACAGCCGCGACTTTGACGGCGTCGAGTTCCCCGCATTCGCGATGGACCACGGCGAAGGCGGGCGCGCTGCCACTGAGGCCCGTGTGCTTGATGCGCTGGCTGAAACGGGGCTCGACTACATCGGTCAGATCGCCACCCGACCGACCGACTACGGCACGCCGGACGCGCACCTGGCGGCGTTTCGCGATCAGGTCGAGGACTTGAGCCGGCTGGGCGTCGCCAAGGCGGCGGTCCAGACCGGCGCGGACAGCTTCGATGTCGCAACAGCGATCGCATTCTTTCGACAATGCAATGCGATTGCCGCCGACAATGGCGTTGCCGCCTGTTTCGAGACCCATCGCGCGCGCCCGCTTTACAATCCTTGGACCACGCACGCATTGCTGGATGCCTTGCCTGATCTGCGATTGACCGCCGACCTCAGCCATTGGATGGCGGTGATCGACCGCTGGCCGGACGACTGCATGGACTTGTTCCATGAGGCCGCGCGGCGGGCGGGCCATCTGCATGCGCGCATCGGATATCGGGAAGGCCCGCAAATCGGCCATCCCGGCGATCCGGCCTGGGCCGACCATCTCCAGTTGCATCGCGCGTGGTGGACGACCGCCGTCGAGGCGGCGCGGGCGCGCGGCGAAACGATGACCGTCTCTCCGGAGTTCGGTCCACCACCCTACATGGTCAAGCAGCCCTTCTCGGGCGAACCGATCGCCGATCTGGTCGAGGTCAACGCCGTCATGCGCGACACGCTCGTCGACTGGTTCGGCGACTGAACCACCCGACAGGCGGCGCCGACCGACGCATCGGACGCCCGGCGATCCGCCCAAAGTTGCATGGATTGGCTTGCAGAAGGTACCGGCCCGACACGATGGTCGGATGGACGCCTCTTTGCCGTGCTCGCTACAATCGCGCGTCCCTGTCGGGCAGCGGGAGGAGCGCGGACGATGAATACCGCAACGCAGTACCACGATGTCTATCGGAACTGGCAGAGCGACCCGGAACGGTTCTGGGCCGAACAGGCGGCCGGAATTGACTGGTTCGAGCCATGGACCCGCGTGTTCGATCCCGATGACGGCGTCTACGGACGCTGGTTCGCCGGCGCGATGTGCAACACCTGCTACAATGCAGTTGACCGCCATGTGAACGCCGGCCGTGGCGACCAGCCGGCGATCATCCATGACAGCCCGATCACCGACACCAAGCGCGTTCTGACCTACAGCCAATTGCTGACAGAGGTGCAGGCACTGGCGGCCGTGATGCGCGATCTGGGCATCGGCAAGGGCGACCGTGTCCTGATCTACATGCCGATGGTGCCCGAGGCACTGGTGGCGATGCTGGCCGTGGCAAGGCTTGGCGGGGTGCACTCAGTGGTGTTCGGCGGCTTTGCCGGCGCGGAACTGGCGACACGCATCGACGATTGCCATCCGCGCCTGATCGTGACCGCGTCCTGCGGCATCGAACCCAACCGCGTCGTCGAGTACATGCCGCTCATCGAGCATGGCCTTGAAGAGGCTCATTTCGCGCCCGATCACCTGATCGTCGTCCAGCGGCCGGAGCATGAGGCGGAACTCACCGCCGGCCGCGACATCGACTACGCAAAGGCAGTCGCCGAGCATCGCGAGAGGGGCACGCTCGTGGCTTGCGAGCCGGTCAAGGCGACCGACCCGCTCTACATTCTCTACACCTCGGGCACGACCGGCCAGCCAAAGGGCGTTGTCCGCGACAATGGCGGGCACATGGTGGCGCTCAAATGGACCATGTCGTCGATCTACGGCGTCGAGCCGGGCGAGGTGTTCTGGGCCGCCTCCGATGTCGGCTGGGTCGTCGGCCATTCCTACATCGTCTACGGCCCGCTCCTGCATGGTGCGACGACCCTCGTGTTCGAGGGCAAGCCCATCGGCACCCCCGATGCCGGCGTGTTCTGGAGGGTCATCCAGGAGCATCGGGTTCGCGCGCTTTTCACCGCGCCGACCGCATTGCGCGCGATCAAGAAGGAAGATCCGTCCGGCGCGATGGTCGGCGACTATGATCTGGCGCCGTTGCGCACGCTGTTCCTGGCCGGTGAACGTGCCGATCCGGACACCATCAGATGGGCCGAGAAAACGCTCGATGTACCGGTGATCGACCATTGGTGGCAGACCGAGACCGGCTGGGCGATTGCCGGCAACCCGGTGGGTCTGGGCCAGTTGCCCGTGAAGATCGGCTCACCGACCGTGCCCATGCCCGGTCACGACATTCACGTGCTTGATGACGCCGGCCATCCGGTGCCGACCGGTACGCTCGGCAACATCGTCGTCAAGCTGCC
>CAZSFA010000049.1:16435-18164 GCA_964606055.1 uncultured Oceaniradius sp. | reverse complement strand
CGTCCTGATAAAAGCCCATCGACTGGCGCAGCATGTAGCGATGCGCCTTCCAGCGGACGATCATCGGATAGTTGCCGAACAGCGTCTGGTGCATGATCAGCGTATGCATCAGGCCCAGCACCGGCAGCGCCAGAAGGATGATGAAGCTCATCCAGAACAGGCTCCAGCCCTGATCGGCAAAGAACGTCGCCGGATTGGCCGATCCCAGCCAGTCGACGATGTTGCCCATGAAGCTGAAGATCAGGACCTGCAGCACCGAGATGGCGGCTGTCAGCGCGGCCATCGCGGCCAGCCACGGCCAGACGTCCTTGGTGTAGTGCCAACAGAACGCAAGCAGGGTTCCCGGCGGCTGTGTCGCCCGGCTCTTGGGGAAGGGATCGATTCGGTTTTCAAACCAGGTGAACATGACGGGCCTCAGTCAGCAGATATGTGGTGCGGCGGCTGCTTAAGACCACCTGCGGCAGGGTTGGATTCGGTTGGCATGCGCTGCAGCGCCGCAAGGGCGGCAAACGCGGCGCAGGCGAAAGCGACAAGGACGACGCGAACGAGGAACGCGACGGATCGGCCGGCGGACCGATGGAACAAATCGGACGGAATCACCGCCCGCAGGATGAGATCGACAAACATGATCGTGAACCGTTTGGAGAAACCAAACCGGCGGTCACGACAGCTGTCTATGAGTGTGGGTCGAAACCGCTGGTGCTAATGCTCGGGGGCGCGATGACGCGCGTGGGGCAAGCCCGCAAGGAGCAACACGAAAATGCCGGAGCTCTGAATCGCAGTGGTTCCCATTCCGGCCTCCTTGTGTTGAGCATCAGTGGTCGACGATGCGATATCCGCGCAACAGGGCAAAAGCAAGGCAGGATTGTCGCCCCGGCAATACATCCTGACAAATGTGGCAGAAGGGCAACAGGTTTGACCAAGCAAACGATCGCGTTTCGTTTTGGCCGCGATCAGGGCGCAGGCGTCACGGCGCGCATGTCCCGATGCGGAATGCCGGCATCGGGGTATTCTTCCGAACACACCACAAAGCCCAGCTTCTCGTAGAACGGCATCGCATGGACCTGGCTGGACAGGAAGAAGAAGCGCCCGTTCACCGCCGCGCCGTGACCGGACAGATCGTCCATAATCGCGCGCATGAGCGCCGCGCCGAGCCCGGTGCCGCGCATGGCGGCCAACACCGCAACGCGCTGGATTTTGTAACGGTCATCGAGCACCCGAACCCGCGCCGTGCCGACCGGCTCGCCGCCGACCATCGCGAGATAATGCAGGCAGTCATCGTCCAGACCGTCATACTCGAGCGCCGGATCGACGCCCTGCTCGTCCACGAACACCGCCGTGCGCACCGAAAGGCAAGCGTCGCGTTCGGCCGGCCAGTCGGCGCGCCGGATCACCCATGTGTCAACTGGCGGCATCGTCAATCGGCGCTCGGCAATCTGCGCATGGTGAACTCGATGACATCGTTGTCCAGAACGCGCCAGCTTTCGACCTGCGTCCAATAGGCGGCCTTGGGGTACCGGTCGAACCATTCGCGCGCCTTGGCGCGCGCATCCATGCGCGTCATGCGATAGGTCTCCCGGACAAATCCCTTCGACGCGGACTTGCGTGCCGCCTGCATATGGCGGTTGACGAGCGCACGCGGTGGTTTCGGAGGTGCCATTGCCGTCCCCTGACAGCGCCGAAGATAGGCCGCTCGGGGTCCAACGCCAAGACCCTTGTATGACCCTTG
>CAZSFA010000049.1:14550-16335 GCA_964606055.1 uncultured Oceaniradius sp. | reverse complement strand
GACCCTTGATCGCCAGCCAACCCGGCCGGCGGCTGCCGGTCGGCCCGCTTGGCAAACGCCGGGTGCCGCGATAGGCACGAAATCGCCGACACACGCACGATTCTGGGAGAACCATGGCCGAGCGCCCCACCCTGCCGCCGGGCCTGCCTGCGGACATCGAAGACAAGAAGACCGCCGCCACGCGCTGGTTCGAAGACCTGCGCGACCGCATCTGCGCGTCCTTCGAACAGCTCGAGGCGGACGTGACGGGTCCGTTCGCAGAGTACGCACCCGGCCGGTTCGAGCGCACGCCATGGCAGCGCGACGCAGGCAAGGGCGGTGGCGGCGTCATGTCGATCCTGCACGGCCGCGTGTTCGAGAAGGTCGGCGTGCACACCTCGACCGTGCACGGCGAGTTCTCTGAGGAGTTCCGCAAGCAGATTCCCGGCGCCAACCAGGACCCGCGCTTCTGGGCATCCGGTATCTCGCTGATCGCACACCCGCAGAACCCCAACGTGCCGGCCGTGCACATGAACACCCGCATGGTGGTGACGACGTCCTGGTGGTTCGGCGGCGGCGCCGACCTGACGCCAGTGCTCGACGCGCGCCGCACCCAAGAGGACGCCGACAGCCAGGCCTTCCACCGCTCGTTCGAACTGGCCTGCAGCAAGCATGCCGTGGCGGACTATCCGCGGTTCAAGACCTGGTGCGACGACTACTTCTTCCTGCACCACCGCAAGGAACCGCGCGGCATTGGCGGCATCTTCTACGATTGGCAGCATTCGGCGGACGAGGCCGGCGGCTGGGACGCCGATTTCGCCTTCACGCAGGATGTCGGCCGGACCTTTCTGGTCGTCTACCCGCATCTGGTGCGGCAGAACTTCAACCACGCCTGGGGCGAGGCGCAGCGCGAGGAGCAGCTTGTGCGCCGTGGCCGCTATGTGGAGTTCAACCTGCTCTATGATCGCGGCACGATCTTCGGCCTGAAGACCGGCGGCAACGTGGCATCGATCCTGTCGTCGATGCCGCCCGCCGTGAAATGGCCCTGAGCGGACGGTGCACCAGCCCATGCCCGATTCGCTCGAAGACCTGCTCGGCCGCTTTCCACGCCAGGGGCATGTCACGTGGATCGGCGTGCGGCCCGCGCGCCGCCAACCGCTGACCCCGGTCGAGGTGGTCGAGATCACCGAGAACGGCCTTGTCGGCGATCATCGCACCAAGCCGGGCAAGCGCGCGGTGACGCTGATCCAGGCCGAGCATCTGCCCGCGATCGCGGCGATGGTCGGCAAGGACGCCATCGACCCGGCTATGTTGCGCCGCAACATAGCCGTCGCCCGCATCAACCTCCTGGCGCTGCGCAAGCGCCGCTTTCGGCTCGGCACCGCCATCCTTGAGGGCACCGGCCCCTGCGCGCCCTGTTCGCGCATGGAGGAAGCGTTTGGTCCGGGTGGCTACAACGCGGTGCGCGGCCATGGCGGGATCACCGCGCAGGTGATCGCACCAGGCAGCGTGGCGATCGGCGACGTGCTCACGGCCACCCTTTGAGGCGCGCATCGGCACAGTCCCGCCCGATTCTCATGCTCCCCTGCCCCATCGACACGAGGGAGGCATGGACATGAAGCACTACAAATGCGGTGAACTGGTCCCGGGCTGCGAATGGCAGACCAAGGCCGATGAAGAGGCCGAGGTCATCCGCCGGGCCACCGAACACCTGCGTTCGGCCCATGGCGAGGAACGGCTCCGGCCCAATATGGTCGACGAGATCAAGAAACGCATTCACGACGCGGCGTAGCGGCGACAACGCGT
>CAZSFA010000049.1:0-14450 GCA_964606055.1 uncultured Oceaniradius sp. | reverse complement strand
GTGGCTTGGGTCCGGCAAACCGGACCCGTTCACTCGGGCGGGCCGACCATCGCCAGAAGCGCGTCGCGATCAAGCGCAAAGCCGCTGTCGACCCAGGCGTCTTCGATCCGCGACAACGCCGCGCCCAGCTGCGGGCCCGGTTCGATGCCGCGCGCGATCAGGTCACGCCCGGCGACCGGAAAGACCGGCGCCCGCCAGCCTTCGGCCTGTTCCAGCAGCAGCAAAAGGCGCCGACCGTCTTCTGAATCGGCCCCCGCGCGGGCAATCGCCAGGCGGAGACGGTCGCGGATCGCGCCGGCATCGCCGCGATAGAGCCATTTGGCGAAGTTCGCCGCGTCCAATCCGGCGTCCACATCGCCCTGGCGCGCCACCGCGCGCAGCCGATCGCGCACCGTGTTGGCCACTTTCCAGCGCGCGACCAATGCCATGACAACATCCTCGCGCAAGGGGATCAGCACCATCAGACGCAAGAGCGCATCGGGCGCCCAACCGCAGGCCCGTTCCGCCTGCATCAGCCCGTGAACGCCGTCGATGCCCCATTTCTCGCTTTCGGGCAGGATGAGCGACAGAACGCCGGCCTGGCGCATCCACAAAAGCGCGCGCGACGGATCGGGTGCGGCGAAGAGCTTGCGCATCTCGGTCCAGATCCGCTCGACCGACAAGCCGACAAGGCCGTCTTTGAGCCGCGCGCAGGCCTTGAGCCCGTCCGCATCGGGCCGGCCTTTGCCGTACCAGGCAAAGAAGCGGAAAAAACGCAGGATCCGCAGATAGTCTTCCGTGATGCGGGCGTCTGCGGCGCCGATGAACCGCACATTGGCGTTTGCGATGTCGGCGCGCCCGCCCACAAGGTCGTACACGGTGCCCTCGGCATCGGCGTAAAGCGCGTTGATGGTGAAGTCGCGCCGTTCGGCATCGTGCTGCCAATTCTCGCCGAACCGCACGACCGCATGCCGGCCATCGGTCTGCACATCCTCGCGCAGCGTGGTGATCTCATAGCCCCTGTGCTCGATCACGGCGGTGATTGTGCCGTGCTCGATGCCGGTGTCGACCGCCTTGATGCCGGCCGCGTCGAGCCGCCGGCGCGTCTCGGTCGGCAGGCATGTGGTCGCGATGTCGATGTCGGTGACATCAAGGCCCATCAGCGTGTTGCGGACGGCACCGCCCACCACCCGCGCTGCGCCGCCATCGGCGCCGAGAACGCCGAGCAGGTGCTGGATGGCCGGCGCGCGCAACCAGTCGGCATCGATCCGCCCGGCCGTCAAGCGTACAACCTCTCGCTCGCCGCGCGGATGATGCCCGCCGTCACGCCCCAGATGTGATGGTCGCGATAGGGCACCTCATAGAAATGGCGCTGGCGCCCGTTCCAGAACTTGCTGGCGAGGCGATGATTGGCGCGATCCATCAGGAACGCCAGCGGCACCTCGAAGATGCGCTCGACCTCGTTCGGGTTGGCCTGCATCGCAGGATCGCCCTCGATGACGGCGAGAACGGGATGGATGCGAAAGCCCGATCCGCTGAGATAGACCGGTAGCCGGCCGACGGCACGCACATGGCCCGGCGCGATGCCGGTTTCCTCGGCCGTCTCGCGGATCGCGGCCGCCTCTGGCGAGCCGTCCGCGGCATCGATCCGCCCACCCGGAAATGCGATTTGGCCCGAATGCGTGCGCAACGACTTGGTGCGCTCGGTCAACAGGACATGGGCGCCATCGGGCCGCTCGAGCACACCGACGAGCACGGCCGCATCGCGCGTCGCCTGCGTCCTGATCCAGTCGTCAATCTCCGGATTGATGGCAAAGTCGCCGTCGGTCTCACTGTCGGGCGATGCCAGTTGCGCCGCCCGTGCGACAAAATCGGTGGTGTTGAGCGCGCCCACACGCGGAGCATCGGTCACGTCATCGCCTCTTCGAGCCCCGCACTCGCCATCACCGGGAACACCATGCCGCCCGACTGCACAACGAACATCGACGCGCCGTCGATCATCTCATGGCTGCCGAGCGCCATCAGGTCATACATCACCGCACGGCTGACCAGCGCCTCCAGCCGGTCCCGCACATGGACATAGGGTTTGACACCCTCGGTCGCGGGATCGATCACAAAGCGCAGCGCGTGATCGGGGCCAGCCGCGACCACATCGCCGACATTGGTGCGGAAGGTCAGCGTCGGACCGTCGTCGCCCTCGCCGACATGCATCTCGACGGCGACGAATGGTGCGTCGGCCACGCGGATGCCGATCTTTTCGACCGGCGTCACCAGATAGGTGCGGCCGTCCTCGTCCTTGCGCAGGACCGATGCGAACAGCTTGACCAGCGCCGGACGGCCGATCGGCGTGCCCAGATAGAACCAGGTGCCGTCGACGGCGATCTCGATATCCAGATCACCGCAGAAGGGCGGGTTCCAGCGCTCGACCGGCGGCGCCGACTGTCCGGCCTGACCGGCGCGCCGGATCAGCGCCTCCAGTCCCGCAAGATCGCCCGGGGCCCCGTTCGCCTTTGATTTGCCGTTTTCGCTCATGCACAATTGGCCAATGCAGCCCACCAAATCGCCTGTGGAGTCACGAAATAGTCACACCGCGCTCTCTTGTCAGCACCGGGTTGTGTTTTACCTTCGTGACATCAACTTCCCGCATCGGAGCCCGACATGAGCGTCCACGCCCCCGCAGCGCCCGTCGACGAGAAACAGATCGTCGCGGAGGCTGAACGCGCGCTCGCCGACATCGCCTCGGTCAAGGCCGAGATCGCAAACGTCATCTTCGGCCAGGAGCAGGTGGTCGAGAACGCGATCGTGTCGATCCTGTCGGGCGGACATGCGCTGCTGGTCGGCGTGCCTGGACTGGCAAAGACCAAGCTGGTCGACACGCTGGGCACGGTTTTGGGCCTCGACAGCGGCCGCGTGCAGTTCACACCCGACCTGATGCCCGCCGACATCATCGGCTCCGAAGTGCTGGAGGAAGGCGACGACGGCAAGCGCCATTTCCGTTTCGTCAAGGGGCCGATCTTCACCCAGCTCCTGATGGCCGACGAGATCAACCGCGCCAGCCCGCGCACGCAGTCCGCGCTGCTGCAGGCGATGCAGGAGTATCACGTCACCGTCGCCGGCCAGCACTACGACCTGCCCGCCCCGTTCCACGTGCTCGCAACGCAGAACCCGCTCGAACAGGAAGGCACCTACCCGTTGCCCGAGGCGCAACTGGACCGCTTCCTGATGCAGATCGACATCTCCTATCCCGAACTGGACGCCGAGCGACAGATCCTGCTCGACACCACGGGCATGGACGCCGCCGTGGCCAGCCAGGTGATCACCGCCGCGCGCCTTCAGGAACTACAGATGCTGGTGCGGCGCATGCCCGTGCCCGAAAGCGTGGTCGACGCGATCCTGACCGTGGTCCGCTCGGCCCGGCCGGGCACCGGCGTCGACACGACCGACAAGAACGTCGCCTGGGGTCCGGGCCCGCGCGCCAGCCAGGCGCTGATGCTCTGCGCCCGCGCGCGCGCGCTCTATGATGGCCGGTTCGCGCCTTCGGTCGACGATGTCCGCGCGCTGGCCGAGCCGATCCTGCAGCACCGCATGGCGCTCACATTCGCCGCCCGCGCCGAGGGCATGGATGTCGGCACGGTCATCTTCGGCCTCGTCGACGCGATGGAGTGACCGGGCGCGCATGGCAACCATCGGTCATCGCAGTACACCGACCACCAAGGCCTACACGCTCGAGCGCGCCCGGCATCGCGCCTCGCTGGTGCCGGACCTTCTGGTCGACGCGCGCCGCATCGCCAACACCGTCATGGCCGGCTGGCACGGCCGGCGCCGGCGCGGCATCGGCGAAACGTTCTGGCAATACCGCCCCTATCGGCCCGGCGAGACGCTGGCGCGCATCGACTGGCGACGCTCGGCGCGCGACGAACACACCTATGTGCGCGATCTGGAATGGGAGGCGGCCCACACGATCTGGATCTGGGTCGACCTGACGCCGTCGATGCTGTTTCGCTCCAACACGGCGCGCACCTCAAAGGAAGAGCGCGCGCTGGTGCTGGCGATCGCCATGGCCGACCTTCTGTCATCGGCAGGCGAGCGGATCGGTTATCCGGGCCTGTTGCGCCCGCGCGCCTCGCGCAACGGCGCCGAGCGGCTGGCCACGGCGCTCATCGACGCCGAGCACCAGCAGCCCGAGGGTTGGCCGGACCTGACCATGGTGCGGCGCTATTCGGAGATCCTGGTGATCAGCGACTTCCTGCGCCCGCCCCAGGAGGCGAACGGCCTTGTCAACGACATCGCCGGACAGGGTGCGCGCCCGCATCTGATCGAGATCGCCGACCCGGCCGAGGAGGACTTTCCCTATCGCGGCCGCACCGAGTTCCTCGATCCCGAAACGGGCGAACGCATCACTTCGGGCCGCGCGCAGGACTGGCTTGAGGACTACCGCCGGCTGCGCCGCGCCGGCCGCGCCGCGTTGCGCCAACGCACCCAGTCGCTCGGCGGCAGCTATACCGTCAGCCGCACCGATCAGCTAGCGTCCGAAACGCTGGTGCGCCTGCACGGCCTTCTGACGGGCAATCCCGAGGAAGTCGCCTCGCTCGGCCATCACGAGGTCACCCGCTGATGGGCGCCATCGGCTTTGTCTATCCGGCGGTTCTGGGCGCGCTCGTTCTGCTGCCCGTGATCTGGTGGCTGTTGCGGCTGATCCCTCCGCGCCCGCAGACCGAACTCTTCCCGCCGCTGCGCATTCTGGCCCAACTGGTCAAGAAGGAGGAAACGCCGGCCAAGAGCCCGTGGTGGCTGACCGCGATGCGCCTCGCGCTGACCGCGCTTGTGATCCTGGCGCTGGCCCGCCCGCTTCTGAACCCGCAAGGCGAACTTGCGTCCGGAGACGGACCGCTGCTGATCATGATCGACAATGATTGGGCCGCAGTCGGCGACTGGGATGACCGCATCCGCACCGCAGAGGCGTTGCTGCGTCAGGCGGCCGATGACGGGCGGCCGGTGGCGCTTGCGCCGACCGTCGCCGCGCCCACTGCGCCCGTGCAACTGACCGAGGCTGCCACCGTCGCGCAAGCCCTTGCAGCGCTTGAGCCGGTTGCCGCGCGCGTCGATCGCACCGCCGCGCTCGATCGTCTCCTGGCGGCTGCGGCCAACGCCGAGACGCCGCCCGTTCTGGCGATGATCGACAATGGCGTCGCCGACGTCAGCGATGCCGATCTGGGCGAGCGGCTGGCGCAAATGGGCTCGGTCGTGCGCTTTTCGGGAGCCGCGCCGGCGCTGTCGGCCATCACCGGCGCCGACAACCGCACCGACGGGTTCGCGGTGACCGTGACCCGCATGCAGGGTGCGCGCGGCGAACAGATGCTGTCCGTGCAGGACGCCCGCGAACGCCCGCTCGGGCAGGCCCCGGCCGTGTTCGGGGACGGCGCGGAGACGACCGTGGCGGTGTTCGACATTCCGTTCGAACTGCGCAACGACATCGCCAGCGTCCGCATCGACGCCGCCCGCCATGCCGGCGCGGTGCACCTGCTGGACGAGAACAATCGCCGCCGGCGCGTCGCGCTCCTGACCGGTCAGGGCGGCGAGGAAGCCCAGCCGCTGCTGTCGCCGCTTTTCTACATCACACGCGCGCTGTCGCCCTTCGCCGATCTGGTCGAACCGCGCACCGGCGACCTGTCGGTCGACGTGCCCGAGATGATCGATCAGGGGCCGGCAATGATCATCATGGCCGACATCGGCGTCCTGCCCGAAAGCGCGGCGGACCGGCTCGACACATGGATCGAGGCCGGCGGCACGCTGGTGCGGTTTGCCGGGCCGCGCCTTGCCGGCTCGGCGCAGGACGACGCATACCTGCCGGTAACGCTGCGCGCCGGCGAGCGCGCATTGGGCGGCGCGCTGTCATGGACCGAACCGCAGCCGGTGGCGGGGTTCTCGCCCGACAGCCCGTTCGCCGGGCTCGAACCGCCCCAGGACGTCACCGTCACCCGCCAGTTGCTGGCCCAACCCGACATCGATCTGGCAGAACGCACATGGGCGAGCCTTGCCGACGGGACCCCGCTCGTGACCGGCGCGCGGCGCGGTGACGGCGCGGTCGTCCTGTTCCATGTCACCGCCGAGGCGACCTGGTCGAACCTGCCGATCTCGGGCACGTTCGTCGACATGCTGCGGCGCATCACCGACCTGTCGCGCAACACCGTCGCGGGCGATGGCGCCGTGCCCCGCGCCCAGGCCGCCGATCAGACCGCGAGCCTTGCGCCGATGCGCATGCTGCGCGCCGACGGCGTTCTCACGGTGCCCGGCCCGCAGGTGCGCCCGTTCGATCCCCAGGGGGCGGCGTTCCGCCCCGATTTTGAGAACCCGGCCGGCCTCTACGGCACGCCCGAAGGCTTCATCGCGCTGAACCTGATGGCACCCGGTGAAACGCTGGCCGCCTTTGCGCCCAACCTTTCGGGCGCCGCGATCGCCGCGCGGCCGCTGGTTGTCGACGAGCAGGCGGACCTGTCGGGCTGGCTCCATCTTGCCGCGTTCCTGATCCTGATCGCCGACACGCTCGCGGTCCTGTGGATCAACGGCCGGCTCGGCTTTGATCGTCCGCTGCGCCCGACGGCGGCAACGACGACCGCCGTGGCGATGATCGCGTGCGCGCTTGCCCTGTCGGTCGCGCCGGCGATGGCGTCCGACGCGCAGCCGGGCGACGCCACCATTCTCGACGTCCTTGAGACGACGCGCATGGCCTATGTCATCACCGGAGACCCCGTCGTCGACGACACAAGCCGCGCCGGCCTTGACGGCCTTGCCCGCTTTCTTGCCTCGCGCACCGCATTCGAGCCGGGCGCGCCGATGGGTGTCGACATCGAGGTCGATGAACTGGCCTTCTATCCGCTCATCTACTTTCCGATGACCGTCAACGGCGCGATCCCGACCGAAGCGGCGGTGGCGCGGCTCGACGCCTACATGCAGGGCGGCGGCACGGTGCTGTTCGACACGCGCGATCAGCTGGTTGGCGCGGTCTCGGACGGCACCACGCCCGAAACCAGCCGGCTGCGCGCCATCCTGGGCGCGCTCAACGTGCCGCCGCTCGAGCCCGTGCCGTCCGACCATGTGCTGACCAAGGCGTTCTACATTCTCGACACGTTTCCGGGCCGCTATGGCGGCTCGCCGCTCTGGGTCGAGGCCCAGGTCGACGACGACACGCCCAGCGACCGGCCGGTGCGCACCGGCGACGGCGTCACGCCGATCATGATCACCGGCAACGACTTCGCCGCCGCCTGGGCGCTCGATGAAGCCGGCACTCCGATGTTCGCCATGGGTTCAGGCGACCCGCTGCAGCGCATCTACGCCTTCCGCACCGGCGTCAACATCATGATGTACATGCTGACCGGCAACTACAAAGCCGATCAGGTGCACGTGCCAGCGCTGCTCGAAAGGCTCGGCCAATAACCATGGAAACGCTGTCGCTGACATTCGAGCCGTTCGTGCCGTGGGTGGTGATCGCCATCGCCGCTGTCGCCGCGCTCGCCCTGTCGGCGACGATCATCGTCATGGGCCTGCGTGGGGCCTGGTTGCGCGGCCTCGCCGCCGCCGCGCTCGTCGTCGCGCTCGCCAATCCCGTCGTCGTCAACGAGGAGCGGGCGAGCCTGCCGGCAACCGTCGCCATCGTGGTCGACACCAGCCAGAGCCAGCGGCTGCAGGATCGAACGGCGATGACCGACCGGGCGTTGACCGAACTGGAAGCAAGCCTTGAACGGTTCGACCAGTTCGACGTGCGCGTGGTTGAATCGGGGGCCGCCACCGCCGGCGCCAACACCGAGACGCGCCTGTTCGACGCGCTGCGCTCGGCCTTGCGCGATGTGCCGCCCGGCCAGGTCGGCGGCGCGGTCATGATCACCGACGGCCAGATCCACGATCTGCCCGCCGATCTGTCCGAACTGGGCTTCAACGCGCCGCTGCACGGACTGATCACCGGCCGGCCCGACGAGTTCGATCGCAAGGTGCAGCTTGTCGAAGCGCCCCGCTTTGCCATTGTCGGCGACGCGGTGGATCTGATCTACCGCGTCACCGATCAGGGGGCGATCGCGCCGGCCGCCGGCGGCCCCGTCGAGGTCGAAATCCGGCTCAACGGCGCGTTCTACGCGGCCGATCTGGTTACCGCCGGCGAAACCAGCACGATGCCGATGGAGCTCGATCGCGGCGGCGCCAACATCATCGAGATCGTCGTGCCCGAGATCGCGGGCGAAGTGACCGCCAACAACAACCGCGCCATCCTGCGCATGGAGGGCATTCGCGAGAACCTGCGCGTCCTTCTGGTCTCGGGCGAACCGCATTCGGGCGAACGGACCTGGCGCAATCTTCTCAAGTCAGACGCTTCGGTCGATCTGGTGCATTTCACGATCCTGCGACCACCCGAAAAGCAGGACGGCACGCCGATCAACGAACTGTCGCTGATCGCCTTTCCGACCCGCGAGCTGTTCGTCGAACGGATCGACGATTTCGACCTGATCATCTTCGACCGCTATCAGAACCGCAACGTCCTGCCGATCCTCTACTATGACTACATCGCCGAGTATGTCCGCGACGGCGGCGCGCTGCTGGTCGCATCGGGGCCCGAGTTCGCCGGCGGCAACTCGGTTGCCGGCACCCCGCTGATCGGCGCACTGCCGGCGATGCCGACCGGCGAGGTGCGGCAGGCCGGCTTCTACCCGCGCCTGACCGACGACGGCGCCCGGCACCCGGTCACCCGCGATCTGGAAGGCTCGGCCACCGAGCCGCCGCGCTGGGGCCGCTGGTTCCGCCATGTCGGCGTCACCGACATCGAAGGCACGACGGTGATGCGCGCCGGCGGCGGCGAGGACCCGCTTTTGGTGCTCAACACCCATGGCGAGGGCCGCGTCGGGTTGATGCTGTCGGACCATGGCTGGCTGTGGGCGCGCGGCTTTGAGGGCGGCGGCCCGCATGTCGGCCTCTATCGGCGGCTGGCCCACTGGCTGATGAAGGAGCCCGACCTTGAGGAAGAGGCGCTGACGGCCACCTCGGACGGCAACCGGCTGACCATCCGCCGCCAGACCATGGCCGAAACCGCGCAACCGGTGACGGTGACCACGCCATCGGGCGACACGCTGCAGATCGACCTGATCGAACGCGCGCCGGGCCGCTTCGAGGCTGAGCTTGAAACCGACGAGATCGGACTGTTCACGCTGGAAAACGCCGATCTGACGGCGCTCGCGCACCTTGGCCAGATCGATGCGCCCGAGTTCAGCGACATGATCTCGACCGCCGCACCGCTGGGCGCGCTGGTCGAGGGCAGCGGCGGCTCGGTTCGCCGGCTCGCAATGGCCAGCGATGGGGTCGATGTGCCCGGCGTGCGCGCCATCCGTTCTGCTGCCGAAGGCGCGGGCCGCGACTGGCTGGGTTTTCGCGCCTCCGCCGAAACCGAGTTGCGCGGCATCTCCTCACAGCCCCTGTTCGCCGGCTTTGTGGGGCTTGCCCTGATGATGCTGGTGATTTCCTCGATGTGGTACCGCGAAGGCCGGTGACGTCACGAGCCGGACCGCGCTTGTCCCGTCAGGCGCGATGGGCAACGCCGATGACGCCGGCAAGAGCCTGCGCATCGGTCCCGCCCAGAGGGTGCACGAGCAACCGCCTCGGCAGCACCGGACCGGGCAGCTTCAAACCATCGGGCGCAACGACAAAGCCGAGCGGCGCGTAATAGGGCGCGTCGCCCACCAAGACGACGAACCGCGCATCGGTCGCCGCCGCCGCCTCGACGGCGTGGCGCACCAGAGCCCGGCCGATGCCGCAGTTCTTGTGCGATATGTCGACGGCAAGCGGTCCCAGCAGAAAGCCGTCAAGGCCGCTGTCGCCGGCCCGCACCGCCGTCATGCGCACCGAGCCCGCAAGCCCACCGGCCGCGTCCAGCGCAACGAATGACCGGGCCAGATCATGCGGGCCCTGTTCTCTGAGGCGGAAAGCTGCGCGCGCAAAGCGGCCGGGGCCGAAGGCGGACTGGTGCAGCGCGTCAATTGCGGACGCATGGTCGGCCCTTTCGGGCGCCAGGGAAAACTTGGTCATGATGGGGAAAATCCGGAAACAAGAAAAAACGAACGCAAACAGGGGGCCAGCGCGGGCTGTCCCTTCATCGTCGCGTACGTCGGAGCCGGATCGTCTTCATGGCAGCGCTCGCTAGCATCCGTCCCCGCCAGCGTAAAGTGCGTTGTTGGACGAGGACCGGTTGACGGTGCGTTCGCCAGCATGGCGCTGGCCGGAGCGGGCAATCGATCTATGTGTGATCGAAACGAAAGGAACCGGACATGGGATTGCTCGTTGACGGCGTCTGGCGCGACCAGTGGTACGACACCAGGAAATCGGGCGGGCGGTTCGTCCGCAAGGATGCCGCATTCCGCAACTGGGTGACGGCCGACGGCGCGGCCGGCCCAAGCGGCGAAGGCGGGTTTGAGGCCGAGCCAGGCCGCTATCATCTTTATGTGTCGCTCGCCTGCCCCTGGGCCCACCGCACGCTCATCTTCCGCAAGCTGAAAAAGCTCGAAGACCTGATCGGCGTTTCGGTCGTCCATCACTTCATGGGCGAGAACGGCTGGACGTTCGACGCCGGTGACGGAGCCACCGGCGACGCGCTGTTCAGTTCGCGGTTCATGCACCAGATCTACACGCGCGCCATGGCCGACTATACCGGCCGCGTCACCGTGCCGGTCCTGTGGGACAGAAAACGTGACACGATCGTCTCCAACGAATCCTCCGAGATCATCCGGATGTTCAACACCGCGTTCGACGGGCTGACCGGTGACCGCCAGGACTTCTGCCCCGAGCCGCTGCGCGAGGAGATCGAAGCCATCAACGCGCGCATCTATGACACGGTCAACAACGGCGTCTACAAGTCGGGCTTTGCCACGACCCAGAATGCCTACGAGGAAGCCGTCACGCCGCTGTTTGAAACACTCGACTGGATCGAGGCGCGCCTTGAGCAGCAGCGCTACCTGATGGGCGACCGGATCACCGAGGCCGACTGGCGCCTGTTCACCACGCTTGTGCGGTTCGACCCGGTCTATGTCGGCCATTTCAAATGCAACATCCGGCGCATCGTCGACTACCCCAACCTTTGGGCCTACACGCGCGACCTCTACCAGGTGCCAGGCGTCGCCGAGACCGTCGATATGCTGCACATCCAGGCGCATTATTATGCGAGCCACGAATCGGTGAACCCGACACGCATCGTGCCGGTCGGCCCAGCCGTCGATTTCGCCGCGCCGCATCGGCGCGCCCATCTGACCGGAACGCCGCAACGCGCCATCGCCTGAGGCGCTCCCGGCGCGCGCCGCCGGCAAGGCTTTTGACACGCCGGCAAAAGTGCCTACCAAGCGGGCATGGCTTTCGTGCTCGCCCACATCTCCGACGTGCATCTGGGACCGCTGCCACCGGTCTCGGTCAGGGACCTTCTGTCAAAGCGCCTCACCGGCTACCTCAACTGGCAGGGCAACCGCGCCGGCGCGCTGAGCGAGACGACGGTTCTGCGCCTCACGGGAGCGATCGCCGATCATCGGCCAGACCACATCGCCGTGACCGGCGATCTGACCAATCTGGCGCTCGACGCCGAACTGCAAAACGCCGCCGCCTGGCTGAAGACGCTGGGCGACCCCGCCGATGTGTCGGTCGTGCCCGGCAACCATGATGCCTATGTGCGCGGCGCGATCGACCGGGCGCTGACGGCATGGGCGGCCTGGCTGACCGGCGATGACGGTGTCGCACCGGCCACCAATGCCGGATTTCCCTATCTGCGCGTGCGCGGCCCGGTGGCGGTCATCGGCCTGTCCAGCGCCGTTGCCACGCCCCCCTTCATCGCCGCCGGCCGGTTCGATCCCGCACAGGCTGAACGGCTCGCCCGTGTGTTGCGTCAGGCGGGCGAGGCCGGCTTGTTCCGCATTGTTCTCATTCACCATCCGCCGGTGCGCAACGCCGCAGTGCCCAGCAAACGGCTCTATGGCATCGGCCGGTTTCACAAGGTGGTTGCCGACCATGGGGCCGAACTGGTGCTGCACGGGCACACGCATCGCGACCAGCGCCACGCGATCCACGGGCCGGGCGGGGCGCGCGTGCCGGTAATCGGCGTGCCAGCGGCCGGCCAGTCACCGGGCGGGCACTGGCCGCCGGCGGCGTTCAACCGTTTTCGGATCGATCAGGTGGCGGGCCAATGGCGCTGCGCCATGCAGACCTGGTCCGTGACAGGTGACAGCGGTCCGCTGGCATTGACCGACGAACACGATCTGTGGCCGCAGCCGACCGACGATCAGAGCAGCTGATCGCGCAGGGCCAGAACGAACAGGCCAAACGCGATCAGCGCACCGAGCGCCGCCCAGCCGGCAGACCCGATCGCATTGGGATCACGCGGCTCCGGCGCTTCGGCCTCTTCTTCCACGACCCGGCGCTTGCGCAGGCGGATGCGCTCGACGGCCCTTGGCTGCACATCCGCCTCGATCGGCGGTTCGGCGGGCACGGGCCGCGCACGGCGTTCGCGCAGGGATCGGCGTTGGCGCACGCCATCGTCGGCATCGGCGGCGCGCTGGCTGATGGCCGGCCGGTAGCTGACGAGTTCGTCGGCGGCAAAGGCCATTTCGCGTTCGTGCAGCCGCTCGGCGATGTAGAGCGTGACGCGATCGACGATCGGTTCGATCGACAGCGACTCGGCCAGAACGATGCGGCCCGGGCGCGTGTCGCGCACGAAACGATAGGTCCGCCGGTCGCGCCCCATCATCACATGTGCGGTGGCGTCGATCCACAATCGCGGCTGCAGGCCCGACGAAATCGCAAAGTCGAAACGCTGGTCGTCGAGCGGCACCTGATCGAAGACCGGACGCAACTCGTCGGCGAGGATTTCCAGTCGGGCACGATCGGCTTCCTTCAGGTCGACGACAACGTCGTTGCGCTCGGCGGTCGCGATCCTCACGCGCCGCACGGCATCGACGAGCCGACTGTCTGAAGGTCCGGTGCTTGTGTCCCGGGCCATGGTGAACTCCGCCCAAGGCAATGGTAAACAAGAAGTTAGCAAGTTTTGCCGGCCATGGCGAGGGTTGTCGGCGGGCCGCCGCGTCGCGCACGGCCGCGCCCGGCGTTCAGCTTTGCCACACCAGCAGCAGGATCACGGTCAACAGGATCAGGATGATGGTAAGCGCCAGCCAGAACCGCCGGATGTTGCGGACCAGGAAAGGGCTCAGGAACGGATCGGAGGGGCCGTCGGACGACTTGTCGTTCAGGCTCCTTGCGACCGCGTTCGACGCATGGTCGGCATCCTTGTCCAGTTCGAACCGGGTCGAGGACGCGCCGAAGTCCACGTCGCGGATTGGACCGGCATCGCGGCCGGCCGGTCCGGTCGCCGGCGCTGCCGGAGGCTCGGCCACGCGCCGCCGATAGGCGGGAACATAGCTGCCCTTGGGCACCGAGATCTCGACCGGATCGTCGGCGCCCTCGCCTGCATAATAGGAAGACAGGTGGTCGCGAAGCCGACCGGCCTGCACCCGGACGACGGCGTCCATGGCCGGGTCGAAGTCGTCGTCCTTGCCGAACACGTCCTGCGCGATGGTGAAGCCCTTGAGCAGGCCCGCATCGCCGCGCTGTTCGGTCTCAACGATATAGGTCAGCAGCGCCCGGGCACGGTCGGCGCGGGCAAAGGCATCGCTGTTGATGACCGCTTCGAGCGCAGCCGAGACGGCGGCCGCGTCGATGTCCGGTTGGTCGGCTTTTCGAGCCCTTGCGTCCCCGCCTTGTTCATCGCCGTTCTCGTTCTGCGCGACCATTACCGCCTGACCAACTCCTGACGCTGCCGGACCGATACCATGACGGCGCCCGGTCCGGCGTGCCCCTGATCACACTAGCCGCACACGACGGTGGCGGACAAGCATACCGGCGCAGTTATTCTACGCCCGGTTGTGTGGATCGATAGCGATTGACCGCCGATACGATCGCCTCAAGTGAAGCGGCGACGATGTTCTTGTCGATCCCGACGCCGAAAACGCGACGGCCCGCGCAGTCCATTTCCATGTAGCAGATCGCGGCCGCATCCGATCCCTGCTGCAGGGAATGCTCGGAATAGTTGCTGACCGACATGACGAGCCCGAACTGGCGTTCAATGGCATCGACGAACCCGTCAACGGGACCGGTGCCATGGCCTTCGATGACGATCTCCGCATTGCCGTCGATCAGCGTCGCCTCGACGATGCGGCCGTCGGCGTCATCGGGATCGGGCCGCGTCGTGTGGCTGACAAAGCGCAGTCGCGGCTGCGGCGGCGACACATAGGTGGCAAGGAACTGGTCGTAGATACGCTGCGAGGACAGTTCGGTCCCCTCGCGGTCGGCGATCTCCTGGATGATCTCGCGGAACTCGACCTGCAGGCTGCGCGGCAGGTTTAGCCCGTAGTCGGCCGACAGGATATAGGCGATGCCGCCCTTGCCCGACTGCGAGTTGATGCGGA
>CAZSFA010000048.1:0-18778 GCA_964606055.1 uncultured Oceaniradius sp. | reverse complement strand
GCGGATCTGGTCGCCGGCGACCGCGTAGATCTGCCGATGCAGCGGCTCCAGGAAGTGCTCGGGCTTGAGAAAGTCCGAGACACGATAGAACGCATCGTTGTTGATGAGGATCGCGCCGAGCAGCGCCTGCTCGGCTTCGATATTGCCGGGCGCCTCGCGGTAGAGCGCGGCATCGCCGGGCCCCGCGCCCTGGGTGTTCAGTTGGATCGCCGCGTCAGCCATGTGTGCCCGTCTTGCTGCCAGAAGCGCGAGCTATACTGCCGGTTTGCGCCGCGCCGACAGGACCGATTGCGCTCGGTCCCGCTATCCACACAGTTCACATCGGCATCGTCCGCATTAGACGAAGCCGCACTTGACGCCACACTAGCTGATTCGGTGCCGCTCAGGCGTCCGCGCGCGGCTGTTCCTCGCCTTCGGTCGGCTCGGCTTCGGCGTCGAACACGTCCGACAACTGGTCTTCGTCCATGTCGGCGAGCGATTCGAACGCTTCCTCGTCGACGCCGTAGATCGCCTCGGCCGAAGACAGGTCTTCACCCGCCGCCTGACGCTCGGCTTCATCGGCCGACCGGGCGACGTTCAGCGTGATCTTGGTCTCGACCTCCGGGTGCAAAACGATATCGACCTCGTGCATGCCGATCGTCTTGATCGGCGTCTTCAGATCGACCTGGTTGCGGGCGATGGCAAATCCGGCCTCGGACAGGAAGTCGGCGATGTCGCGTGTCGACACCGAACCGTAGAGCTGGCCGGTCTCACCGGCGGAGCGCACGACCACGAAACTCTCGCCGTCAAGGCCATTGGCGATCTGTCCGGCTTCGGACTTGCGCTCGGCGTTGCGCGCTTCGATCTGCGCGCGTTCGACCGCAAAGCGGGCCCGGTTGGCCTCATTGGCGCGCAGTGCGCGACCCGTCGGCAGCAGATAGTTGCGCGCATAGCCATCCTTCACGGTGACCTCGTCGCCAATCGTGCCGAGCCTTGTGATGCGTTCCAGCAATATGACTTTCATAGCAGGTGTCCTTTCGTCGCAATCTTGAATTCAGGTGGAGGAGGGGGGCTGGCTCTGGCCGCCGCCGGGCGACACCGGAACGTGCCGCGCCGTAGCGAACAGCCCCACAAAGAAGAAGGCGATGGCCGGCAGGCCGACCACGATGACGCTGCCGTAGACCACGATCATCGCCAGCGGCCGCCATGGCGCGCCGCGCGTGCGCTCGTGGAAGACCGCAAATCCCGCCAGAATGAAGCCTGCGAACAGCGCGCCGGCCAACGCCGTCGCCGCCAGACCCGCCGGACCGGACAGGAACGTGCCGACGATCGCGCCGGCCAGGATCGCGGCGCCCAGACGCGGCATGCGCAGGCCGAGCGGCCAGTCCTCGCGCGGTCGCTTCAAACGGCCCGAGGCGCGGGTGATCGCAAGCGACAGGTACAATGACCCGGTCAGCACCGTCAGCCACAGGCCGGGCTGCATGAACGGGATGACATTGGTCATTGTGGTGATGAACGTATCGCGCGACTGCAGCGGCAGCGCCATCTGCGGATCGGCCTGTTCCAGCCGCGTCAGCATCTCGCCGACCAGTTCGGCAACGAGCGCGGGGCCAAAGCCGATCAACGCGCCGGTGATGATGAAGGCGGCGGCCGTGATCAGCGCCATGCGCAAGATGACGTCGGACAGCGGATACCATGCCAATTGGCCCGATGGCCCGCCCAACTCCTCGGCCGGGCGCGCAAGGTTCATCCAGTAGCCGGCCGCTGTCGCCGGCAGGATGGTCGTCATCACGATGAAGATGGCTGCCTGGAAGTTCGCAAACGCGGTGATCAGCACCGCGGCGCCAACCGCGCCAGCTATGCCGGCGGCCGTGCCCCAGCCCAGCGTCACGACCATCAGCGGAACCGCCGACAGGAAATAGAGCACGATGGAAACGCCGGAGCCGAACGCCACGCCCAGGCACAGAAGCGTTGTTGCCGCGCCGGCCACAAGGCCGATACCGATGGAGTTGGCGTTCATGGTCGCTGTCCTGCGCTTGGGCAGTTAGGGACGGTGCGCCATGCGTCCGCCCCAACTCGGTTTTGATACAGTGTCTTCGGTGCGCCGGGTCCGCCCCGGCCAGGACGCGGGCCGATGGCCCGCGCCCTTATTTGACGACGTAGGGCAGAAGGCCCAGAAAACGCGCACGCTTGATGGCCTTGGCCAACTCACGCTGCTTCTTCATGGACACGGCGGTGATGCGCGAGGGCACGATCTTGCCGCGCTCGGAGACGTAGCGCTGCAGCAGCTTGACGTCCTTGTAGTCGATCTTCGGCGCGTTCGCGCCCGAGAACGGGCATGTCTTGCGGCGACGGTGGAACGGCCTGCGCGTCGGCAGTTGATTGATGTCGACCATCAGCTCTGACCTCCTCTGTCACGGTTTTCGCGGCGCGGACCGCCGTCACGACGTGGTCCGCCGTCACGGCGCGGACCACGATCGCGGTCGCGCCGTTCGTCGCGGCGCAGCATCGCCGATTGGCCTTCCTCGTGCTCTTCGACCTTGACGGTCATGTAGCGCAGGATGTCCTCGTGGATCCGCTGCTGGCGTTCCAGTTCATGGATGGCCCCGGCCGGCGCATCGACATTCATCAGCGTGAAATGCGCCTTGCGGTTTTTCTTGATGCGGAACTGGAGCGATTTCAGGCCCCAGCTTTCGACTTTGGCGACGCTGCCGCCATGCTCGGACAAAAGTCCTTTGAACTGCTCCACCATTTCGTCGACCTGACTGGACGACACGTCCTGGCGGGCGAGGAACACATGCTCGTAAAGTGGCATCTTGCCTTGCCTTTCGTTCTCTTTCGGGCCGGTCGGCGGCGAAGCCTCTTGCACCAGTCGACCGCCGCAGCGGCGCGAAAGGCAACAAAACACGACGGGTCGAGAGCGGGATCATCAGGAGGCGCGACGGGTATCCCATCGCAAAGTCACGTTGCAAATGAACAAACGCAACCCTCCGTTCAGCCCCCGGCTGACCGGCTGGCAGGGATATACAGCTTTTGCAGGCCGACGCAAGTGGCGGCCGCGTCCGGGTCAAATGCTCAGCGCGCGCGACGCGATGCCGGCATCTGAGTCAAGCAAGCGCCGACTAGCCCTGGTTCTCCCGCTCGCCGGCAATCGCGAGGCGGGCGACCTGGTAGCACAGCCACGCGGTCGGCAGGCCGATCGCGGCCGCGATGATGCCGGTGCCGATCGGCCCCGCTTCCATGTAGTTGATCAGCGCGTAACCGGCGGTGCCGGCAACGGCCAGCAGTTCCGCGTCCACCAGAATGATGCCGGCGACAGCCGTGAAAAGAGCCGGGCCGCTCAGAGCCAGCGCCCGGTTTGTCTCGTCTTGCGATGCGGCGCCGTCCTTGGTTGCCGCTGTCACGTGGGAATCGGTCATGTCGAAAAATGCCTCAATATGCTGAAATCGGCCAAGCGTGCAGAAAATGCCATCTGTGCCGCCCTTGCAAGTTGGTCTTTGGCAGGCCGCGCTTCAACCGGCCGGGCATGAGCCGGCGGCAGGCACTTGGCTTGACAGCCGTGCAAACCTCTCCCATTCACGTTTGGCTCACTCCAACGCCCGCCTGACAGTGTACCAGCCGACATGACAATCGCGTTCACATTTCCCGGCCAAGGCAGCCAAAGCGTCGGCATGGGCCGCGACCTGGCCGATGCGTTTCCCGCGTGCCGCGAGGTGTTCGAGGAAGTCGACGCCGCGTTGGGCGAAAACCTCTGCAGGCTGATCTGGGAAGGGCCCGAGGACCAGTTGACGCTCACTGCCAACGCGCAGCCCGCCCTGATGGCGGTGTCGATGGCGGTCGTGCGCGCGTTGGAATCGGGCGGTTACCGGATTTGGGACAATGCTCGTTACGTTGCCGGGCATTCGCTGGGCGAATACTCGGCCCACGCCGCCGCAGGCACGTTCTCGCTTGCCGATGCCGCCCGGCTGTTGCGCATCAGGGGCAACGCCATGCAGGCGGCCGTGCCCGTTGGGCAGGGCGCGATGGCGGCGATCCTCGGTCTTGACAGCGACGCGGTGTCCGATCTCTGCGAGAAGGCCGGCGCGCTTGGCGCCTGCCAGATCGCCAACGACAACGGCGGCGGCCAGATCGTCGTGTCGGGCGCCAAGGCGGCGGTGGAGGCAGCGGCCGAGGCGTCGCGCGATCGCGGCGCCAAGCGCGCCGTGATGCTGCCGGTCTCCGCGCCGTTCCACTCCGCGCTGATGGCGCCGGCCGCCGAAACGATGGCCGAGGCGCTTGAGACGGTCAGAATGACAAAACCCGTGTTGCCCGTCATCGCCAATGTGCGCGTCGCGCCGGTGACCGAAACGGCCGATATCGTCGATACGCTCGTTGCCCAGGTGACCGGCCGCGTGCGCTGGCGCGAGACGGTGCAATGGCTGGCCAGCAACGGCATCGAGACCGTGGTCGAAGCCGGTGCCGGCAAGGTGTTGACCGGGCTTGCGCGTCGCATCGACCGCAACTTGACCGGCATTGCGTTGTCGACGCCGGCCGATATAGAAGCCTTCCTCAAACAGAACGCCTGAGCCTTGTTTGGGTCGACGGGCCGATTGAGCGGGGACCATTCATGATCGATTTGACCGGCCGCAAGGCGCTGGTGACGGGTGCGTCGGGCGGCATTGGCGAAGCAACCGCGCGCCGCCTTCATGCGCTTGGTGCGACCGTTGCCGTGCACGGCACGCGCACGGCCAAGCTCGATGAACTTGCCGGGCAGTTGGGTGAGCGGGTCCACGTGATGGCGGCCGATCTGTCGGATCGGGACGCGGTGGACGGCCTTGCAAAGCGCGCCGAGGAAGAACTGGAAGGCGTCGACATTCTCGTCAACAATGCCGGCATCACCCGCGATGGCCTGTTCGTGCGCATGTCCGACGCCGACTGGGATGCGGTCATCGAGGTCAACCTGACCGCAGCGTTCCGTCTGACCCGCGCGCTCGCCCATCCGATGATGCGCCGGCGCAAGGGGCGGATCGTCAACATCACCTCGGTCGTCGCCGTGACCGGCAATCCCGGTCAGGCCAACTACTGCGCCTCCAAGGCCGGCATGATCGGTTTCACCAAGTCGCTCGCCAATGAGATCGCCAGCCGATCCGTGACCGTCAACTGCGTCGCGCCCGGCTTCATCGAAAGCGCAATGACCGAAAAGCTCAACGATCGGCAGAAGGAAGCCATCATGGGCGCCATACCGATGAAGCGGATGGGAGAGGGTGACGAGGTTGCAGCCGCCATCGCGTTTCTGGCTTCCGATGCCGCCGCCTACGTCACCGGCCAGACGCTGCACGTCAACGGCGGCATGGCCATGATCTAGCCGCTGACACGGCTTGTGAAGGCCGGCCTTTCAGCTTGATTAGCCAAGCCTGTGCGGATAGTCACGGGCGAACTTTTGTCCAACGATTGAGGATTTCCGAGATGAGTGATGTTGCAGACCGGGTCAAAAAGATCGTCGTCGAGCATCTGGGCGTCGATGCCGAAAAAGTGCATGAAGGCGCAAGCTTCATCGATGATCTTGGCGCTGACAGCCTCGACACCGTCGAACTGGTGATGGCCTTTGAAGAGGAGTTCGGTGTCGAGATTCCCGACGATGCCGCAGAGACCATCCTCACGGTCGGCGATGCGGTGAAGTTCATCGAAAAATCCAAGTCCTGAACCTGACCTGACGGATCGGCCTGTCATGCGACGCGTCGTCATCACCGGGATTGGAATGGTCTCGCCGCTTGGCGCGTCTGCCGAACACAGTTGGCAGGCGCTGTTGGCGGGCAAGAGCGGTGCGCGCCGCGTCACCGAGTTCGAGGTCGACGATCTGCCGGCGCAGATCGCCTGCCGGCTGCCTTTCGGCGACGGCTCGAACGGCACCTACAATGCCGATCAGTGGGTGGAGCCCAAAGAGCAGCGCAAGGTCGACCCGTTCATCGTCTACGGCATGGCCGCGGCCGACCAGGCGCTCGCCGATGCGAACTGGCATCCTCAAAGCGACGCCGATCAGATCGCAACTGGCGTCCTGATCGGCTCAGGCATTGGCGGTCTCGACGGGATCGTCGAGACCGGATACACGCTTCGCGATCGCGGCCCGCGCCGCGTTTCGCCGTTCTTCATCCCGGGTCGTCTGATCAACCTCGTCTCGGGACAGGTGTCGATCCGGCACAAGCTGCGCGGACCCAACCACGCCGTCGTCACCGCCTGTTCGACCGGGGCCCATGCCATTGGCGACGCCAGCCGCATGATCGGACTGGGCGATGCCGACGTGATGGTCGCCGGTGGTGCCGAGTCACCGGTTTCACGCATTTCGCTGGCAGGCTTTGCCGCCTGCCGGGCTTTGTCCACAGGATTCAACGACCGCCCGGAAGCGGCCTCGCGTCCCTACGACCGCGACCGCGACGGTTTCGTGATGGGAGAAGGCTCCGGTGTCGTTGTGCTCGAGGAGCTTGAGCATGCGCGCACCCGTGGTGCCAGGATCTATGCCGAAGTCACCGGCTATGGCCTGACGGGCGACGCCTACCACATCACCGCACCTTCCGAGGATGGCGAGGGCGCCGAACGCTGCATGCGCACCGCGCTCGATCGCGCGGGCGTGTCCTCGGCGGAAATCGATTACATCAACGCGCACGGCACTTCGACCATGGCCGACACGATCGAGTTGGGAGCAGTCGAACGCGTGCTGGGCAACGCGGCGGGCCGCGTCTCGATGTCGTCGACAAAGTCGGCGACAGGCCACCTTCTGGGTGCAGCTGGCGCGATCGAAGCGATCTTCTGCGCCATGGCCATTCGCGATCAGGTCGTGCCGCCCACCATCAATCTCGACAATCCTGAAGTCGAGACGGCCGTCGATCTTGTGCCGCACGAAAAGCGCGAGCGCGAGGTGAATGTCGCCTTGTCCAACTCCTTCGGTTTCGGCGGCACGAACGCGTCCCTGGTGATGAGACGCTATGAAGCCTAGCCCAACGGCACGGTTTGCCTTGTCTTTGCCGTGTTGGCGAATAGATTTCGAAGTGGCCGGGTCAATGCATGGCGCCGGCAACCGACAGCGCCAACGGAGCAGCTAGCCCTTGCGTCAAGAGCCAACATTCGGTCGCGCCGCAAAGCCGGCGGGCAAGGCGCCCGATCCCGTCGCCCGGAACGTCGTTGCGCGACCGATCGCCGAAGCGCCAAGCCAGAGCCTGCGCACCCAGCCCGGCGTTGCGCCGCCTTCAAAGGCTGCGGCCAAGGCAAAGCCGCGCAAGACCCGGCGTGAGCGGGGCGCGGCGGCGGCGCCGGACGAGGGCAGCGGACGGCGCCGCGGAAAACGCAACCGCAAGTCGGCAGCCGCCAACAATCCCGTCGTCGTGTTCGGGAACTTCCTGTTCACGGCGATGATCCTTGGCATCGTCGGCGCGGGCGTCGCGCTCTACGCCGGAAATCGCTCGTTCGAGGGCGCAGGCCCGCTTGCCCAGGACTCGACATTCACGGTCGCTGCCGGCTCGAGCCTTGGCGAAATCGCCGGCGGTCTGGAACGTGCCGGCATGATCACCAATGCGGAGATCTTCGAGGTCGGCGCGCGCGCCCACGGCAATGGCAGCGCGTTTCGTCATGGAGAGTATGCCGTGCAGGCCGGCGCGTCGATGAAGACCATCATGGACACCATGGTGTCGGGCGCGGCGATCCTGCATCCACTGACCGTCGTCGAGGGGACCACCGTGTTCCAGGCATGGCAGCGCATTGCCGGCCATGACATGCTGGCCGGCGACATGCCCGAGCAGATGCCGCCCGAAGGCATGCTGATGGCCGACACCCAGAAGTTCTCGCGCGGCACGACACGCGCTGAACTCGTCGACCGCATGGTCGCCCAGCAGGTGCAACTGGTCGCCCAGGTCTGGGAGACCAGGCAGCCCGACCTGCCGGTCAACACCATGGCCGAGTTCATGACGCTTGCATCGATTGTGGAAAAAGAGACGGCCGTGGCCGGCGAGCGGCCGCTCGTCGCTGGTGTATTCGTCAACCGCCTGCGGCGCGGAATGCGCCTTCAATCGGACCCGACGATCATCTATGGCCTGTTTGGCGGAGAGGGCATGCCGTCGGGGCGGCCGATCTACCAGTCCGACATCGAAAGCCGGACACCGTACAACACTTATGTCATCGGCGGCTTGCCGCCGGGCCCGATCGCCATTCCGGGGCGCGCCGCGCTTGAGGCGGTCGCCAATCCGGCCGAAACCGACGCGCTCTATTTCGTTGCCGACGGCACCGGCGGACATGCGTTCGCGACCACTCTGGACGAGCACAACGCCAACGTGCGCCGTTGGCGGGAAATCCGGCGGCAAAGAGAGGCTGAAGCCGAGTCCGCCCAGAACTGATCCGATCGATCATGGTGCCTTTGAGGGACGGGATGGCCGACATTCAAAGCATGACCGGATTTGCCAGCGCGGCGCGCAGCGTCGGTGCAACACGGCTCGTGTGCGAGATCCGTTCGGTCAACGGCCGCTCGCTTGACGCAAAGCTGCGGCTGCCGTCCGGCGTGGAAGCGGCGGAGCCGGCCCTGCGCAAACGGGTTTCGGCCGCGCTCGCACGGGGCAACGTGCAGGTTTCGATCGCCGTGGACCGCGCCGCCGCCGCACAATCCGCACGGATCGATGCGACGCTCTTCCGTGACCTGGCCGGTGCGGCTCAGGCGCTGGCCGCCGAGACCGGATTGAACCCGCCATCGGCCGACGCGATCCTTGCGGCCCGTGGCGTGATCGTGACCGATGATGGCGCAAGCGGCCTTGACATGGAGAGTGATGGCGCCGCCGTCATAGATCTCGTCGATGAGGCGCTTGCGGCTCTGGTGGAAGCGCGCATCGCCGAGGGGCAGGCGATGGTTGCGGCGATCCGGGCGCACCTTGATGGTATTGACGGGCTCGTGGACGATGCGGCCGCCGATCCCGCCAGCCGGCCCGAGGCGATACGCGACCGGCTGGCCGAACAAGTCGAGCGCCTGATCGGTCAGCGGGACGATGGCCCGCTCGATCCCGCGCGCCTGAATGCGGAGGCGGCGCTGTTGGCGACCAAGGCTGACATCCGCGAGGAAATTGACCGCCTGAAGGCCCATGTCGCGGCCGCGCGCCAGCTGCTCGCAAAGGGCGGCGTGATCGGCCGCAAGCTCGACTTTCTGGCGCAGGAGTTCAATCGCGAGGCCAACACGCTGTGCTCGAAATCGGCCTCCACGGAACTGACCGCGATTGGCCTGGAGCTCAAATCGGTCATAGACCAGATGCGCGAGCAGGTGCAAAATCTGCAGTGAGCGTACGATTCCCGACGGACGCGGCGCGTCCGGAACCTCGGAGGCCGAACTGAGCGCGGTGCCGCAACAATCCAAAGACAACACGTCGGTCATCGCGCGCCGGGGCCTGATGCTTGTCTTGTCCTCGCCATCGGGCGCGGGCAAGTCGACCATTGCCCGCAACATCCTCGAGCAGGAAGACGACATCGCCCTTTCGGTCTCGGTGACGACACGGCCGCGCCGCGGCAGCGAAATCGACGGGGTGCATTACAACTTCGTCGACGAGCGCGCCTTCGAGCGCCTGCGCGAGCATGATGAACTGCTGGAATCAGCGCAGGTGCATGGTAACTTCTACGGCACGCCGCGCGAACCGGTCGAGCAGGCGATGGCAGCCGGGCGCGACATGCTCTTCGACATTGACTGGCAGGGCGCGCGGCAACTGTCGCAGAAGATGCGGGCCGACGTGGTCTCGATCTTCATCCTGCCCCCTTCCATGGCCGAACTCAGGGCGCGCCTGCAGCGTCGGGCCGAGGACTCGGCCGATGTGATTGATCGGAGGCTGCGCAACGCCGCCCGCGAGATCGAGCAATGGCGCGAGTACGACTATGTCATCGTCAATGACGATCTGGGCCGCGCCTTCGATGCCGTGCGGGCGATCGTGCGCGCCGAGCGGTTGCGACGGGACCGGCGGCCCGGCCTGTTCGATTTCGTCAATGGCTTGTTGGCGGACGCGCCCGGCCAGGCAACACCGTAGCAGCGATCCAGACGGCTGGCGATCGGGTCAAAGCGCGTTTGCCAGCGCGCAGAACTCTTCGATCGTCAGGGTCTCGGCGCGACGTGCGCCGTCGATGTCGGCCCGCTTGAGGAGGTCGGCGCCGCCGATGGGCTTGAGGCTCTGACGCAACATCTTGCGCCGCTGGCCGAACGCATGCCGCGTAACGGTCTCCAGAGCCGTGGCGTCGGTTTCGATTGGCGTTGGATCGGGAACGATGTGCACCACCGATGAGGTGACCTTGGGCGGCGGCCAGAATGCCTGGCGCGGCACGTCGAACGCGATGCGCGCATTCGTCCGCCAGCCGGCCAGAACGCCGAGCCGGCCATAGGCGGCCGTGCCCGGTCGCGCGACGATCCGCTCGGCGACCTCGCGCTGAAACATCAGCGTCATGCTTTCATAGAACGGCGGCCACTCCGGACCACTCAACCAGCCGACCAGCAGCGCGGTGCCGACATTGTAGGGCAGGTTGGCGATGATCACCGTGCGTTCGCCGGCAGCCAGCGCACCGAGATCGGTCTCAAGCGCATCGCCCTCAACGACCGTAAGGCGCTCCGGATAATGCGCCGCGATGGCCTCAAGCGCCGGCAGACAGCGTGGGTCGCGTTCGATGGCGATCACCCGTTTTGCATCATGGGCGAGCAGCGCCCGCGTCAGCCCGCCGGGGCCGGGGCCGACTTCGATCACGGTCGTGTCGTGCAGATCGCCGGCCGTCCGCGCAATCCGTCCGGTGAGGTTCAGGTCGAGCAGGAAGTTCTGGCCAAGCGCCTTGCGGGCGACAAGATCATGGCGCTCGACGACCGTTCGCAGGCTCGGCAGGCCATCTGCGGCCATGCCATCCGGGGCATTGCCATCGCTCATCATGGGCCGGCCATCGCGTCCGCCATCATCAGCGCAGCGATGAAGCTCTGCGCGCGGGCCTCGCCCGTGCCGGCAATGGCAAATGCCGTGCCGTGGTCCGGCGAGGTGCGCACGAAAGGCAAGCCAAGCGTGACGTTGACGCCGTCGTCGAAGTCCAACGCCTTGGCGGGGATCAGGGCCTGATCGTGATACATGCACACCGCAACGTCGTAGCGGGCGCGGGCCGCCTCGTGGAACATCGTATCGGCGGGCAAAGGCCCGGTCGCGTCGATGCCGGCCTTCCGGGCGGCACCGATTGCCGGGGCGATGATGGCGGCGTCCTCCTCGCCCAGCGCGCCGCCTTCTCCCGCGTGTGGGTTCAGACCTGCGACTGCAATGCGCGGCCGGGCGATTCCGAAACGCGATTTGAGATCGGCGTCCGCGATGGCGATGGTCTGCTCGATCAGCGCCGCCGACAGGGCGTCGGGCACCTCCCGCAAGGGCATGTGTATTGTGACCGGGATCGTGCGCAAGCGCGGCCCGGCGATCATCATCACCGGGTGCGGTGGCCGGGCCGATCCCTTTGCGACGAGCTGGGCCAGGTACTCGGTATGGCCGGGATGGGTGAAACCGGCATCATAGAGCTGTTTCTTGGCGATTGGCGCGGTGACCACGCCGCGCGTTTCGCCACCGAGCGTCAGTCCCACCACACGGTCGATCGCCTCGATCACGCCGGGCGCGTTGCGTTGGTCAGGCGCGCCGGGTGCTTCGGCGAGTGTGTGGGTGAGGGGCATGACCGGCAGGGCGCCCGCGAACACGCCCGTTGCCGTGCCCGGCGTCGCCTCGGCGATCGGCATATCGATGCCCAGCCGTCCGGCGCGGGCCGCTAGTTGATCAATGTCGCCGAGAACGAGGAACGCCGGCAGGTCACGCTCGACGCGCGCCTGCCAGGCCATGGCGATGATGTCTGGACCGATGCCGGCCGGCTCGCCGCATGAAACGGCAAGCGGCGCGCGCCCCGTCATGGGCGCCGCGCCGGTTCAGCGACGCTGGATGCGCGCATTGGCCCGCAACTCCTCAAGGAACTGCGCGCCGGCATCGCCGCCATCGTCCTGAAGCGCTTCGGTCGAGAACTGCAACTGCGCCACGCGATCATCGTTCACCTGTCGCGCGCGGCAAACCACGATGAACTCCACCCCGCGTTCGGTGTCGCGCGGGCGGGTCGTCTGACCGGTCTGCAATCCGCTCACCGAATCGGCCCATTCGCCGGGGAGCTGCAACTCCAGAACGCGACCGAGATCACGCACGGCCACGTCGCGCAGGCCGCTGGCCAGTTCGATCGTGCTGTCGCAACTGTTGACGAGCCCGCGCATGTTCTGCGCTTCCTGCCTGCGTGCGGCCATCTGGTTGCGCCGCTGGTTCTGCGGCACGACGAAGATCACCTGCTGCAGGATGTACTCGGTCGATGTCGGCTTGGCGCCGCCCTGTTCGAGCATGCGCGCAACCACATCCTGCTCGTTCATCATCTGGTTCTGGGCGCGCGAGCGAAACTGCACCGTCTGGCTCCATCCGATCTGCAGCCGGATGAACTCGCGGAAGTGCTGGTCCGTGACGCCGGACTGGTTGAGGATCTGCCGCAACTGCCCGGCCGACAGATTGTTGCCGCTGGCAAAGTTGGCGTAGGCCCGGTCGACCATGCTGTCCGGAATGCGAAAGCCGGCCCGTCGGATGGCGTTGCGCTTGAGTGCTTCCTCGATGAGTTCGTCGGTCGCCGCCGAACGCAGATTGCCCGAACGCTGCTGCAGTCGCATGAAAGCGACCCGGCGGTTGATGTCATAGGTCGTCACGACCTCGTCGTTGACGACGACGCGGATCTCCGAGGCCTGCGCCGACGGCAGGGGCGCGAGCGCCGCACCCGTCGTCAGCACCGCCAGCGCGGCAGCCGCAACGGCGCTGCGAAGATATCCGGACTGGTGCGCTTTCATGGCCATCCTCCGTTTGTTCAATGCCCGGCGAGGATCGCGCAATGCCCGGCCTTGAAGGCAAAACCATGACATGGGCGGACTGCGCGTCGTCGGTTGCGGGCGATCACATGTTACTCTTGGTGACACGCGATCCGACATCGCCCAGCGTGCGCGCGGTCAGCTGCAGCCCGAACGTTCGGTCGATCGCGTCCGCATTGTCGCGGTTTTGGGCATAGGTGAACGCAAAGGTGAAGCATTCATCATCATAGGCAAGGCCGATCGATTGCTGGTCGAACGCGTTGTCGGTCAGATCATACGTCGCACCGGCCGAAACCTGCCAGTAGTCGCCGATGCGCAGCGCGCCCGACGCCGAAACCTCCTGCCGGTCGGTGTCAAAGCCATAGGTCGGCTGCGCGGTGACGAGCGCATAATCGGCCGCGATCTGTAGCCGTTCGTTCGAGAACGACACTCCGGCGCTGGCGCGGCGGACCGCGAAATCCGCCTCGTCAAACCGGCCATCGAGGCCCACGGCAAACCCGCTCTCATGGCGCAGATCGATGGAGCCGACATAGTCGGACCGGTCCGTCTCAAGCCCGGAGTCGGCTCCGGTGTTGGTCAGGTCGGGATCGTCGTAAGGGTTGTCGCCGGCCAGATGGAACGACTGTCCGAACACGGCGTCGGCGCTGATGCCGCCGCCGAAGAAACCGGCATAGCGCACGCCGACATTGGCGCGAACGCCGCCTTCGATCCGGTCATAGCCGGAGAACTTGTCGCGCTCGAACAAGGTGGTCGTATCAAAGACCAGGCTCTGCGCGTCCTCATTGGGCAGGACGCCCCCGCTTGGCGCGTCCGGGCGGACGAACACCTGTCCGATCGGCTCAAAAATGTGCGCCGAACCGGGCGCGCTCACCACGACGGGCCAGCGCACCTCGATGCCGGCCGTTGCCATGCCGCTGAATGTGGTGCCGTCGGTTGCAAGGCTGGCTCCGGCACTCTCCATGGTTTGCGACAGCGCGCCACCGGCGTCGGCATCGAGGATGGTGGTGTCGCCGCGAGCGTGCAGCAGCGGCGTCAGCGTCAGCCCGCCCTGCGCGACAAAGCTGCGCTGCCATTCGCCCTCGGCGGTCATGCGCCAGGATTCGCCGTCAACGCCGAAGGTCGCGAAGTTGTCATCCGTCGGCCCCGCGCTGCCGCGCGCGTCGACGTTTTCGCGCACGATGCCGCGTGCGTTGAGGTTGAACGCCAACTGGCCCCCGGCGACGGGCTGGGGCAGCACGGTGTTGTAGTCGAAGCTGGGCAGAACCGTGGGCTGGCGTTCGTTGCGGCCGCTGACGGCGGTTTCCTGCACGACGAAATCGAGAACGCGCGCATCGAAGAAGCTGCGATTGGCCAGCCCGGTCAGATACATCTCGTTGCGCACCACACCGCCGGAAAAACCGGAGATCGAATAGGTGCGCGCGAAGTTCTTGTCGGTCTGCAAGAGCCCGTTCCAGCCGAACGCCCAGCGTGGGTTTATCGCAAACCGGCCCGTGGTGCCGACCATGGCCCGGTTGCGCTCGTTCGCATCGATCGTACCGGCGTCGAAGGCGCTCGGCGATGCCTGGTGGATGCCGGCGATCTTGAGCGAATACTGGCCGTTCTCCAGCCGGTGGCGGAACTCGGCCTCGCCCAGAAGGCCCTGTCGCGTATAACCGGTTGCGGTCAGCGTCACGTCGGCATTGGGTGCCAGGTTGATGAAGTATGGCGCAGCGACGCTGAAGCCCAACTCGTCGGCGTAGTTGAAGCGCGGCGCCAGAAAGCCCGTCTTGCGACGAACCGTCGGATCGGCGGTCAGGAACACCGGAACGCGCGCCAGCGGCACGCCGAAGAACTCGAAACTGGCGTTCTCGAACCGGACGGTGCGTTCATTGCCGTCCCAGATGATGCGTTGCGCCTTGACCTGCCAGATCGGCGGCTTGTCGGGCCGCTCGGCGCACGGTTCGCACGCGGTGTAAAGGCCGTTGTTGAAGATGGTCACCGCGCCGTCGCGCCGTTCGGCGCTTTCGGCGGCAAAGCGTGTGTTGTCGGTGGTGACCACGCGCAGCGCATTGACGAAGCCGTCGCGGAAGTCGTCGGTGATGTCGAGTTCTTCGGCAAAAAAGCGCGTGCCGTCGGCATAGAGGATTTCGACCTGGCCGACGGCGACCAGCCGCCCGGAAGCTTCGATGTAGCTCACGCTCTGGGCAAAAAGCCGCGAGCCGGCATAGTCGATCCGCACATTGCCGACCGCCGAGATGATGCGCCGGTCATTGTCGTAGATGATCTCGTCGGCTTCCAGCAGCAGCGGGGCGTTCGGATCGGTCTGGACGAGGCCGGCGAAGTCCTCGGTCACCTGCGCGCCGGCCGGTGCGGCCGCAACAGGCGCAATGCCCGCCAGAAGAACGAGCGCAAGACGCAGGACACGGCTCCGGGGTGGAGCCTTGCGGATCGCGGCCGGGCGGAATGCCACCGATGTCCCCCCCTTGTGACCCACTATCCGTCCTCGCGGTGCAACAGGTATCCCGTGCCGAACAAGACGCCGCAGAAAACCGGCAGCCATGCCGCCAGAACGGGCGCAATGACACCGGCGCTGCCGAACGACTTGGCCAATGCCGTGACGACATAAAGCACGAAGCCTGCAACGATGCCACCCACAATCATGGCCGCCGACTGGCCCGAACGGACAAAGCGCAACGACACCGTGGCGGCCACCAGCGTCATCGCGACCAGCAGGCCGGGCAGGGCGATAAGCGAATGAAATTGCATGCGAAACGGGCTGGCCGGTACGCCGAATGATCGTGCCGCTGCGATCTGGCTGGGCAGCGCATAGATCGACACCATTTCGGCCGGAACCAGCGCCTGCCGGATCACGGCCGGATCGAGATCGGTGGCAATCGTGATCCGGTCCCGCACGATGGGGCGGTTGCCGGCGACATGGGTCTGAACGGCCTCGAGCCGCCACCGGCCCTGTTCAAGAACGGCCCGGTCGGCGTCGTGCCGGGCGGCGATTCGTCCATCGGAGCCTGTTTCGACGAACGTTGCGCCCATCAGCATGACCGGCCCGTTCGTGACCTGCCGCGCGGTGATCAGGATGCTGCCGCCGCCCTGTCGCGCCTGGCGCAGCCAGGGATCCTCGCTCGGCAGGGTCCGGCTGTCGGAGGCGCCGCGCCAACTGCCCTCGATCGATTGCGCCAGCGAGAAGCCGCCTGCCGCAAGAGGATTGAGCGCCAGCGTGGCCGCCAGACCCAGAACGATCGCGGCAACCCAGGTCGGCGCGAGGAACTGCCATGCCGACATGCCGGCCGACCGCGCAACGACCAACTCGAACCGCCGGTTCAGGCTGATCAGCGTTGCGATCGTCGCGGCCAGCATGACGAACGGAAAGGCGACCTGGATGATGAACGGCAGGCGCATCGCCGATATGCCGAGCGCGGCCGCAATCGTGTATTGCGGCAGATTGCCGGTGCGGTTCGACAGCTCGGTGAAGTCGATCAGCAAGGCGAGCGCCGCCAGACCGAGCGTCAGATACAGCACCATCCGCAACAGGCGGAAGAAGACATAGGTCTGCAAGGTGCGTCCGGTGATCGTGCCCAGCATGTGCGCGCCCTATGCGGTTCGGCGCAAGGGGCGCGGCACGAGGCCCCAAGCCGATTCAGCCAGTCGCACCAGCGGCGTCGTCATCCGTTCGGGCAGAACGGCCTTGCGCCCGGTCAGATAAAGCGCCGCACCCGAGACGATGCCGAACAGCGGCACCGCGTAGAGCAGCCAGAACAGGCCGCCATTGTTCTTGATCTCGTTGTAGGCGAAGTACGATGCCCATCGGTAGCCGAGCGCCGCACCGAACGCCATCAGCATCAGCGCAACACCGGCAGTGCGGTGCGATTGCGGCTGTCCGGCAAGGCTGAGTGCGATCATCACCATCAGCGGCGCAAACAGCCAGTCGCTGAAACGCGCATGCAGTTCGCCGCGCACCTGGCCCGGCCAGTTCTGCACGAACCGGTCGTTGGGATCGGGATTGAACATGTACGATGTCGGTTGTTCTTCAAGCCGGTATCGCGCAGTGCCGCCGCCCATGAACTGGGCCAGCGAAAGCCCGTAGGACTGGAAGCGGATGATCGAAAGGTCGCCCGTGCGCGTGTCCTGCCTGTGGATCTCGCCATCGTTGAGCACCAGCACAGGATTGTCCGTGCTGGAATCGATGGTGCCAAGGCGCGCATGATAAAGAAGGTGTTGCTGCTCATCGCGCACATCCGACACCATGATCCCGCCCAGAATGCTGCCGTCGATCTTGCGGTCGATGTAGATGGTCAGACCGTCATCGATGGCGTTGAAGCGGCCGGGCACGATCAACGTCGCCAAAAGGTCGGTGCGTGCGTTCGTGACCGTGTCGCGCACTGCGCGATTGGCCGCCGGCTCGACGAAATGGCTCAGGAACAGGATGATCGCCGCCGTGCCCATCGCAAGGATCAGGAGAGGCCGGGCAAGCGCCAACCGCCCGATGCCGGTGCCTGCGACGACGGGCATTTCGCTGTCGGCGTTCATTGCGTTCAGCACAACCATCGTGCCCAGCAGAAGACCGAACGGCATGGTCAGCGTCACGAACTGCGGCGTCAGCATGCCCATCATGTAAAGGAACGTGCCGGCCGCCGCGCCGGTACCGGTGGCAAAGTCGATGCGCGTGACCGCCTGGCTGACCCACACGACCGCCAGAACCGAGGCAAACGCGCCCAGCGAAGCAACCAGCACACGCCTGAAGATGTAACGTTCAACGATGGACAAGGGCAGCTTTCAGGCTCGGGCCGGGATGGCATGCATATGCATGCAATTGTGGCCCTGACGGCAATGTTTCGTTCATTTTTGTCGCTGTGGCCCTAATCTGGGGCCAACAAACACGGTTAACGGGCGGTTGCGGCGTTCTTTGGGCCTTGCTATCGCGGCCAACGGTTTCACAATCGAACCACCTGCACCATCCGCCCAACAAGAAGGTTCGTCCCAAGATGTCCATCCTCCCCAGCATTTCGTTCGCCAAGCCGACCGCCGTCAAGAAGGGTGCCGCGCTCATCGTTGCCGCGCCCGGCGAGGATCTGGCGGCGCTGGCCGGCGATCTTGACGGTGAGGGCGTGTTGGTTCGCGCCGCCGGGATCGCCGAGTTCGCAGCAAAGAAGAAGAGCCTGATGGACGTTCTGGCGCCTGCCGGCAGCGCGGCAAATCGTATCGCCGTCATCGGCACCGGCGCGCCCGACGAGATGAAACCGGCCGACTGGCGCGCGCTTGGCGGCGCCGCGCGCGCCGCGTTGGCCAAGGAACCGGTCGTGACGATCCTTGCCGGTGAAGCGATGGATGCCGCAGCGGCCGGTGCGTTTGCCGAGGGCTGGCTGCTGCGTGCCTACAGCTTCGAAAAGTACAAGACGGTCAAGAAGAATGACAAGAGCGGCGACGACCCCGCGCCCAAGGCGCAGAAGGTGACCATTCAGATCGCCGACGCCGCCAAGGCCAAGAAGGCCTGGCAGGATGCCGAGGCGATCGCGCGCGGCGTCATGCTGGCGCGCGATCTGGTCAACGAACCGGCCAATCTGCTCGGCCCGGACGAGTTCGCCGCCCGCGCCCAGGGTCTCGACGCGCTCGGCGTTGAAATCGAGGTGCTCGACGAAAAACGCATGACAAAGCTCGGCATGGGCGCGTTTGTCGGCGTCGGCCAGGGCTCGGTGCGCCCGCCGCGCCTCGTGGTGATGAAATGGAATGGCGGTCGCGCCAAGGACAAGCCAGTGGCCTTCATCGGCAAGGGTGTGGTGTTTGACACCGGCGGCATCTCCATCAAGCCATCGGGCGGCATGGAGGACATGAAGGGCGACATGGGCGGTGCGGCCGCCGTGGTCGGGCTGATGCATGCGCTTGCAGCCCGCAACGCCAAGGTCAATGCGATCGGCATGATCGGCCTGG
>CAZSFA010000047.1:2106-18957 GCA_964606055.1 uncultured Oceaniradius sp. | reverse complement strand
GACAGATAGAACGAATAGATGATCGGCCACAGCCAGAAGGCGGCGAACACCACCAAGAAAGGGGTCAGAAAGCCCCAAGGCGCGAGCTTGCGGCGTGACACGTGACGACTCCTGATCGACCGGGCAGATGGCCGGCCGGCGCTTCAGCGCACCGGCCGGCCGCGCATTCGTGTCACTCGGCGACAGGCAGGCCGGTGATGAACGTCAGCTGTTGCGCGGCATCATCGAGCGCCGCCTGCGCGCTGTCGAAACCGCCGTTCAGAAACTGCGTCTGGACGGCCTGCACGACCCCGCCCGCGTCGGCGAAGAACGGCGTGCCACGCACCGGCGGCACTTCGCCAAGGGTGCCGAGAATCGTCTGCCAGATGGCCTCGCCGCCCCAGAACTCGATCGGTTCGGCAACATAGTCGGCATCCAGCGCGCTGAGCAGGGACGGTACCAGGCCGTACTCGCGCAGCATGGTCAGCTGGCCGTCATTGGTGCCAAGCGCGTATGCGAGGTAGGCGTAAGCGGCTTCCTTGTTCTCCGACGCGCTCGGAATGGCCAGCGAAGACCCGCCGATGTTGGCCGCGCGCGGGCCGTCGTCGACCGTCGGCATCCGATAGACGCCCCAGTTGCCCGCCTGGTCTTCAGGCACATTGGTGCGCACGGTGCCTTCATACCAGCCACCGAACATCTGCGTTGCGACGGTGCCGGCGGCCATCGACTGGATCTTCTCGCCCCAGTCGGCGGCGCCCATCACACCGGCGTCATTGAGCGCCTTGATCGTTTCGAGCGCGGCGACGCAGCCGGGCTGATTGACCGTGATCTCCTGGCCGTCGCCGGAGAAGTAGAAGCAGTCCTGCTCGTTGGCGATCATCCGGAAGAACTCGGTGTCGCCGTTCAGGTTGGCCTGCGTCATGCGCACGCCGTCAAGCGCGCCCTGAAGCTGTTCGCCGGCAGCGATGAAGTCGGCCCAGGTCTCGATGGAAGCGGCATCGATGCCGGCCTGATCATAGAGGTCGCGGCGGTAGAACATGGCGACAGGACCGGCGTCCCACGGCATTGCATAGGCGACGTCGCCGACTTCCAGTTCGGCGCGCTTGAAGTCGGGGAAGCGGCCCGCGACCTCGTCGGTGTAGCCAAGATCGCGCAGATTGGCGAAGCAGTCGGGGAACTGCGCCCAGAAGATCTCGGCTTCCTGGTTCTCGATGGAAATGACGTCCGGCAGCCCCTGACCACCGGCCGCGCAGGCGGCAAGCGTGCGGTCGAAGACCTGCTGGTTGCCAAGATCCTCGACGATCACGGTCACGTCGGGATACTGCTCATTGAAACCCGCGACGACCGATTCCAGCGAGGAGGCGGCGATGTCCCAGCTCCAGATGGTGATCTCGCCCGACGGCGCATCCTGAGCCAGTGCGTGACCCGCGACAAGGGTGAGCGCGGCCGCGCCCAATAGTTTGGCTTTCATGCTTTCCTCCCAAATGCATGTGCGGCGCCTTCGGTATCGCGCCGGCACGAGCGGTCACTGTAGGGCGTTTGATGTAGACCCGTCTCGGACTATGGGATACAAGACTCGTCGAATAGTAAGGTTGTTGTCGGCATGAACAAACCGCTGTTTCCGCCCCCCAGCCCGATCGATTATTCGGGCCATTGCGACTATCCCGGACAGGGCGATGTCGAGCGCAGCCCGGGCATCATTGATGTGCGCCATGGCGAGCCTTTCGTCATGCCGCGTCCGCATTGGCATGCCCAGGTCGAGGTGAATTTCTGCGCGACGGGCGCCATGCACTATCAGATGACCGACCACGGCATGACGCTGCGGGCCGGTGAGGTGGCGCTGTTCTGGGGCGGCTTTCCACATTGCGTTTTCGAGACCGATCCGGGCACGCAATACACCGTGATGCATCTGCCGCTGGTCCATTTCTTCCGCCTGCGCCTGAGCCACCATGTCCGCCAGCGCTTGATGGAGGGCGCATCGTTCCGCACCGCGGCGCGCGACCCGGGTGATCCGGCGCTGTTTGCGCGTCTTGCCGCCTGGCTGACCAGCGATGACGAGAACCGCCGCCGCGTCGCGCTCGATGAGGTGTTGTTGCGTGCCGAGCGCCTGGCGCTTGAACCCTACATCGCGCTTGGCGGCGCGGGCGAGGGGCGTGCCAGCGAGCCGCACGGCAATGCCGGCGACACGATCGACCGCATCTGCATCTTCGTTGCGCGCAACTTCCGCGAACCGTTGTGCGCCGATGACATCGCGGCCGCCGCCAAGGTGCACCCCAAATACGCGATGTCGCTGTTCCGGCAATCGACCGGCATGACGCTCAACAGCTACATCACCTTGCTGCGCCTGTCCTACGCCCAGGCGCTGTTGGCCGACAGGGATCGCTCGGTGTTGTCGGTGGCGCTGGAGGCGGGCTTTGGCTCTTTGTCGGCGTTTCAGAAGGCGTTTCGGCTGAAGGTGGGCAAGACACCCAGTGCATTCCGCAAGGGCGCGTTTGTCGGTCAGCCCCTTCATGCCTGACAGACACGGCGCGGCCGCTCGGCTGGGCACGTTTCGCGGGTCTCTTGGTGCTTTGGGAGGTGCGGTCGCCGCGCCTGCTCAGCCGATCGTCCGCAGCGCGAACGCATAAAGTGACCGGATATGGGCGGCCACCGCCTGGCGGGACTTGCGGGAGTCGCCCGCCTCCAGCGCGTCGAGAATGCGTTCGTGTTCACGCGCGTCGGGTTCGAGCCGCTCCGACAACGTTTCGATCTCGAACAGTTGGGTGGTGATCCGCAAGGACAGCAAGATGTCGGTCATTACATCGTTGCGGCAGTTGCGGATGAACAGGTCATGCACCTCGTCGTCGGAGCGGTAATGGGCGAGCATGTCGTAGGGCTGGAGGTTGGAGGCACGCGCCAGATTGCTCCGGGCCGATGAAATGGCCTCCGTCTTGACGTGGCCGGCGGCAAGCGCGGCCGCCTCGGGCTCGAGGATCTGACGCACCTTGAGGCTGCGCAGGTACTCCTCGAGTTCGACCTTGCGGACGACGTAGCTGCGATTGGCGCTTTTGCCGAGCAGGCCGTCGCTTTCCAGGCGCTGCAGGGCCTCGCGGAGCGGCGTCCTCGACACGCCCAGATTTTCCGCCAGTTGCTGTTCGACCAGCATCTGGCCACTGCGCAACTGTCGCCGGCGGATCATGCCGCTCAGCTTCTCATAGGCGAGTTCGGCCAGCGTGCGACCTGCCGATGCGGCGGCGCCGGCCTTGGCACCCGCGACGTCAAAGGCGTCCTGTCTCATTCGGTCTTCCTCTCCGCTTTCGCTTCGGCGGGCCGAACATGATCGCTGCCGACGGTACGGCGAAAAATCATCTCACACGCGTGTTTGCAATGGCCGATCTAAGTTGTATACGAATTGTATTCAAGGATATCGACACTCATGCCTGGCACACCTTTGGCGCGGTTGGATACCTCTTTCGCCCACACATGTCTAAGCAGCCTTGTGCAAGCCCAATCGGGAGGCGAGCAAGCCGTGCAACGTGTCATGGCCGAGGCGCTTGCCGCGGCCGGCTGCGCGGTCGAGACCCGCGACTACGATCCACGCGCCATTCCGCTCAAGGGCGAGCACGCAGCCGAGGCGTGTTTAGGTCCGGACATGCGCCGGCTGGTGGTTGCCCGTCTTCCCGCAACCGACCCGGACCGCGCCGGTCTCGTCATGTTCAGCCATCCCGACAGCGAGCCGGCCGGCGACGAACCGGGCTGGCGCAACGATCCCTTCGCCTTGACCGCCGATGGCGGCCGCCTGCACGGTTGGGGCGTGGCCGATGCACTGGCCGGATGTGCGGCCGGTGTCGCGGTCATGGCACACATGGCGCGGTCGACCGCGCCGCGCGGCGAGCTTTGGTTCGTCAGCGCGCCCTCCAAACGGCATGGCCGGGGCATGGCGGCCGCCTTGTCCGATGGCCTGCGCGCGGATGCTGCGGTCTACCTGCATCCCGCCGAGTCCGGCCGTGGCCTGAACGAGATCAAGGCGATGACGCTCGGCCAGGCCGAGTTTCGCATCACCGTCGACGGGGCGCCGCCCAACATCAGCGAACCCTCGCAGGTGCCGTTCGCTCATCTGGGCGTCAACCCACTCGACAAGGCCGTGAGTCTTTACGCGGATCTTGGCGCGCTGGCGCAGGCGCGCGCCGAGGACACGGATTTCGCGCCGACGGCGGATGCGGTCGGGCGCGCGGCCAACCTGCATATCGCCACGATGACCTGCGGTGCAGCTGTCTCGCCCACACGCATGGCCGGCTCGTGCGCCATTTCCGGCGCGATCAGCTTTCCGCCCGGTCAGGCGCTGTCGCAGGCCAAGCGCGAACTGGAGCAGATGCTCAAGCGACATGCGCGCGACGACCGGTGGTTGTCGGCCCATCCGCCGCGCCTTGAATGGCTGTCGGGCGTGGAAGGCGCGATGCTGCCCGATGAGCATCCGTTGTGTGTGATGGCCGACGATGTGCTGCGCACCGTCACCGGCGCGCGACCCGTGCGCAACGTGCTGCACGCCGGAAGCGATATCCGCAACCCGATGCGCCAGGCCGACATTGCATGCATCGGTTTTGGCTGCCTGTGCGGCGACCTGTCGCAGAACGGCGGCACCGATGAATGGGTCGATGCGGCAGACTTCGGCGCCATGATCGATGCGGCAACCGAACTTGCCGGGCGCTGGTGCGCGGCGCCGCCGCCTGCGCACGTTGCCGGTTCATCGATGAACCCCGACGCGCATCCCATTGAGACCACCAACGCCAGAGGCACACCATGAGACGACTCCGCCCGACCGCTGAACACCGCATCCGTGGCGGTTCGCCGGTCAATGACGCCCGCCAGCGGGGACTTAACTGATGGGAGGGTTGCGCGGAACTTTCACCGTGATGGTCACGGCGTTCGACGAGCGGGGCAATCTCGATCTGGATGCGCAGGCCGCGTTCACCGAGTGGCAGATTGAGGAGGGCATTCATGGCCTCATTCCGCTCGGCTCGACGGGCGAGTTTCTGTCGATGACGCCGGCTGAACAGCGCGATGTCGCCTCCTGCGTGGTGCGGACGTCCGCCGGCCGCGTGCCTGTCGTCGTCGGCGCGGGCGCGGAGCGCACCGAGGATGCGATGGATCGCGCACGCATGGCCGAGGACATCGGCGCTCAGGGCATCATGGTCATCCCGCCGTTCTATTCGACCCCCACCGAAGCCGAGCTGATCCGGCATTATGAGCGCATTGCGGGTTCGACGGCGCTGCCGGTGATGGTCTACAACAATCCGGCCGTGGCCAATGTCGATCTGACGCCACCGCTGGTCGCCCGGTTGAGCGAGATCGACGGTGTCGACTACATCAAGGAATCCACAATGGACGTCACGCGCGTTCGCGACATCATCGATCTTTGTGGCGATCGCATGGGCGTGTTCGGCGGCATCATGGGGTTTGAATCGTTCGTCAGCGGCGCCATCGGCTGGGTCGCGGTGGGATCGAACGTCGTGCCGGCCGACTCCGCGCGCATGTTCACGATGACCGTCGACGAGCAAGACTACGATGGCGCGCGCGCGATCTACGCCCGCATTCTGCCGCTGATTCGTCTGGTCGGTGGTCAGCGCTATGTTTCGGCAACCAAGGCGGCGCTGTCCGAGATGGGCCGACCGATGGGGTTGCCGCGCGCACCCCGCCTGCCCCTGCCCGAAGGCGAGTGGGACATGGTGCGCGCGGCACTGGCTGCCGCCGGCATCGAGCGGGCCCGGGCGGCCTGACGGCGGATATGGACACGATCGCATTCACCTTCGACGGGCAACCGGTGACCGCGCGCGCGGGCGACAGCATCGCCGTCGCGCTGGAGGCGGCCGGTGTACGTCGTCTCGGGGCCACGGGCGGCGGTCGCGATCGCGGTGTCTATTGCGGCATGGGTGTCTGCCAGGAGTGCATGGTCGTTGCCGACGGGCGCCGCTCGACGCCGGCGTGCATGACGACGGTCCGAAGCGGCATGCACGTCACATCGCAAGATGATGCGACGACCGCAGTCGCACCGAACGACGAAACCGCGCCCGCGTCGCTTCGCCATCGCACCGACCTTGCAATTGTTGGCGCCGGACCGGCCGGTCTGGAAGCGGCGTGTGCGGCGGCCGAAGCCGGGTGCGCGGTGATCGTCATCGACGAGCGTGGCGCGCCGGGCGGGCAATACTTCAAGCCACCCGCCGCCGCCAAAGCCCATCGGGACAAGCAGCATCGACGCGGCGATGCGCTTCGCCGCCGCTTCGCGCAAAGTGGCGCAACGCTGATTTCGGGCGCAGCCGTCTGGTATGCACGGCGCGCCGGTGACCGGTTCGACCTGCGTTACATGCTCGACGATCAGCAGGGCATCGTCGAATCGAAGGCTGTCATCATCGCGACCGGGGCCTATGAACGACCCGCGGTCGTGCCAGGGTGGTGTCAGCCCGGCGTGATGACGATCGGAGCGGCACAAACCTACGCCCGGCGCTACGGCCGACCGCCACTGGGCCGTGTCCTCATCGCCGGGCATGGCCCGCTGGGCATTCAACTGGGCGCCGAGTTGCTGCGCCTTGGCGCACCGGTTGTCGGCGTCGCCGACCGATCCGCGATCGCGCCCATGGCGATGGTCGCGGCGGCCAAGGCCGATGCGCGACTGGTGGCAAGCGGCGCCGGCTATATGGCGCGGTTGGCCCTGGCGCGCGTGCCGGTCTGGCGCAAGACGGAAGTGACCTCGATCACCAATGGGCCGGCGGGCGGCTTTGAGGTCGCGCTGACGCGGGTCGGTGGTGGGGGAAAGGCGCGCATCGTGCATGCGGACACCGTTTGCATGGGTGACGGATTTGTCCCGCAGATCGAGTTGCCGCGCCTGCTGGAATGCCCGCTCGAGTTCGATGACCAGGGCTTGCCCCGACCGGTTCGTGACCAGATCGGCGCAACGCCCGTCAGCGGCCTTTGGATCGCCGGCGATGCCGGCGGTATCGGCGGTGCCGATCAGGCGAGCGCACAGGGGCGGTTGGCCGGGCAGGCGGCGGCGCGGTTTCTTGGCCGTACCGTGACGGAGGATCTGGCCGCGCACAACCGTGCCGAACGCGCGCGCCGGTTTCAGGCCGCACTTTGGCAGTCGTTTGCGGCACGGCCCAGGCCGGCACCGCAGGGCGCGACAGTCGTGTGTCGTTGCGAGGGGGTGACCGCCGACGCGATCACGTCGGCCATCGCCGATGGCGCGCGAAGTCCCGGTCACGTCAAACGGCTGACCCGCTGCGGCATGGGGCGTTGCCAGGGTCGCAATTGCATGACGAGCCTGATCTCCATGCTGCATCGGGCCGGTGAAACGGTTCCGGTTTCGGCACTCATGGCGCCGCAGCTGCCGGCCAAACCGGTTCGGGCATCTCTTCTGGGCCGGGAAAAGCCGGAGTGGGGTGGCCACCGCCTGGCAAGCCCCGCCAGCCGGCCGGTCGCCGGGCTTCTGGTCGAGCCCTTGCGCGTCACCCGTGCCGATATGGCGGTGATCGGTGCGGGCGTGATGGGGCTGTGTGCTGCCCGCGAGGCGGCGCGCCAGGGAGCTTCCGTGGTGTGCCTGGACCGGGGCGAAGCGGGCGCTGAAGCCTCGGGCGGCAATGCGGGCAGCTTGCACCTGCAATTGCTGTCATGGGATTTCGGCGCCAAGGCGGTTGCCGGCGGTTCTCCGGCCCTTCAGACGCTGCCGCTGCAGCGCGATTCAATCGCGCTATGGCGCGATATCGAGCGCGAAGTCGGCGTCGACTTCGAGATCAAGACGACCGGCGGCCTTATGCTGGCGGAGGACCGCGCACAGATCGCCTTTCTTGAGCGCAAATGCGAGGCGGAGCGGAGCGTCGGCATCGAGTCGCGGGTGATCGGCGCCGACGAGATCCGTTCCATCGCGCCGCATGTGTCCGACCGTTTCGCGGCTGCCGCGTGGTGCCCGGGCGAAGGCAAGATCAATCCGTTGCCCGCCAATGAAGCGTTGCGGCGCGATGCGGAACGACGCGGCGCGATCATCGAGCAGCTTGCGCCGGTCACCGACATTGCGCGCACGAAAACCGGCTACCGGATCAGGACCGCGCGCGGCACGCTCGACGTCACACGCCTGGTCATCGCGGCCGGCGGCTGGTCCGCCGAGATTGCCGCGATGCTGGACGTCGAGGTGCCCGTCCGCGGGGCGCCGCTGCAGATGGTCGTCACCGAACCGGTTCGGCCGCTCGTGTCGCAGTTGATCGCCCACGCCGACCGGCACCTGACGCTCAAGCAGACGAGCACGGGTCAAGTCCTGATCGGTGGTGCCTGGCCCGCGCGTGTCACGAACGGCGGCAGGGTCGAGGTTTTGGCCGACAGCCTGGAGGGAAATCTCTGGGTTGCCGCGCGTACCGTGCCCGCCGTCGGCGCGTTGTCCGTGGTGCGCAGTTGGGCGGCGATGAACATCGACATCGACGGTGCGCCGCTGATCTCCCTGATGCCCGGATTGCCCGGCGCCGTCATTGCTGCAACGGCCAACGGCTATACGCTCGGCCCGCTGGTTGGCGAAGCGGCCGCGCAAGCGGCGTTGTCCGGCGCCATGCCCTCGGGCCTGTCGCCGTTCGGCCTTGACCGTTTTGATGCGGTGGGCGACGTGATGGAGTACGGCTGATGACCGGCACGCTCCGTCACCTTTGGTACGCCCAGCCCGTGATGGCGCGGTTCATCCTGCGCCGGCTCGTGGTCGGGCTCCTTTTGTGCATCAGCGTGACGTTTGTCGCCTTCATCCTCACCCAGGTTGTGCCCGGGGACCCAATTGCCGCCAGCATTGGCGATATCGCCGCCTCCGACCCCGAGATCGTTGCAGCCTTCAGGGAACGTTACGGCCTGGACCGGCCGTTCTTTGAGCAATACGCGATCTATCTGGGGAACTTGCTGCAAGGCGATCTGGGCATGTCGATCCAGTCGCGCCGGCCCGTGACGGTCGATCTGGCGCAGTACATGGCGGCCACGATCGAACTGGCCGTTGCAGCGATGACCCTGGCCATGCTGCTTGGCCTGGCGCTCGGCCTGACCGCGGCCGTTCATCGCGAGCGCTGGCCGGATCAACTCATCCGCGTGGTTTCGCTTGCCGGGGTTTCGGTGCCGACGTTCTGGCTGTCGATCGTCGCCCTTTACGTGTTCTTCTACGTGCTTGGCATTTCGCCGGGCGTTGGCCGGCTGCCGCCGGGTGCGGCGGCGCCCACATCGGTCACCGGCATGTACACCGTGGATGCACTCCTGACCGGCGATTGGGAAACGCTTTGGGACGCGTTGGCATATCTGGCGCTGCCGGCGATCGTTCTGGCCGTCTATACGGTCGGCGCGATCACACGCTTCACCCGCGCCTCGGTCCTTGAAGCGCTCGATCAGGACTATGTGCGCAGCGCCCGCGCAAAGGGTCTGCCCGAGCGCACGGTGCTGCTGCGACATGTGCTGCGGCCAGCGCTCGCCGCGATCATCACGGTTTCCGGCCTGGCGTTCGGCCGCATGCTGGGTGGTGCCGTGCTTGTCGAATCGGTGTTTTCGTGGCCGGGCCTTGGCGAATATGCCTATCGCAGCGCCCTGTCGCTCGACCTGCGGGCCATCATGGGCGTCAGCCTCGTCGTCGCCGTCATCTACATCTTCGTCAACCTCGTGGTCGACGTTCTCTACGCGGTGATCGATCCGCGCATCCGTCTTGGGTAAGCCGATGAGTGCCGTTGAACAGCCCGCCCAGCCCGACCATGGCAAGACGCGCAAGTCGCGCTCGGTCTGGATGCAGCCATTGGGCATCGTTGGCGGCGCGATCCTTGTCGGTTTCGTGCTGGTGGCGATCTTCGCCCCGTTGATTGCGCCGGTCGGCCCGAACGAGCAGGCGTTCCAGCGCCTGTTGCCGCCCAACCCCGACAACTGGTTCGGCACGGACCAATTGGGTCGCGACATCTTCAGCCGCGTGGTCCATGGCGCGCGCCTGTCGCTGCCCTATGCCGCGCAGCTGGTGCTGATGTCGGCTGCGCTCGGCATCCTGCTGGGCGCGATCGCGGGCTATTTCGGTGGCTGGATCGATGGCGTGATCATGCGCGCGGCCGATCTGGTTTTGGCCTTCCCCGACATCATTCTGGCGATGGCGGTGGTCGCCGCGCTCGGTCCCAACCTGTTCAACGCCGTTCTGGCAGTGGTCATCGTCAGCTGGCCGATCTATGCGCGGGTCGTGCGGTCGATGCTGTTGACGCAGCGCGACGAGGCCTATGTGCAGTCGAGCCGGCTTCTTGGTGCGTCGTCCGCGCGTGCCCTTTGGGTCGATGTGCGCCCCAACGTGGCCGGGCCGATCGTCGTGCTGGTCACGCTCGAATATGGCCATGCAGTGCTCATCTTGTCGGGTCTTTCGTTTCTGGGGCTCGGTGCGCAGCCGCCGGCGGCCGAATGGGGATCGATGGTCTCCGAGGGCGCCAAGTTCTTCGACATGTGGTGGATGAGCTTCTTTCCGGGCCTGGCGATCCTGCTCGTGGTGCTGGCGGCCAACTTCCTGGGCGATACGCTGCGCGATGCGCTCGACCCCAAGTCGTCCAAGGCGTTTCGATGACCCGGCAGAACCTGATCGCCATCGAGGATCTCAGCGTCAGCCTGCCCGCGCAGGACGGCACCCGCCAGTTCGCGGTCACCGGCGTCGATCTGTCGATCGGCGAGGGCGAAATCGTTGGCCTCGCAGGCGAGAGCGGCAGCGGCAAATCGATGACGGCGCTGGCCATGCTGCGCCTTCTGCCCGGCGGGGCGCGCTGCAGCGGCCACATCCGCTTCGATGGCCGAGACCTTCTGACGCTGCCCGGTCGCGAGATCGCCAGTGTCCGGGGCCGGGACATCGCGATGGTGTTTCAGGACCCGATGACCGCGCTGCATCCGATGCTGACCATCGAGCGGCAATTGACCGAGCATGTGCGTCACCATCGCGGCCTCAGCCGAAAGGCGGCGCGCGCAAGGGCTGAGGAGTATCTCGGCCTTGTCAAGATTCCAGACCCTGTGGGCGCGCTGTCGCGCTATCCGCACCAGTTCTCCGGCGGTATGCGTCAGCGGATCGCCATTGCGTCGGCTCTGTGCTGCGGACCGCGCCTGCTGATCGCGGACGAACCCACGACCGCGCTCGATGTCACCGTTCAGGCGGGGATCCTGCGCCTTCTGGGCGATCTGCGCGCCGAGCTTGGGCTTTCGGTGCTGCTGATCACCCATGATCTTGGCGTGATGTCGGCGCTGTGCGACCGCGTTGCGGTCATGTATGCGGGTCGCATCGTCGAGAAGGGCGCGCGGCACAGTGTCTTGAGCGAATGCCGCCATCCCTATACGCGCGGGCTGCTCGACGCGCTGCCCGATCCGGACGCTTCGGACCACACATTGCACGCGCTGCCCGGGTCACCGCCGAGCGCGGGGCTGGCGCCGCCGGGTTGCCCGTTCCATCCGCGCTGTGCGTGGGCCGATGACGGCTGCCGCACGCAACTGCCGACCCTGGCTGAAGTCGCCCCGGGGCATCTGACGGCCTGTCCGGTCGATCCGCTGCAAAGGGCGGCCGCATGACCCTGTTGTCGATCCGCGATCTGCACGTCACCTACAAGGCCGAGGCCGGGCGGACGGTGACCGCCGTTGCCGGCGTCGATCTTGACATCGCCGCCGGCGAGATCGTCGCCCTGGTCGGCGAGTCCGGTTGCGGAAAGTCGACGCTGGGCAAGGCGGCCGTCGGCCTGCTCGCGCCGTCGCGTGGCACCGTGCTCTTTGCCGGCGAACAGGTGCAGCCGTTGGGGCGCAGCGCGCGGCGCCCGGCTGAACGCAAGCTTCAGATGGTCTTCCAGGACCCGTTCTCATCGCTCAATCCGCGGCGGCGGGTTGGCGACCTGATCGCCGAGGGCGGGCGTGTGGCCAGCCAAGCGGGAGAGGCTGCGATGGCCGTCGGCGAATGCCTGGAGCGCGTCGGGCTGCCGGCGGCGGCGGCCACGCGCTTTCCGCACCAGTTCTCGGGCGGTCAACGCCAGCGGATCGCCATCGCGCGCGCGCTTGCCGCCCGGCCGCGATGCATCGTCGCCGACGAACCGATCTCGGCGCTCGATGCCTCCGCGCAGGCTTCGGTCGCCAATCTGATGCGCGATCTGGTGCGGGACCTCAACATGGGGCTGTTGTTCATCTCGCACGATCTGGCGATCGTGCGGACGATCGCCGATGTGACGGCGGTGATGTATCTTGGCCGGATCGCCGAGCGGGGGCCGAGCGATCGGGTCTGGCACAGCCCGGTCCACCCTTATACCGAGGCGCTGATCTCGGCCATTCCCCGCCCGGACGGGCGCGGCGTCATGCCCGGCGACCTGCCGGGCGAGGTGCCCGATCCGGCAGCGCCGCCGCCGGGCTGCCGGTTTCATCCGCGTTGTCCTGCAGCGATCGCCAAGTGCAAACAGGTGGAGCCCGACCACACCCATTTCACCGATGCGCACAGCGCGGCATGCCTTGTCGCGGCAGAGCAGTCCGTTGCGCCTCATCGTGCCGGGCGCGCGGCTGCCGACAACCACGAGACCACCGGCCAATTGGCTGGCGAGGGCTGATCGCCATTTTTCGATTGCTCTTGTTTTGTGTGTATGCTGTATTCCAATTGTATACGATCTGGGCGCAGGGCAGACTGCTTTGACGCCCTCCGGCACGGCGCAGGTGATCGGACGACGCACTGTTTCGCGTTGAATGGCCCTGACAGCACGATGACATGACGAATTCAGGTGAGGACAAGGGTATGCGATCCAGACTGACAATGATGACCGGCGCGCTCATGGCCAGCGCCATCGGCTTTGCCGGTCCGGCGGCCGCCGACGAGCAATTGGTTGTCGACACGGTTTTCCAGTTGAAGACCGCCGATCCGGCGCGGGCTTTTGAGCCCACGGCCAGCCTGTTCATGCATCCGGTGTACGAGACGCTTGTCACCTTCGATGGCGGTGACGTGACGGAACTGGTGCCCGGTCTGGCCGGTCTTCCCACGGTGAACGAAGATGCCACGGTGTTTGAATTCCAGCTCAATCCCGATGCGCGCTTTGCCGATGGCACGCCGGTCACCGCCGACGATGTGGTGTTCTCGCTGACGCGGCTTCAGACGGTCAAGGGCACGGCGTCCTTCATGATCCGCGATGTCGTCTTCGAGGTCGGCGACGAAGAAGGTGAGGTGGTCATCACGACGCCGGCGTCCGATCCGGGCTTTCCGGCGAAGCTGACCTACCCGGCGCTGTCGATCATGAACGCGGATCTTCTGCGCGACAATGGCGGCAGCAATGCCGAGGATGCCGCGCAGACCGACACCGCCGACCAGTTCCTGGCCACGACCTCGGCCGGTTCGGGGCCGTACGTGCTTGCCAAGTACGACCCGGTCTCCGAAGTCGTTCTGGAGCGCAATGAGAGCTATTGGGGTGATCCCGCGCCGTTCGACCGGATTGTCATCCGCAACGTCGCCAACAGCGCGCAGCGCATGAACATCTCGCGGGGCGTCAGCCATATCGCGATCGATCTGCGACCCGACCAGATCGCCGCGCTCGGCGATGATGTCGATGTGATCTCGGCCGCCGGTTCGGACACCGCGTTCGTGTTCACCAACCGCAACCCCGAAGTCTCCGAACTGGCAGCCAATCCCGACTTCACAGAGGCGGTGCGCTACGGCGTCGACTATGCCGGCATGCTCAACCTTCTGGGAGCGGGCGCCGGCCGCGCCGGCGGCATCGTGCCGTCGATCCTGATGGGCACGCTCGATGGTTCGGAAGCCGCCGTTCGCGATCTTGACCGCGCGCGCGCCGCGTTGGCGCGCACCGGTGTCGAGAACCCGACGATCGATCTGGCCTATGCCTCCGACATCGCCAAGCACGGCATTTCGTTCGGCGATATCGGTGCCAAGCTGCAGGCCGACCTTGCGGAGGTCGGGATCACGGTGAACCTGGTGCCGCAGCCGGTCACCGCCAATCTTGACGGTTACCGCGCCGGCACGCTGCAGATGAGCGTGCAATGGTTCGGTCCCGCTTACCCTGACCCCAGCTACTACGATCTGTTCAACCCTGGTCGCGTGGTCGGATTGCGCGCGGGTTGGCCGGAAGGATCGGCGCCGGACATCGAAGCGGCCGCGGCTGCCGCAGCCGCAGAAATCGACGCTGCCGCGCGGCCCGCGCTTTATCATGAATGGCAGCGGGTTCTGATGGAGAGCGGCCCGTATGTGCCGCTGTTCCAGCCGCCGACCACGATCGTCAGTTCGCCGGAGGTGGCCAACGTCATCTTCAACCCGACATGGACCGTCGATCTGGATTCGGTCACCCCCGCGTCGCAATAGGCTGAACACGCATCACCGTACGGGGCGCCCTTGCCAAAGGGCGCCCCGAAACGTCTGCGGCATACACAAGGAGGAAGACACGGCACATGAGCGCTCTGATCACGATCAAGGCCGGCCCGTTCGATTTCAAGGCCAAGCTGGAACGCGAAGCGGCCCCTGAAACATGCAAGGCGTTTGAGGCGCTGCTGCCCTGGGAGAGCGAACTGGTGCACGTGCGCTGGAGCGGGGAGGGTGTCTGGATCCCGCTTGGCGACCGCACCTTTGGCTTTGGCTACGAGAACCACACCAGCCATCCCGCGCCGGGCCATTTCATCTTCTATCCCGGCGGGATCAGCGAAACCGAGGTGCTTCTTGCCTATGGCGGCCTCGATTTCTCATCCAAAATGGGCCAGCTCGCGGGCAACCATTTCCTGACGGTCATCGAAGGTCAGGACAAGCTGATGGAGCTTGGCAACCACGTTCTGTGGAAGGGCGCGACACCGATCCGGTTCGAGGCGGCCTGAGCCGCATGGTCTTTCGGGCGGGCCGTGATTTCGGGCCCGCCCGCTCCGGCTTCAGCCAAGAATGCTGACGTCGTCGCGCACCGGCTTGCCGGACTGGATCACCGCGACGACCTTGTTGTCGGTCTGCGAGAAGCATTCCAGCCCGTCAAAGGGGTTGGCGTCGACGACCAGAAGATCGGCAAACGCACCGTCGCTGATCTCGCCGATCTCACCCTCCATCCGGACGATCCGGGCGTTGTTGACCGTGGCGTGCCGCAGCGCCTCGACCGGGCCACAGACCTTCTGGTGAATGAGCAGGCCGTCGCCCTGATAGGACTTGGGCGACCAGCAAAGATCGGTGCCGTAGCCGACGTTGACATTGTTGGCGAGCGCGACTTCCAGCGATTTGAGCCCGCTGGCAAGCACCTCGGAGTTCTTCTCCTGGTTCTCTTCGGACCAGCCAAAGCTCATCCCGTACTTGCCGTCGGCCTGATAGGTGATCAGCGTGGGCACCAGATGCGCTTCGCGGTCGTGCATCAGCCTGGCCGTGTCGTTCTCAAGGAAGTTGCCGTGCTCGATCGTGCGTACGCCGATCTCGACAGCGCGCTTGATGCCGACGTCGCTGTAGACATGGGCCATCACATATTTGCCGAACCGGGTCGCCTCGTCGACGATCGCGGCGATCTCCTCGCGCGAGTACTGCGGATGGATGAGCTTGTCGGCCGGAGAACTGACGCCGCCGCCGGCCATGATCTTGATCTGGTCAACGCCCTGGCGGATGTTTTCACGTGTCGCCTTGCGCACCTCGTCCACGCCATCGGCGATGATGGCGATGCCGCCGACATGGCTGGCGCAGGCACAGGTGTCGGCGCGGCCGCGATGGTCGCCATGCCCGCCGGTCTGCGACAGCACCTTGCCGGCGATGAACAGGCGCGGACCCGAGAACAGCCCTTTTTCGACCGCCGCCTTGTGTCCGTGGTCGGCGCCGCCTGCGTCGCGCACAGTGGTGAAACCGCGCTGAACCATGCCGTCGAGATGGATACCGGCGCGCGCCGTCATCTCCGAAGGCATAACCTGATTGTGGTCGTTGAACTGGCCGATGAAACAGTGGGCATGGCAGTCGATCAGTCCGGGCGAGACATAGCGGCCGCCCAAGGGTACCTTGCGGATCTCGGGGGCCAACGCGCCTTCGGCCACGATCGCCTCGATTTTGTCGTCGCGGATCACGACCGCCTGCCCTTCGATGATCGCGCCGGCGATCACGTCCACGATCTTGCAGTCGGTCAATGCATAGTGCTGGGTATCCATCGTCGTGGGTTCCTGGTCTTTCTTTTGTGTTGTTGTCCGCCGGCCGGCACGGCCGCTGCGGATACCATATACAGTTGCGTCGGGTTCACGCCTGGCCGGGCCGCATCATCAGCCGCACCCGCCGGCAATGAAGTTTGGTTGGCCTTCCCCGCCTCAGGCGATTGCTGGTATCCGCCCATGCTCTTTTCTTGCGGTGTCACGTCTCAGATATGCGCCAGAGGGAAGCGGCTTTGGTGCGGGCGGTTGCGTCACCATGGTGCCGACAGGGCGGGCGGGGCTGAGCGGACTCCGTGACGTCATTGGGATGCATCGACCTGAAATTGTATACCATACGTATGCAGCGCTAGCACGCATCATGGGTTTGTCAAAGGCTTTGTCGGCGGCCGGAGCGCTTGTGTCCTTAGACGGCAGGGACGCGCGGTTGCGCCGGTTCTCGATGGTCGAATGCCGCCAGGGCGATCGGTTCGTGGACCACAATGGAGGCGAGCGACACCAACCGCGCCGGATGCCGCCCGTTCCTCAAGGCCCATTCCCGACCGTGCGATGATGGCGCGCAGTGGCAGATAGACCATCAGGCCGACCGGCCCGAACACATAGGTGGCCAGCAGGCAGGGAATGACAGCCGTATGCGGCATTTGGTGGCGGCGGGCATCGCGCCCGATCCAGGCGCCGACGAACAGGTCGAAGACAAGGTGGTGGGTCCAGCCAAGGATGATGCCGATGACGAGCGGATAGACGCTCGAATGCACGAGGCGTTCGGTCACA
>CAZSFA010000047.1:0-2006 GCA_964606055.1 uncultured Oceaniradius sp. | reverse complement strand
GATGATGCCGATGACGAGCGGATAGACGCTCGAATGCACGAGGCGTTCGGTCACATGCGCGCCAGGCGCGAACACCAAAAAGCGCCCAGGCGGGCATCACAAGCAGGTTCGCGGCGATGTGGATTGCGTTCCAGGTCATGGGGTACGGTCCGACGGGTTTAGGGCCTTCCGTAGGAAGTCATCGATGGTGCGGCGAAGTTGGGTCGGGTTGTCGGTGTGCAGCATGTGCCCGCCAGGTAGCGTCAGGAACCGTGCATGGGCGATCCCGTGCGCCGCCAGCCGCGCACCGCGATGGGTCGCGCTGTTGTTGCGCCCCACGACGACGAGCGTGGGGATGGCGATGGTTGCCAGCGCGAAACGTCCGTCATACCGCAGCGATGCTTCAAGCGCGGCGGCGATCTGTACCTTCGAGCGTTGGGCGAACTCGCGCTCGAACTCGGCCTGCGTCGCCGCGCCCTGGCCCAGTCCCGACAGCCAGCCCATCCAGCGCGGCGGCATGGCCGAGAACACGCCGGCCGCCAGTGTGGCCGACATCCGCCCTGCCCAGGTGTCGCGAACCGTCGGGACCGATTCGATGAGGACCAGTGCCCGCGTCGGTTGCGGCGCGCGGCGCGCGAGTTCCAGCGCCACCATGCCGCCCAACGAGTGACCGATCAGGATCGCTCCGGCGGGAAGATGCGGCTCCAGCGCGTCCGCATAACCTTCAACGCTTGGCGAGCCGAGCAGCGGGGCGCCGCCGTGTCCGGGCAGGTCCGGCGTGACGGCCAGCGGCAGCGATGCGGTCATGCCGTCCCACGTCGCGCCCGAAAGGCCGGCGCCGTGGATCCACATGCTTGGGAGAGACACGAGCGATGCCGGGCCTCGTACGGCGTCGGGATTCGTGCCTTTGCTCCCTGCGATTGGGTCTGTCACCTGTCGTCCTCACGCGATAGTTGGTTGGTTGCACTGTGCCGTCGCACCCGCGGTCATGCACCAATCGATGCGCCGACGTGCTTCCGGTCAATGCTGGTGCTGTCCGGGCGTAGTGGCTCGGACAGAGTTGCAACAGGACGTGAATTGTCGGCGGGCCGTCTTGCGACTAAATCGCCGGCGTTTGAACGCGGTGCGCACCGCCGCACGTGAAGTCCGCTCGACGGTATTCGATGTCCATCAACCAAGAACTGCTGCTTGCCGCCACGCATGTCGCGGGCGTTTCCATCGCCATAGTCGCGGCGCTCTTGGCGATGCTGCAATGGCGGGACCGGACGCCGCGCCTGATGTTGTGTCTGCTCTTCCTCGCTCTGGCCGTCAGCGAAGCCGATACGGTCACCGAAATCGTGCTGTCTGGCATGCCTGCAACCATCCGTGATCCGCTGCGCATGGGCAGCTTTGCTGCGTCGTTCTTCATTGCGCCGTTGATGTTCTTTCATGTCCGCGAACTTGCCGTGGACCGCGTCTCGGTTCGGGCGTTGCGTGCCTGGGCCGGTCATCTGGTCTTGCCCGGGCTGGCGATCGCAACCAGCGCAGCATTTCTGCTGCTTGCCCCGGAGGTGCGGGAGGCGATGTTCAGTGGTGTGGCGTTTTCCGATTTGTCTGCCCGGGCGCGGGTCATCGCCCTGGCGTTCCTCGGCGTTGAGTTCCTGATCTATTGCCAGTGGCTGGTTTACGCGATCTGGATCTACCGCGTTCAGATCGGACACTTGGCCCGGCTCATGCAGCATTTCGCCAGCACCGAAGGACTTGAACTGCGCTGGATCACCGGCGGCAGCGTGTTGTTCGGTGCGTACGCAATCCTGTGTCTGATCCGCTTCCTGATGCGTGTTTTGGGAACTGGCGACCTGATCGGGGCGGAGCTGGACAGCTTTCTGGTACTCGTCATCGTCGTCGTCCTCGCACTTTGGGGCCTGCGCGCGCCGGTCGAACTCGCCGAAGCCGCCAAGACCATGGCTGCATCGCCTGCAACGCCGACCCGCAAATACGAAAAGAGTGCGCTTGGTTTCGATCAGTCCGCCCGGATCGCGCGCAAG
>CAZSFA010000046.1:2438-19369 GCA_964606055.1 uncultured Oceaniradius sp. | reverse complement strand
GATGAGGAACGCGTTGAGGTAGAGCGCTTGCGCCAGAAGGGGGCCGTCATCGCCAAAGACCGTGCCTGCCAGCGCGTATCCGATGAGCCAGGCGACCAGTACCGAGAGGGCACGCAGGACAAACTGGACGGCGAAGGTGCCGGCCTGGGCGAGAAAGGCGTCGTTGCGGTCGCCGGAATACCGCACGCGGCGCGACACCATGCGGAGCGCGCGGTAGATCAGCACGGTCGTCAGGACGGTGAGCAACAGCGATACGCCTTCGTCCGCGATGCGGGACCGGCGCTCTGGCGTAAGAAGGGCGGGGACGTTGGCTAGGCGGCCCACATCGCGCAGGGCCGCGGATGCGCCCGCGAAGAGTTCGCCGACGAGGCGTTGAGATTGCGCGGCGACATTGGCGGCGAAGGTGATTTCTTCGGTGCCTTCCGCTGGCGGTGCATCGGAGGCCGGGCCTGCCTCGGCAGTTCGGATCGCCTCGACCAGCCGTTCGTCGGTCTCCTCGATCGCGTCATACCAGAGCTTGCCGACAAAGCCGATCGAACGCAGCGCGATCGCAATGATGCCGGCCAGAATGCCCGGGCCGATGATCGCCACCAGCAACAGCGCCCAGATCAGCGAGTTGATCGACCGCGACGCGACGATGATGAACAGGGCGATCGGTCGCAGGATGTGCGGCGACGGCGTGGTGTTGCGCGCCGCCAGAAAGGCCACCGGCACCGCCATGATCACGCCGCCGATCGTGCCCAGCGTCGCGATGTTGAGCGTGTCCCACATCGGAACCATCAGTTCGGGCAGGTAGGCCCAGCGCGGTGGCACCATGCGGCTGCCGATGTCGACCGCCTGCCGGGGCGCGTCCTGGACGAAGAACCAGATCGTGTCGCGGGTCATCAGCTGCCAGCACCACACGAACAAGGCGACCAGCGCCACCCAGCCGGCCCACAGCAAGAGGCGCCCGCGAGGCGTGCGATAGGTCCAGATCTCGCTGTAGTGTTGCGGACCGCTCATTGCAGGAACTTCCTCAGATAGCTCGAGCCGTACTCGGCGACCATGACGATGGCGATGATGATCAGCAGGATCGCGCCGGCGCTGTCGTATTCGTAGCGGTCGATGGCGGTGTTGAGCGTCGAGCCGATGCCGCCGGCGCCGACAATGCCGATCACCGCCGACTCGCGGAAATTGATATCCAGCCGGTAGAGGCTCAGCCCGATCAGGCGCGGCATCACCTGCGGCTGAACCGCGTAGTTGATCAGTTGCCACCAGGACGCGCCCGTTGAGCGAATGGCTTCGGCCTGGGTCTCGTCGATTTCCTCGATGTCATCGGCCAGCAGCTTGGCCAGGAATCCGATCGTCGCAAAGGACAGCGTCAGGAAGCCTGCAAACGGCCCAAATCCGAACATCGCCACCAGAAAGATGGCAATGATGACCTCCTGCAGGGAACGGCTGACGGCGATGATGCCGCGACAGACATAATAGATGGGTCGAGGCACCATGTTCCTTGCGGCGCCGATGCCAATCGGCACCGAGATCAGCACGCCCACCACGGTCGACGTCAGCGTCATCGTCAGGCTTTCGACAAGCCCGCGCGAGATGTCGTTCCAGCGGCTGGTGAAATCGGGCTGCAGGAAGCCCATGATGAACCGCTGTCCGCGTTCGAGCCCGACCGCGACGCGGTTCCAGTTCACCTCGACCGACCCGACGGCCAGCACCAGATAAACGACGATCCCGATCTGCAGCGCCAGACGCCAGCGGCTGTCCTTGACGATCTGCGGCGGGCGGCGCCAGGTGGTCGGATAGGTCTTGGCGCTCATCGGGCCAGCACGGCCATGCGCCGGGCGGCGTCGGCCTCTGCTTCGGCCTGCTCCTGATCGCCGCGGCGCATCGCGTCCCAGTCCTCGGCACCATAGATGGTCGTTAGCGCGGCTTCATCGAGTTTCTCGGGCGCGTCGTCGAAGACGATCTGCCCGGCGCGCAGTCCGACGATGCGCTGCATGAACTGCTGGGCCAGCGGAACGTCATGGATGTTGACGATCGCCGGCAATCCCCGTTCGGCGCAAATCTCGGTCAGCAGCCGCATGATCTGACGGCTCGTCTTGGGGTCGAGGCTGGCGGTCGGCTCATCGACCAGCAGCAACTCCGGCTCTTGGGCGAGCGCTCGCGCAATGCCCACCCGCTGGCGCTGGCCGCCGGACAGGGCATCGGCCCGCTTGTCGGCCTGGTCCATCAGGCCCACACGATCCAGAAGGCGATAGGCCCGCTGGATGTCGACGGGCGTGTAGCGGCGCAGCCAGCTGCGCCAGAATGGCACGTAACCAAGCCGGCCCGAAAGCACGTTTTCCATCACCGTCAGCCGCTCGACCAGCGCGTATTCCTGGAAGATCATGCCGATCCGGCGACGCTGGCGGCGCAGTTCGCGCTTGCCCAGCCCGGCCAGATCGACATCGCCAAGCATGATTCGGCCCTGGGTCGGTTCGACCAGCCGGTTGATGCAGCGTATCAGCGTCGACTTGCCGGCGCCCGACGGGCCGATCAGGCCCATGATCTGACCTTCGGGGACGCTCATCGAGACGTCGGTCAGCGCCTTGTCGCCGGTTGGGTAGGTCTTGGTCAGTCCCTCAATGCGCAGCATCGATCCGTTCTCATCACAAAGGCAATGGGCGGCTCACGCCGCCCATCCATCACCGGCAAGCGGTTGTCGGGTCACTGGCAATCGTAGACGACGCCATTGGCCTCGTCGATCGTGCGGATGACCGACCAGTCGTCCTGGAACGTGATCTCGATGAACTGGTCCTCGCCATTTCGACCGAACTCCTCGGCGAGCGCGGAGCCTTCCCAATCGTAGCTGAAGAACGCTTCGCGGATGGCGTCCTGCAACTCGGGTGCGAGGTTGTAGACCGTGCCGTAGCCCGTGGTGGGGAAGGTCTGAGACTTGTAGACGGTGACCAGTTGGTCTTCGGTGACCACGTCGCGGTCGAGCATCCGCGCCTTGACCGAGTTCGCGATCGATGCGGCCATGTAGTCCTGATTGGCGACGCCCAGGATCGAGTTGTCATGGGCGCCCGAGAAGGCCGGCTCGAAGTCCTCGCCAGCCACCATGTTGAACTCGGCCAGCAGGATCGCCGACGGTGCCTTGAAGCCCGAGTTGGAGGTTTCCGAGGTGAAGGCAAGCTGGTTGCCGCGAATGTCCTCGACGCTTTCGATGCCCGAGCCCGGATAGGTGATGATTTCCATCTCATAGCCGAACGATCCGTCGGCTGCGGCCATCATGGCGAACGGGCGGAAACCGGCGCAGGCAACGGCGAGCGGGTTCGAACCGGTGTTGAAGCCGGCAACGTGCAGCCGGCCGGCGCGCATCGCTTCGATCTGGGCGGCGTTGGACTGGACCGGGAAGAACTGGACCCGTTTGCCCGTCAGCTCCGACATGTGCTCCAGAAAGCCGGCCCAGACTTCGGCGTAGACCGCCGGATCCTCGACCGGAGTGTACGCGAAGATCAGCGTATCGGGATCGATCCACTCGGACGCATCGGTGGGAATGTCGGCAATCAGGTCGCCATCATTGTCGACGTAGCGCTCATCGAGCGTGAAATCGGCATGGGCGGGCGCAACAAGCGCAAGGGCGGCAACGGCCGCGACGGTGGCTGTAAGCTTCATGATTGTCCTCGATTTGATGAAGTGCCCAAATTTCCGGGCCGACGACGGGAACTGCTATCGCCGGTCCATGACAGATGGGTGACACCATGACTGCAACGGGAGGCCATGGCAACGAAAAGCGGTCGGCGGCGGTTTGGCCGCGACCGACCGCCAGCGTTAGGGGGGGTGGGCAAGACTTCCGAAATGGATCGCGCACAGGTTGCATTGAGCTGCAACAAAACGCCCTATGCCAACAACGCGTGTCCATCACGAAGGGGATGGTGTTCTGTGTTTCCCGAGCCGAAAACGCCGGAAAGAACCTTGTCGGGCGTATCGAACCAATATAGCCGAGTTATAGTCTTCATGTCCGCATCGATCGCTGTGATGATTGATGTGATCGGCGAGGTCATTGGTGCTTCAGACAACGGATCGGCCGCAGGCCGCGGGTCTCGGCGACATCTACTTCCTCACCGAGCGCGGTCACGCTTTCACGATCGGCATCTTGCTGGACTGCTTTCCGTGCGCGGCGCGCGATCGCATCAAGCTCTTGTCCTATGAACAGTTGTTCCGCATCGATGCGTTCGCGCCGGGCGCGTTCGTCTTCACCGATTTCGACCGCTTGAGTCCTAAGGTGTTCGCGCGTGTCCAGGCGTTCGCGCGCCATCTCGCCCAATCGCGGCCAAGCTTTCCGATCCTGAACCATCCCGACAAGGTGCTCGGGCGGTTCGACCTGCTCACCGAACTCCCCCGGCGCGGTCTCGGCACAACAGCGGCGCATCGCATCACCAACTGGCGCTCGGTGGTCGAGTTCCCCGTGTTCATTCGCCATGAGTGCGGTCATGAGGTGCCGATCACCGGGCTGATCCGCAACAAGGCGGAGCTTGAAGCCGCCGTCAGCCGGCATTGGGACCCCGACACTGCCAGTGCCGCCGACCTGATCATCGTCAAGTTCCTCGACTACGCCGATGCGGGCGGCATCTTCCGCAAGTACGGCGCGATCAGGATCGGGCCGCGCATCTACGGCGACCACCTGTTTCACAGCAAGCAATGGGTGGTCAAACTCGCCAACCGCGAGACGGGCCAGACCTTTCGGCAGGAGGCGCTGGACTACTGCGTGGCCAATCTGCACGCCGAACGCCTCAGGCCGTACTTCGATGCCGCGGGCATTGATTTCGGACGCGCGGACTACTGCATGATCGACGGCGAGGTCGGACTGTTCGAGATCAACACCAATCCTTCCTTCATCTCCGAGCCGCCGATGAGCGAGGAGGAGTATGGTCACCATGAGTTCTTCGGCACCCATGACGAGGCGCTGATGGCGATCCCCTCGGCAACCGGAACGCCGCTGAAGATGCCTGCGCAATTGCGGGAGCCGGGCAGGCCGCTTTGCGTACACACGGCCCATCTTCGATCCGAGAGGCGCCTCAAGGGCAAGATCCGGCGGCACAAGCGCCGCTTGAGAAAGAAGGCGGCGATCAAGGCCACACGGGACTGGATTGGGCTGGGGCGCAGTTGACCGCTGCGCGCCACAGTGTCGGTTCAGCGCCTGCTTGGGAATGCGCGAACGCCGGCCCGGACATCGCCCGCACCGCCGGTCGCGCGCCTCATGATGTCACGAAGTCCTGATAGGCCGAGGTGTGGAAATGGTCTTCCAGAGCATCGACCGCCCCTTTCAGGTCGCCCTTTTCGAGATGATCGATGATGGCCAGGTGCTGATCGATGGCCTTCATGTAGGCCTTGCGCCGCAAAATGCGATTGTGCGCGATCCGGGCGAGGCTGATGTTGGACTGCAGCCGATTGTGGGTCGCCAGGATCGCGGCATTGTCGACCGCCTCGACGATCGACCGATGGAACAAATGGTCCAGTCGGCCGAAACGCTCAATCGCCGTTTCCCGACCGGCCTCGCCGGCCATCTCCCGATGCAGCTGGGCGTGCGTCTGGCGCATTCGGGCGATCCAGTCCGGCGACACCGCCTCAATGAAGCAGCGGATGGCATCGACCTCGATGATCGAGCGGAACTGGTAGTTTTCGCGAATGAAGGCGACGTCCGGTTCGACGATGCGGATGCCGGCGCGCGGGCGCACTTCGACCAGACCGTGCTCCTCGAGCAGGACCAGCGTCTCCCGCAATGGTGACAGCGACAGCGACAGCGCGGCGCACAACTCGCTCTGCGTGATGGTCATGCCCAAGGATAGTTCGCCCGTACGAAGCGCCTCGATAAAGCGCTGATAGCCCTGGTTGGCATGAACGATCACGTCGTCCGAAGGCATGATGGTTGCCGGGTTGCTCATCGTTTGTCCCTGATCGCCTGCCCGGCACCGTGGTCGACGTCGGACCGGGCGTCCATCCGTCCCTACGCGATCTTGCGCAGCGGTCAAAGCGGGACCGTCGATCTTTTTCAGATTGTGCATGTACCAATTGATCAAACTGATATATCAACCGTCGCAATAGATGCGATCACGCGTGGGGAGGACATATGAAGATCGCCGGTTTCACGGCCTGGCTCATCGAGGGCGACAAGCCGACCTATTTTCGTTGGCGTGAGGGCCTGCCCCACAGTCATGCCGGCATGCCCGGTGACGGCAAGCCGAAGCGTACGGTCGTTCAGATGCGGACGGACGAGGGCCCCACGGCGCTGATCGACGTCGATTTCGGCGCGTCGATGATGGACGTCGTCGATCGCCGGTTCGGCCATTTCATCGGCATTGATCCCATCCTGACAGAGCAGGTGTGGCAGCGCGTCTGGGAGATCGACCGGATCGAGGAGTTCCACATCCGGCAACTGGGCGTGCTCGACATGCTGTGCTGGGATCTCAAGTCGAAGCTGGCCGCAATGCCGCTCTATCAGTTGCTGGGCGGCAACCGCAAAACGGTGCCGGTCTATGCCTCCACCGTGACCTGGGACACGCTCGCCGACTACGAGGAACACATCAAACTGTGTCAGGACGTCGGCTACACGGCGTTCAAGCTGCACGCCTGGGGCGACGTCAAGCGCGACATTGAACTGATTGCGGCCCTGCGCCAGTGGACGGGCCCCGACGCCGATCTGATGTTCGACGGATCGGCCGGATGGGATTTCGTCGACGCGATGACCGTTGGCAAGGCGCTGCAGGATCAGGGTTATCTCTGGTACGAGGAGCCGATGCGCGAGTTCTATCTCGGCGCCTACGTCAAGCTCACCGACAAGCTCGACATCCCGATCCTTGCTGCCGAAACGTCCGATGGCGTCCACTGGAACATGGCCAGCTGGATCGAGGCCGGGGCGCTCGACATGACCCGGATTTCCTCCCATTTCAAAGGCGGGCTGACCGGTTCGATGAAGATCGCCCACCTGTCGGAGAGCTTCGGCATGCGGGCGCAGGTGCATGGCATGGGCCGCGCCAACGCCCAGCTTTGCGGTGCGGTCGCCAACAACGACTACTATGAACAACTGGTGATGGATCGCGACCAGATCCTTGGCGCGTCCAGGCTCGGCGAGGGCCTTGCGGTCATCGACGGAATGCTCACGGTCAGCGACGAGCCGGGCCTGGGCAGCCCCTTCGATCCTGCAACGCTCGACCGGATCGCACTGGCCAAGGTCGTCGTGGACGAGGGCGACTAGGCGTCATGGCGGCTGTCGATCTGCATTCGGTTGCCAAGTCGTTCGGCGACGTCGACGTCATCGGCGGCTTTGATCTGTCGATCGAGCAAGGCGAGTTCGTGGCGTTCGTCGGGCCGTCGGGCTCCGGCAAGTCGACGATGCTGCGCATGATCGCCGGGCTGGAAACGGTCTCCGGCGGCAGGATCATGATCGACGGCGCCGACGTGACCTATGCGCCGCCCGCCGATCGCGGGATCGCAATGGTGTTCCAGTCCTATGCGCTCTACCCGCACCTGAACGTCTTCGAGAACATGGCCTTCAACCTGCGGCTGGCGAAGATGGGCAAGGCCGAGATCGGCCAGCGGATCAGGGAGGCGGCGGGCATCCTGCAAATCGACGCGCTGCTCGAGCGCCGCCCCTCGCAGCTTTCCGGCGGCCAGAAACAGCGCGTCGCGATCGGTCGCGCGATCGTCCGCCACCCCAAGGTCTTCCTGTTCGATGAACCCCTGTCGAACCTCGATGCGGCGTTGCGTGTCGAGATGCGGCTCGAGATCGAAAAACTGCACAATGCGCTTGGCGCGACGATGATCTACGTCACGCACGACCAGGTCGAGGCGATGACACTGTCCGACCGGATCGTGGCGCTCGACGGCGGTGCCATCCAGCAGATCGGCCCGCCGATGGAACTCTACGACCGCCCCGGAAACCACTTCGTCGCCGGTTTCATCGGCTCGCCCAAGATGAACTTCATGCCGGCCACCGTCGCGCGGATCGACGGAGACCTGGCCTATGTCGAGCCGGTATCCGGCGATGCCATTGCCATCGCACTCAACGGCCGTCCGCTCAGGCCTGACCAGAAGGTCGTCGTCGGCTTCCGGCCGGAGGCGATCACCATGCTGCCCGCGGACGCGCAAACACCCGACGGCATGTCGGTGCTCCGCGGTCACATTCTGACCATCGAACACCTGGGCAATGTCAACTTCGGCTACGTCGAGGCCGGATTGGGCGCGCCCATCGCGGTGCAGATCATCGGCCGCACCGAGCACCAAAAGAACGATGCCGTGATCGTGGCTCTGCCACCCGGCGACTGTCACGTCTTTGACGGCGCGGGCAGCCGGCCGGCGATCATCGCACACTGAACGATCATGTGGAGGAGGAAACCATGAAGCAACTCACCAGGGCCCTTGGCCTGAGTGCCGTCATCATCGGCGTGATGGCCGCCGCGGCCAATGCGCAGGACAAGACACCGCTGACCGTGTGGTCGGACACCGAACGGCTTCGCGCCTTCGACGCCTATCAAGCCGCGCACCCCGATATCGATCTGACGGTCGTCACCGTGGCGCCGGCGGATCTCGTCGCCAAGCTTCAGCTTGCCCTGCGGGCGCGGTCGGAGGTGCCCGACGCGGTCTTCATGTCATCGCTCGACTACGTGAACATGCTTTCGACACGGCGCAGCAACTACCTGCTCGAACTGTCCGACCTGATCGACCAGGATGTGCTCGACGGGTTCCTGCCCAATGCCAACACCCCCTGCGTGGTCGACGGGCGTCTGTTGTGCATGCGCAACGACATTGCGCACAACATCATCTGGTACAATCAGCCGCTCATGGAGGAGCTGGGGCTCGGCGTTCCTGAAACCTGGGAACAGTTCGAGCAACTTGGCGCGGATCTGGCCGCGCGGGGGGAGGGACACTTCATGGGCACCGGTACCGAGCCGTGGCCGATGGTCTCGTTTCTGACCGCTGGCGGCTGTGACGTCGGTTTTCCCGTCGAGGGGCAGGACAACACCATTTCTGTCGACCTGACGTCCGAACACTGCGTTCGCATGGCGCAGATGCTCGACCGGATGATCGAAAACGGCTCGCTGATGACGAGCGGCGCGTTCGAGCCGGCTCTGGTCAATGAGGCCAAGCAGGGCAAGCTCGTCTTGTTCTACGGCCCGACATGGTTCGGCGAGCATGTGATGCGCGCGGTCTACGAGTTCGAGCCGGGAACCGTGGCGGCCGCTCTGCCGCCGCGCTGGGAAGACCAGGACCAGCCGTCGACCTGGAGTTGGGGCGGCGGGGCGTTTGGCGGCTGGCGTGGCACCGAGCACCCCCAGGCCGTTGCCGACCTGCTGGTATGGATGACGACCGATGTCGAACTGCAGAAGAAGGCCGTCACGATGCCGGCGCACAACCCTGCCTCGGGCCAATGGGGCGAGGCGATCAACGCCGATCCCTACTACGCGGGCGGCAATGTCTATGACGTCGGCGAAGCCGCCGCCGCCTACAGCCATCCTTCCTATGGCGGCCTGCGTTTCGATCGCCCCGCCGCCTACGCAAAGATCGTCGGCCCGGCGATCGCCACCGGCGGTTCGATCGCCGAGGCGCTGCCGGACCTGCAGGAGGAGCTGGTCAACTCGGCGCGCGTCGCCGACTACGAGGTCGTGCAGTAGCGCGTCGGACGGCGGTGACGGGACACGGTTTCCGTCATCGCCATTGGGCCTTTCTGGCCGTACGGGACGAGCGGGGAACCGGACATGGCAGTTGTCGCGGACATGGCGGGCAGGGAGCGCGATCCTGCGTTCGATCAGGCCCATCACCGCGCCCAGATGCGCCGGCTCAAACGACGCCAGGCGATCACTGCCTACCTGTTTCTGGTGCCGTATCTGGTCCTTCTGGCCATGTTCGGCATCTTTCCCGTGCTCTATGCGTTCGGGCTGAGCTTCTTTGACACCATCGACTGGGTCTTCTGGGGGCTGACCAACTACGAAGAGGTGCTCGGCGACTTCCGCCTGATGGACAGCATCGTCAATGTGCTGTCGTTCCTGACGATCTGGCTGGCGCTGATCGTGGTCGGTGTGACGGTTCTGGCCCTGATGCTCGACACGCTGCCGGAGCGGCGGGCCGCGTTCTTCAGAACCGCCTATTTCCTGCCCGGCGCGGTCACATCGTCGGCGATCGTCGTCCTTTGGCTGTTCCTCCTCGATCCGGTCGTCAGCCCCTATCAAAGCCTGTTCGCTCTGCTGGGCTGGGAAAGCCGCGATCAGGTCGTGGCCATGCTGAGCTTTGCCACAATCTTCGCCTTGATGGCGTTTCTCGCCAACTCCGGCGGCTGGATCGTCGTGATCGGCGGGGCGCTGAAGACCCTGCCGCGCGAAACCCTTGAAGCGGCGGTCATCGACGGCGCCAGCCAATGGGATCTGGCGGTCAGGATCAAGCTGCGCATGATCTGGCGATCCATTGCACTGATGGGCATCCTGTCGGTTGCCGGCGGGCTGCAGATCTTTGTCGAGCCACAACTGATGGGCATGGCCGGGCCGCAATACTCGCGCAGCGACTGGTCACTCAACCAGCTTGCCTTCCAGTACGCGTTTTCGTTTGGCGATTTTGGCGCGGCGGCGGCGCTTAGCGTTCTTCTTCTCACCGTTTCGGTGACGCTGGCGCTGATCATCATCTTCGCAACCCGGTTCTACCGGATTGACTAGGACAAATGCGATGAGCGACGGGCCCGATCGAGCGAAGAAAGTCAGCCCTGGCCGCTGGATGGTCTACGCCACGCTGCTCTTCGGGCTGTGCTTTTACGGCATACCGCTGGTCTGGCTGTTTCTGGCAAGCTTTCGCACCGAAGGTCAGCTGTTCACCGATGGGCCGTGGTCTTGGGGCAGCTTCGCCGCGTTCGCCGACACCTGGGTCAACCTGGTCACCTACAACGATTTCCAGATGGGCCTGTGGGCCTGGAACTCGCTGGTCTATTCGGTCGGCGGCGTCGCGCTTTCGCTGGTCGCGGTCATTCCGGCCGGTTACGTGCTGGCCGTCTATGATTTTCCCGGCCGCAAGACGATCCTCGTGATCACGCTGATCGCGATGATTACGCCCAACACCGCCGTGGCCTTGCCGATCTTCCTGCAGATGAGCGCGCTCGGCCTCAACAACACCTATCTGGGCATGATCCTTGCGACCGCCTTCTTCCCGTTCGGCGTCTATCTGGCCTACATCTATTTCGCCACGTCGCTGCCGAGCGGGCTTCTGGATTCGGGCAGGATCGATGGTTGCAGCCAATGGCAGTTGTTCACACGCATCGCGCTGCCGCTCGCCGGGCCGGTGACCGCTCTCATCGCCTTCTTCAGCTTCCTGGCCAACTGGAGCAACTACTTCCTGGCCTTCGTCCTGCTGTCGGACGACAAGCTCTACAACCTGCCGGTCGGGCTGGCGGCGCTGTTGAGCAGTTCGGGCGCTCTGGGCAACGATGTGGCCAATGACATTCCCATCAAGAAGCCCGAGGCGATCATGGCCGCGATCATGGTCATCCTGCCGGTCCTGCTCGTCTTCATGGTTTCCCAACGCTATGTCCGCGCCGGCCTTCTGTCAGGCGCCGAAAAGGGCTGAACGCCATCTGCGGGCCCGGTTCCAGCGGCCGAAGTGCAGCGGTGCGGCGTGCCGGTCAGGCGTCTGTCGCAGCGGCGACACCAATCAGTTTTGACACCCTTTCGCGCAGGCCTTTGCGGCGTTTTCGGCCCCGGTGCTCCTCAAACGGCGCACCGTGAAGGCCGCAGCTCATGCACGGCGATATGATGCCGCACGCGGGTTCCCAGCAGCGAACGTCGCTTTTCCAATCGAGCGCGATACGCTCCAGATGCAGATTGTTCGATCCCTTGAGCAGGATGACCTCGTCGGTCATCGCCGTTGCTCGGATGTAGTCGGCCGCCTGCTTGGTCGTGCGGAACTCCATGAAGCGTCCTTCACTTCTGTCTTGCTCCGAAGCATTGGACCTGTGCGCATTGTCACCGACAAAGATCACCTGGTCCGCCGCTTCGCGCGCCATACGATATGCCTTGCGGTACTGGCCCTCACTGCTGCCTCGACCATCCGATATCTGGCCGAGGACAATCCGTCGCCGCGGCGCTGAAGCGTTGGCGACCAGGTCGAAAGCCAAGCCCAGCGAGTGTTGCGGCGCTTTTCTGGTATCGAGAATGAAGGCGGGACCGCCCGGTATCTCGATCACCCCGCATCGGTCGAGAGGCGGTTCGAAATTGGCGACTTGCCGGGCGATGAGCGAAGGCGGCACCCCCAGTTCCAGCGCCGTGCTTGTCGCAGCCAGCGTGGGCAACCAGAAATGGGCCCCGGCGAAAGGGGTCTGCAAGGCCAGCGTTCCACCATCCCATTGGACCGTGAAGCTGAGGCGATCCGGGAAAGCGGCTCGCGCGTCTGTCGCCCGATAGGTGTTCCGGGGCTCCTGCCCGAATGTGACAACACGGGCACGGGTTCGTTTGGCCATTTCGGCGACAAGAGGGTCGTCACCGTTCAGCATGGCAAGACCGTTGGAAGGGAGCGCTTCGACCAGGTAGCCCTTCTCCAGTGCAATCGTCTCGACGTTTCGGTAGTCCGATTTGTGCTCCATCGCGACCATGGTGACGACGGCCACATGCGGCTGCAACGCTTCGGCCATGGGCTTCATGCCCCCGGCGCCTCCCAAGCCGGCCTCGACAACGATGTGATCGCGATCGAGTGGCGACGTGTTCAAGGTCTTGTGAATGTCGACGAGTGTGTTGAAGCCAAACTGGCTGGTCACCGACCCATGCGCCGACAGGATGTGTGAAAGCAGGGACGTTGAAGTCGTCTTGCCGGAGCTTCCAGTGATTCCGATGAACTGGCCGGAGAAACGATGACGGCGTTTTGCGGCACGTCGCGCCTTTGCTTCCTTGCGCCTGTGCCGCCGCCATGCACGAAGCCTGGAAACGTTCGGCTCTCGCAAATCGTTGCCCCGCCTGACTTGGGAAATCCACGACAACCGCTCTTGCACAGCCATGGAGCATTGGCAATCCAATGCCTCCCGCGTTCAACGGCCACGCATTTGCTCACATGCGCCAATCGCGGGCCTTTGGCCCGCCGCCGTCGCCGGGGCGGCGGAAGCCGGGTCTCATGCCCGGCAGCACCCGGATTGCGTTGTGCGCGATCTCAATCGATGATAGCCGGACGACGGTCGGGGCCATTGGCTCCGACCAGACCTTGAGCGTGCCGCCAGGCCCTGCGCACCGGACATCCCCGCGCAGGCGGCGCCACGTCTTTCAGACATGCACCTATCGGAGGCCAGCGCAGGCATGAGCGACACAATGCTGAACGGAAAACACTTCATCGCCGGCCAATGGGTCGCCGGAACGACCACGTTTGCCAGCCGGCCCGCGCATGGCGACGCACACACCTTCGCGGTCGGCACGCCCGATCACGTCGAGGCGGCATGCAATGCGGCCGAGACCGCCTTCTGGACCTTTGGCTACTCGACCCGCGTCGAACGTGCCGCTTTCCTCAATGCGATCGCCGACGAGATCGAGGCGCGCGGCGCCGCCATCACCGAAATCGGCAGCCAGGAAACCGGCCTTCCCGAAGCCCGGCTTGAAGGCGAGCGCGGCCGCACGACCGGACAACTGCGCCTGTTCGCAACCCACATCGAAAAAGGCGACTATCTCGACCGCCGCCATGACACGGCGCTGCCGGACCGGCAGCCCCTGCCGCGCCCGGACCTCAAGATGGTGCAGCGGCCGACCGGGCCGGTGGCCGTGTTCGGGGCGTCCAACTTCCCGCTGGCCTTTTCGGTCGCCGGCGGCGACACCGCTTCGGCGCTGGCCGCCGGGTGCCCGGTCGTCGTCAAGGGGCATTCCGCCCATCCCGGCACCAGCGAACTGGTCGCCCAGGCCATCGCCGCGGCAATCACAAAGACCGGCATGCCCGATGGCGTCTTCTCACTGATCCAGGGCGGCGACCGCAAGGTCGGCCAGGCACTGGTGCAGCATCCGATGATCCGGGCCGTCGGATTCACCGGCTCGCTCGGCGGCGGCCGTGCCCTGTTTGATCTGTGTGCCCAACGGGCCGATCCGATTCCGTTCTTTGGAGAACTGGGCTCGGTCAACCCGATGTTCGCCCTGCCCGAAGCACTCAAGGCGCGCGGCGCCGACATCGCCAAGGGCTGGTCCGGCTCGTTGACGATGGGCGCCGGCCAGTTCTGCACCAACCCCGGAATCTGCGTGGTCATCGACGGCCCCGATGCGGATGCCTTCGCCGAGGCGGCGACGGCGGCGCTCGGCGGCGTCGATGCCCAGACCATGCTGACCGACGGCATTGCCGATGCCTATCGCTCCGGTCGCGATCGCATCGCCGGCACGTCCGGGGTTCAGGAGTTGCTGACCTCGACATGCGATCTGCGCAACGCCACGCCATACCTGTTTTCGACCACCGGAGAGCAATGGCTCGCCAACGAGGTGCTGGGCGAAGAGGTGTTCGGGCCGCTGGGCCTGATCGTTCGCGTTGCGGACGTTGACGAGATGGTCGCCATGGCCAAGAGCCTGCAGGGTCAGTTGACCGCAACCTTGCACATGGACGAAGCCGACACGGACGTCGCCGCGCGCCTGATGCCGGTGATCGAACGCAAGGCCGGCCGGCTCATCGCCAACGGGTATCCGACCGGCGTTGAAGTGTGCGACGCGATGGTCCATGGCGGGCCCTATCCGGCGTCGACCAACTTCGGCGCGACCTCGGTCGGCACGCTCGCAATCCGGCGCTGGCTGCGCCCGGTCAGCTATCAGGCGATGCCCGACGCATTGCTGCCCGGCGACCTGCTCTAGACCGCGCGCCGGCTCAGGCGGCGCCGTGTGGCGCCGTCGTGTCGCCGACGATCAACTCGGCCTCCAGCAGCATGTTGCGCGGCCGGTCGACGCCGTCGATCAGATCGATCAGCATGTCGGCGCAGTGTTCGCCGGCCTCCCGGATGCCTGAACGGATGACGGTCATGCCCATTCCGCCGGGACCGGGGTCGAGAAACGAAAGGCAGTCGTCATAGCTGATCAGTGATACGGCGCGACCGCCCAGCGCGCGAAACTGGTTGATCGCGCGCAACGCGCCCAGCGCGGAAAGAACGCTGGCGCACATGACCGCGCTCGGCGGATCGTCAAGTTCGAGGAAACGCCGCATCGCGCGATAGGCCGTCGGCTCGATCATCTCGTCGCTGGCCATGATCGCCGGATCGGCCGTCAGGCCGGCTTCACCGAGCGCGGCTTCAAACCCTTCGCGCCGGCGCCGCGCGAACGCCATGTGCTCGAAACCGTTGATCAGCGCGATCCGCCTGTGACCCAACTCCAGAAGATGGCGGGTCGCTCTGGCGAACGCGCGACGGTTGTTGACGTCGACCCAGCAATAGCTCTCTTCGGGATGCAGGGTCCGGCCATGGACGACGAAGGGCAGGCCCAGTTCGTCGAGAAGCGCGATGCGCTGATCGTCGGAACTGGGGCCGTGCACGATCACGCCGTCCACACGCGTGTTGCGGTTGAGCGCGCGGTAGCTTTCCGCTTCCTCATGGCCGTCGACGACACTGATCAGCATGTCGTAGCCGCGCCGGTTGTAAACCGCGCCCGCCCCTGCGATGAAGTCGGAGAAGTGCGGGTTGATCATGTCGTGCATCGCGATCGGCACAACATGGCCGATCGTGCGCGACTTGCCCGTGGCAAGCCGGCGGGCGCTGGAGTTGGGAACGTAGTTGTGGGCCTGGGCGGCCTCGATGACGCGCTGACGGGTTGTCTCGCTGACCTCGGGATAGCCGTTCAAGGCACGGCTGATCGTCGTCTGCGACAATCCGAGCGCATCGGCCAATTGCTTCAGATTTGCCATTGCGACCTCCCGAAAATGGCATCCAAAGGGCTTTGGACGCCGCAGAATGCAGGTTTGCGGGCGGCGGGTCAATGAACATGGCGAGCGAACATGGCCAAGTCTGTGAACGTCGCCGGCACCCGGACGGGCGTTAGCCGGTGTTGATGGGGGCACGGCCCGCCCGGGCGCGACAAACCGCTTGACTCCCTCATTCGCCACGACCAAAGTCGCGTCAGCCAAAGCGCTTTGACAACGGGTCGTGCCGACCTTGCTTGCAATGCGCGCGGTTCTCGGTTCCCATGCGAACCCTGCACATTGATCTCGGGAGGATCACCGATGAAGAGAACTCTACTCGCCGGCGCCGCCGGCATTGCCCTGTTGTTTGCCGGTCAGGCCCATGCGGACAATCACCTGATCTTCGCGCCGGGCGAAGGCCCGTTCAACTGGGACAGCTACAACGCCTGGGCCGAGCAGGCCCCCGACCTCAGCGGGCAGACAGTGACGGTCTTCGGTCCCTGGCTGCAGCCGGAAGACGACTTCTTCCGCAGCGCACTGGCCTACTTCATGGAAGCAACAGGCGCCGAGGTCATCTACACCGGTTCGGACTCGTTCGAGCAGCAGATCGTGATCGACGCCGAAGCCGGTTCCGCGCCCAACATCTCGGTCTTCCCGCAGCCGGGCCTCGCCTCGGACATGGCATCGCGCGGCCTCCTGTACCCGCTTCCCGACGGCATGGCTGACTGGGTTGCGTCCAACTATGGTGCCGGACAGTCCTGGGTCGACCTTGGAACCTACTCTGACGAGAACGGCGAAGACCAGCTCTATGGCTTCTTCTACAACGTCAACGTCAAGAGCCTTGTCTGGTACAGCCCCGACAACTTCGACGATGCCGGCTATGACGTTCCCGAAACGATGGAAGACCTGCGCGCGCTGACCGAGCAGATCGTCGCCGATGGCGAGGTGCCGTGGTGCATCGGCCTGGGCTCGGGTGCCGCCACCGGCTGGCCGGCAACCGACTGGGTCGAGGACCTCATGCTCCGCACCCAGTCGCCGGAAGTCTATGACGGCTGGACGACCAACGAGATCGCGTTCAACGACCCGCGCGTCGT
>CAZSFA010000046.1:0-2428 GCA_964606055.1 uncultured Oceaniradius sp. | reverse complement strand
CCCGACGGCCTGTTTGCGTCGCCGCCGCAGTGCTACATGCATCGTCAGGCATCGTTCGTGCCCGCCTTCTTCCCCGATGGCGTGGAGTTCGGCGTTGACGTCGACTTCTTCTACTTCCCGTCCTACGCGGAAAAGGACCTGGGCAACCCGGTTCTCGGCGGCGGTACGCTGATGGCGATCACCAACCCGTCCGATGCGACCTCCGAACTGATGGAGTTCTTCCAGCTGCCTCTCGCGCATGAGGTGATGATGGCCCAGACCGGCTTCCTGACGCCTCACACCGGTGTCAACCTGGACGCCTATCTGAACGACACGCTGCGCGGTCAGGGCGAGATCCTGATCAACGCAACGACCTTCCGCTTCGATGGTTCGGACCTGATGCCCGGTGGCGTCGGCGCCGGCACCTTCTGGACCGGTATGGTCGACTACACGGGCGGCAAGGACGCTCAGGAAGTCGCTGACGAGATTCAGGCCTCCTGGGACGCGCTGAAGTAAGCGCCCTTGAAAAAAGTCCGGCCCGGCGGCGCCATGCGTGCCGCCGGGCCGGCGCGAAGATCGCATGAAGCTTCAAATTAGCCAGGGAGGAGGCCATGGAAGCTGCACTTTTCGGCCTCGTCACCATCATCATTGGTGTCGGCGGGTGCATCGGGTACTTCTACTTCTCGAACCTGTTTCTCGATAAGGTCCTTTTTCCGGCGTCCGGGCCCAATGCGGGCCGCAACATCAATGTCGCCAATCAGATTCGCCCTTGGCTCTTCCTGTTTCCGGCGATCTTCGCCCTCGGGCTCTATCTCGCCTACCCGGTTATTGAAACGCTCCGGCTGAGCATGCTCGATCGCGATGCCGGCAACGCTTTTGTCGGTTTTGCCAACTACCAGCAGATGATGTCGGAACCCAAGTTCTGGGAAGCGATGCGCAACAACCTGTTGTGGCTCATCGTCGTGCCGGCCGCTTCGACCGCTTTTGGACTGCTTGCGGCACAACTGACCGACCGGATTTCCTGGGGCTCGGTCGCCAAGTCGCTGATCTTCATGCCGATGGCGATCTCGTTTGTCGGCGCTTCTGTCATCTTCAAGCTTGTCTATGACACGCGTCCGGCGGACCAAAACCAGATCGGCATCCTCAACGCCGTATGGATGAACTTCGAGGGCGGCATCGGCTCCTTCCTGTTCATCCAGGTTCTGCCGGCGATCATGCTTTTGGGGTTTGCGGGCATTGTTGGCTATGTCGGCTACATCGTTGTCCGGCCCATTTGGACATCCCGGCTTGGCTCTTCCTTCGTCGGCATCGTTCTGCGCGGAGTTGCGGCGCTTGGCTGCGCTTATCTGGTCTACACCTCGCTCGGCTCGGTGATCTCGATCTTTGCCGCCGACATTCCCTATGGCGAACCTCAGCAGTGGCTGACCCTGCCGTTCTACAACAACTTCTTCCTGATGGTCGTGCTGATCTGGATCCAGACCGGCTTCGCCATGGTCATCCTGTCGGCTGCGCTGCGCGGCATCCCTGAGGAAACGGTTGAAGCCGCAATCGTGGATGGCGCCAACCCGTTCCAGATCTTCTTCCAGATCAAGGTGCCGCAGATCATGTCGACGATCGTGGTGGTTTGGACCACGATCACCCTCCTGGTCCTCAAGGTCTTCGATATCGTGTTTGCGATGACCAACGGCCAGTGGGAGACCCAGGTTCTTGCGAACTACATGTTCGACAAGCTCTTCCGCGCCAATGACTGGGGTGTGGCCTCGGCTTCGGCGATGGTCATCATGCTGCTCGTCACGCCGATCCTGGTCTGGAACGTCTACAACGCTCGCAAGGAGATGCGCTGATGGCCGATCAAGGAGTTGATACCGCCACCGCGACCGCGGTCCAGCCGTCCTCTGGTTTCCTGGGCCGGCTGTTCGGCAGCAAGGCAATGGCAAAGGAAGGCGCCGCCGGCAGCAAGTCGGGCCTGACATGGGCGGTACACATATCCGTTCTGTTCCTGGTGCTGTTGTGGCTGTTCCCGACGGTGGGCCTCTTCGTCTCATCATTTCGCACCGCCGACCAGATTTCGGCGTCGGGCTGGTGGAGTGCGATGTTCCCCGCCGAGCAGAACCTCGTCGTGCGCGTCGCCGATCCGGACGACAACCGCATCGAGGAAGAGGGCCGCTTCTATGTGCGCGGCAACGTCTTTGAGGAGGACATCGAGGTCGATATCTCGGTCTGGGGTGTCTCCTCGCGTGCCATCGACGCCTTCACGCCCGGCGAGACCGCCGATCTTGGCGACGGCGAGACGATGACGCTCAACGCCAACGGCAATTATGAGTGGGCGGGCAATGACGACCAGATATCAGGGCGTGGGCAGCGCATATTCCTGACCGCGGTCACACCGCCCGAACTGACCACCGAGAACTATCGCACGATCCTGTTCTCCGGCACCGGTCAGGACAAT
>CAZSFA010000045.1:0-19573 GCA_964606055.1 uncultured Oceaniradius sp. | reverse complement strand
GAGGCGTCGGCGTCCTCGCGGTTCGATGTCTGGATGCGACTGGCCGGCACCGGCAGCTTCACCGACCGGGCGGACGGCTCGCTGTGGCTGGGTCATGCCGGCGCGCACTACCGTGTCAATGACGATGTGCTGGTTGGCATGATGGGGCAGTTCGACCATGCATCTCAAGACCAGGACGATGGTCCGGGCACGGTTGATGGATGGGGCTGGATGGCCGGCCCCTACATGGTGGCGCGCATGCCGAGCCAGTCGCTGACCTTCGACGGGCGGGTCCTGTGGGGCCAGTCCTTCAACACGGTCAGCCCGCTGGGCACGTTCGAGGACGATTTCGACACCACGCGCTGGCTGGTGCGGGGCCGTCTGTCGGGCAACTACCAGTGGGGCTCGCTGACGGTGACGCCGGCGGCATCGGTCAGCTATTTCAGCGAGACCCAGAAGGCCTACACCGACGCCCAGTCAAACGCGATCGACGCGCAGACAATCACGCTTGGCGAGTTCGCGTTCGGGCCGACGCTCGCCTACGACCACCGGCTGGAGGACGGCACGCTGATGCGTCCGTCGCTGGCAATCGACGGTGTCTGGACGTTCGCCGGCGATGACGGCGCGACAACGGACCTTGGTGCCGGGTTCGATGCCGACACGCTGCGCGTCCGCGTGCGGGCCGGCCTTGCGATGACGACGCCGGCTGGCTGGTCGGTCAATGCGGACGCCTATGCCGACGGGTTGGGCACGGCCGACGCAAGCGCCTATGGCGGCAGCGTGTCGATCTCGGTGCCGTTCCGGTAACACAGGCCATCGCGCCGGCCGGCCGGGCACCGACCCGGCAGGCCGCCTGCCGCCACAGTCGGCCTTGGCAAGCATCGGCACCGCCTGTACCACCGGCCGGACGCCCGCCACCTGTGGCGACCGCCCCACCCGACGGCCGAGAGGACACCCGCCTTGTGTTTTGCTTCTGACACCGCCCGCGCCCTGGCGCGGGTTTCACCGCGCTACTGCCGGGATACCGCGCGATGACGACCATCACCGGCATCCGCACCCATGATCTGCGGTTCCCGACATCGCAGGCGCTTGACGGTTCGGACGCGATGAACCCCGATCCGGACTATTCGGCCGCCTATGTCGTGCTCGAGACCGACGGCCCCCATCAGGGGCATGGCCTGACGTTCACGATCGGGCGCGGCAACGAGGTGTGCGTGGCGGCCATCGAGGCGCTTGGACCGCTGCTCGAAGGCGTCACCCTTGACCAGATCCGGCAGGACATGGGCCGCTTTTGGCGCCATGTCACCGGCGACAGCCAACTGCGCTGGATCGGCCCGGAGAAAGGCGCGATCCATCTGGCCGCCGGCGCCGTCATCAACGCCGCATGGGACCTTTGGGCCAAGGCCGAAGGCAAGCCGGTGTGGCAACTGGTCGGCGAGATGACCCCCGAACAGATCGTCCGGCTGATCGACTTCCGCTACATCACCGATGCGCTGACGCCCGATGAAGCGCTGGCGATCCTGCGCGCGGCCGAAGCGGGCAAGGCCGACCGTATCGAAACGCTCAAACGGGAAGGCTATCCTTGCTACACGACCTCGGCGGGGTGGCTGGGCTATTCCGACGACAAGCTGCGCCGGCTGTGTGCCGAGGCGCGCGATGCCGGCTTCACCCACACCAAGTTCAAGGTCGGGCGCGACATTGAGGACGACATCCGCCGGCTGACGATCGCCCGCGAGGTGCTGGGCGATGACATGACCATCATGATCGACGCCAACCAGGTTTGGGAGGTCGATCAGGCCGTCGACTGGGTCCGGCAACTGGCGTTCGCCGAGCCGTTCTTCATCGAGGAACCGACCAGCCCGGACGATGTGGCCGGCCATCGCAAGATCCGCCAGGGCATTGCGCCGATCAAGGTGGCGACCGGCGAGATGTGCCAGAACCGTGTCCTGTTCAAGCAGTTCATCACCGAGGATGCGATCGACATCGTCCAGATCGACGCCTGCCGCATGGGCGGTCTGAACGAGGTGCTGGCGGTGCAGCTGATGGCGGCCAAATACGGCCGGCCGGTGTGGCCGCATGCGGGCGGCGTGGGGCTGTGCGAATACGTCCAGCACCTGTCGATGATCGACTATGTCGCGATCTGCGGTGTAAAGGATGATCGGCGCATCGAATATGTCGATCATCTGCACGAGCATTTCATCGATCCGTGCGTCATCGACAATGGCGCCTACACCGCGCCGACCGCGCCCGGCTTCTCGATCCAGATGAAAGAGACGACGCTGCGCGACTTTGAATTCGGCGCCGATTGAGCTCCGGGAGCGCGGAAAGCCGCGTCTCACGCGGCGCCGGGGCCTCGGGCGATCTCGTCGATGATCGGACAATCGGGCCGGTCATCGCCATGGCAGGTGTCGGCAAGGCACTGCAGCGTGGCGCGCAGCGAACCCAGTTCGACAAGCTTGCGATCGATCTCGGCGATCTTGCCCAGCGCCATCGCCTTGACGTCGGCGCTTGCGCGACCGGTGTCCTGATAAAGCGACAGGAGCGAGCGGCATTCGCTGATCGAAAAGCCAAGGCCCCGCGCCCGTTGCAGGAAGGCCAGTCGGTGGACGTCGTCCTCGCCATAGTCGCGATAGCCATTGGCCGCCCGCGCCGGACGCACCAGATCGATGTCCTCATAGTAGCGGATCGTCTTGGTCGGCAGCCCGATCCGCGCTGCAACCTCGCCGATGTTCATGCGATCGCTCCCTGTTCGGGCAATGGCCGTTCAACCGTCAAGGCGCAGGCGACGTAGCCGCAGCGCGTTGGAAATCACCGAGACCGATGACAGGCTCATCGCCGCCGCCGCGATCATTGGCGAAAGCAGCACGCCGAAGACCGGGTAGAGGATGCCCGCGGCAACCGGCACGCCGGCCGAGTTGTAGACGAAGGCGAAGAACAGGTTCTGCTTGATGTTGGTCAGCGTCGCCTGCGCCAGCCTGCGGGCGCGCACGATGCCGCCAATGTCCCCGTTCAAAAGCGTGATGCCCGCGCTTTCCATGGCAACGTCCGATCCGGTGGCCATCGCGATCCCGACTTCGGCGGCGGCCAACGCCGGCGCATCATTGACGCCATCGCCGGCCATGGCAACGCGGCGACCTTGCGCGTGCAGATCATCGACGATGGTCTTCTTGTCCTGCGGCAGCACGCCAGCATGGACGACGTCAATTCCCAGCGCGTCAGCGACCACGCGGGCGGTGCGCTCATTGTCGCCGGTGGCCATGATGATGCGCAGGCCGGCCGCGCGCAGCGCCTCGATTGCGGCCGGGGCCGTCTGCCTGACCGGATCGGCGACCGCGAGCAGGCCGGCCAGCTTGCCGTCGAACGCGACGAACAGCGCCGTTTTGCCTTGCGCGCGCAGGTCGTCGGCCAGCCGATCCGCGCCGACAGGATCGACGCCAGCACGCTCCATCATCGCGGCGTTGCCAAGCACGATGGTCGTCGCCCCCGAGCGGCCGCTCACGCCTTTGCCGACGACCGCCTCGAACTCCGCGACCGGCGCGGCCGCAATGCCCCGCTCCTCGATTCCGGCGACGATGGCGTCGGCCAAAGGGTGTTCGGACCCTGCTTCGAGCCCGCGCACCAGGGCCAGCATGGCGGCCTCGTCCGTATCGCCCAACGCGACCACGTCGGTCAGGCTCGGCTTGCCCTCGGTCAGCGTTCCGGTCTTGTCGACAACCAGTGTGTCGACCCTCGCCATCCGTTCCAGCGCCTCGGCGTCCTTGATGAGAACGCCGGCCTGTGCGCCTCGCCCGGTCGCGGTCATGATCGACATCGGTGTTGCGAGGCCAAGCGCACAGGGACACGCAATGATCAGCACCGAGACGGCAGAAACGATCGCAAACGCAAAGGCCGGTTCCGGCCCGACCAAAAGCCAGACGATGAATGCCGTGATCGCCACCAGCACAACGGTCGGCACGAAATAGGCGGCAACGCGGTCGGCAAGGCCCTGGATCGGCGCCCGTGATCGCTGGGCGGATGCAACCATGGCGACGATCCGCGCGAGCACGGTCTCCTCGCCGACCTTTGCGGCTTGGATCACCAGGGTGCCGTTCCTGTTCAGCGTGCCGCCGGTGACGGTGTCGCCCGGCGTCTTTTCGACCGGCAATGGCTCGCCGGTGAGCATGCTCTCGTCGACGGCGGTCCGTCCCTCCACGACCACGGCGTCGACCGGGACAGCTTCACCGGGCCTGACGCGCAGACGGTCGCCTTCCATGATGTTGTCGAGCGGTGCGTCGTACTCATCGCCGTCCGGCAGTATCCGGCGTGCGGTCTTGGGGGCGAGATCGAGCAAAGCGCGGATGGCGTCTCCGGTGCGTTCGCGCGCGCGAAGTTCGAGAACCTGGCCCACGAAGACGAGCGCCACGATCACCACCGCCGCTTCATAGTAGACCGGCATGTGCCCGCCGGCCAATTGCAGTCCCGCCGGAAACAGCCCCGGCGCGAAGGTTGCGACCACCGAGTACAGGTAGGCCGTGCCGACCCCGATCGCAATCAGCGTCCACATGTTGAGGTTCCGGGAACGGATCGACTGCCAGCCGCGCACGAAGAATGGCTGTGCCGCCCAGATGATCACCGGCGTTGCGAGCACGAACTCGATATAGAGGGCAACCGTCCCGCCAATCCACTGCCGCACGGGCAGGCCGAGCATCGGTCCCATCGTCACGATCAGAAGCGGGATCGCTGCGCCGACACTGACCCAAAGCCTGCGGGTGAAGTCGATCAGTTCCTCGTTCGGCCCGTCGGAGATGCCCGATGCCGGCTCCAGCGCCATGCCGCAGATCGGGCATGTCCCCGGCCCTTCCTGCACGATCTCGGGATCCATCGGGCAGGTGTAGAGGGCGTCCGCCGACGTTGGCGCCTTCTTGCGCTGCTTGTTGCCCGACAGGTAGAACCATGGATCGGCGCCGAACCTGCCGCGGCATCCCTCAGAGCAGAAATGAAACGTGCTGCCCTTGTGCTCGAGCGCGGGCTTGCCGGCATCAACCGCCACCGTCATCGCACATACCGGGTCGATGACCTTGCCTTCGACCGGAACCGTGGCGGCCTGCAGGATGTGCGCCGGCTCGTGGTCCTCGGACCGTGTGCTGGACGCTTCGTTGTGACCGTTGCAGCATTGGTGGCCTTGGTCGGCGTGTGTCGTGTCTTGCAATTGCAACTCCATCGCGCCGGGTTCACTGCGCGCGATGACACAGTTGCACCTTCCTGTCACTGGAAGGTCAAGGGCCGGCTCCTCCGACCGAGCCCACAACACCGATGGTGGCCCGCAGCAGGGTCGTCGCGCCTACTCCTCGCGAAACGCGCGGTGCAGCGAATCCATGATTGGCCTGGACAGGTACTGCAGGAACGTGCGCTCGCCGGTCGAGATGAGCGCTTCGGCGGGCATGCCCGGGTAGATCTCGCCGGGATCGATCTCCGGCGGCAGATCGTCGGTGATCGTCAGGCGGGCAACGAAGTAGTCCTGTCCGGTCCGCTCGTCGCGGAGCCGATCGGGCGAGACGAACGCGACGGTTGCCTCCACCTCGGGCGTGGTGCGTGCGTTGAGCGCGACGAGCCGCAACTGCGCATCCTGACCGCGACGGACGATGTCGATGTCGGTCGGCTCGAGCCTTGCCTCGATGATCAGTTCGGAACCGGTGGGCAACAGTTCGGCGAGCACGGCGCCCGGCCCGACAACGCTCCCTGGCGTGTTGAAGGGCGTCCGCACGACAAGGCCATCAACCGGGGCGGTCACCACGAGCCGGTCGAGCACATAGCGCGCGGCCGCGATCTGTTCCTCGACACGGCCGACCGCAGCGCTCAGTTCGCTCAACTGGGCCAGTGCCTGTTCGACGCGCTCGATGTCGGCGCGCACAAGCTGCTCCTCGGCTTCGACGATGCGTGCCCGGGCCTGTTCGGTTTCGGATGCAAGCGATCCCATCTGCCCGACCAGGTTGGCCTGGGAGCGCAAGAGCGCCGTGTATTCGCTGCGATTGGTCAAACCCTGATCGAGCAGGATCAGCTTGCGCTCGGCCTCATCGGCGATCAGCGCGCTTTGCTCGGCCAGCGCGATGCGCTGGCTTTCAAATCCGTCGATGGCCTGGCGCGCCGCCGCCGCGCGCTGGCGCAGGATCACTTCCTCTGACCGGTAACGCGACAGCCTTGCCGTGAACTCATGGACCTGTTCGGCGAGCAGATGCTCCAGACCGTGTTTGCCTGCCAGCGCGATCAGATCATCACCGAAGACCAGCGTTTCGGCCTCGTCACGCTGCGCCGCAAGCCGTGCTCGGCGGCTCAGAAGACCCACCAACTGCTTGATGTAGGTGTTCATCTCGGCCTGAACGGCCGTGCCGTCCATGGTGAAGAGCGCCGCGCCGGCGCGCACGCGCTCGCCCTCGGCCACATGCACGGCGCTGATGATGCCGCCTTCGAGGTGCTGGACCTTCTTGTTGCTGCCCGATGCCGCAACCACACCGGGGACGATGGCAGCACCGGCAAGCGGCGCGGTGGCCGCCCACACGCCGAAACCGCCCAGAAACAGCGCGATGAGTGCGTACCCCGCTACGACGGCGCCGGTGGCGCCGGTGCGAACGCGGGCCGTCCAGTCCTGAGGTTCCTTGTCAGGTTCAACCATCACTGAATCTCGGCGGCGACCGCCGGCTCCCTGTTGGCATGACCGCGCGCCGGCGCGGCTGCGGCCATTGCGGCAGCATTGCCCGGTGTGTTCGGTGTGCGCCGGCCCGCCGCTGCTGCGGTATCGCTGCTTGGCTGCCGGGCGGCTTGCGCGCTCCTTGTCTGCGCGCTGCCCGAAGCCGCCTGATGCTGCCGCTCCATCACCTCGGCTGTCGGGCCGTAGTCGTCGATGCGACCGTTCTTGACCACCAATAGGCGATCGACCTTGGCCGCGATGGACTTGCGCTGTGTGACGATAAGGACGGTGGCACCGGCCTGGCGGGCCGCGTCGATGGCGCGTTCGAGCGCGGCCTCGCCGTCCCCGTCCAGATTGGCGTTGGGCTCGTCCAGAACAAGCAGGCACGGACTGCCGAAGAAGGCGCGTGCCAAGCCGATGCGTTGCCGCTGGCCGCCCGAAAGCGTCAGGCCCTGCGGCCCGATGACAGTGTCGTAGCCTTCGGGCATGGACTGGATGAGATCGTGGACCTGGGCGCGCTGGGCGGCCTCGATGATCGCGGCATCGTCCGCGCCGGGGCTGAACCGCGCAATGTTCTGGGCGATCGTTCCGGGCAGCAGATCGACATCCTGCGGCAGATAGCCGATGTGCTTGCCAAGACTGTCGGACGGCCAATGGGCAATGTCGGCGCCGTCGATCCGCACCCGGCCGAGTTTCGGCGCGATCGCGCCGACCGCAAGGCGCGCAAGGGTCGACTTGCCGGCACCGCTCGGCCCGATCACGCCGACGATCGTGCCCGCGGGCACTTCGAAATCGATCCGGCTGAGCACCGGCCGAGGCTGGCCATCGGGGCCGCTCACAGCATAGGTCGCGTTTTCAACACGCAAGGTTCCCTTGGGATTGGGCAGGTCGGTGCGCTGCTTGCCCATGTCCTGAGCCGGCATGGCCTTTCCGAAGCGCCGCCAGGCGGCATGGACATCGACGAACTGGCGCCAGCCACCGATCACCTGATCGATCGGCTGCAGGCCACGGCCGGATATGATCGACGCGGCAAAGATCATGCCCGGTGTCATGCCATCGCTCAGCACCAGCAACGCGCCGACACCAAGCACCGCGATTTGCAAGGTCAAGCGCAAGAAGCGCGACAGACCCGCGAACACCGCGTTGGTGCCGGCCACGGTATCGCCGTCATTGAGTGAGCGCGCGTGCTGCTCGCCGAAGGCCGCGACCGCATGGCCCGTCATGCCCATCGCGCGCAGCGCTTCGGCGTTGCGCACGAACGACTGGGCCGTCATCATCGCCGCTATCCCGCTGTCGGCACCCTGCCCCGCGCGGCGTGCGGTCACCCACTGATTGGCGATCGCCAGAACGGTCAGCACGACCGCGCCGCCCGCCGTCAGCCAGAACAGGACCGGGTGGATGAACCACAACAGCACGATGAACAGCGGGGCAAAGGGCAGGTCGAACAGCGCGAACACGGTGCGCGATCCCAGGAACCCGCGTACCATGGCCAGATCGCGCATCGACTGGACATCGCCGAGCGGTGCGCGGTCGGACTGCATGGCAGCGCGCATGGCGTTGCCGGCGTTTGCGACGTCAAGACGCGCCGCGACACGGGAGGCATAGATGCTCCGCACGATTTCAAGCCCGGCAAGCAATGCCAGGGCAAGCACGGCCATGATCGACAGGAAGGTCAGCGTGTCGCGGCTCGCGGACGGCAACACGCGGTCGTAGACCTGAAGCATATAGAGCGGGATAACCAGCATCAGCGCATTGATGACCAACGAGAAGAAACCGATCTCGATCAACGGACGCTTCAATCCCCTCATACCGGTATGCGGTGCCATGGCGTGATGTCCCGGTCGTTGCGGCACTCCGGCCGCGGTTCTGGTTGTATGCGGCACGCTATCCACCGTGGGTTGCGCCCGCATTAATCGGTTTGGTCAAAAGCGCCGGCTCGTGCCGCCGCGTCGTGTCCCGCATTTGACGGCATTGGCGGCAAAGGCAAGTCGTAAACCGTTCGATGCTATCCTTTCGCATACAAGGCTATGCCGATGACCCGAGGACCGTGCGGCGAAAGCGGCTAGGACCGGGGCGGACATCGTATTGGAGGCGGACATGAAGATTGACGTTTTTGGTGCTGCGACGCCGCAGTCACTGGCCGAACAACTGGCGCAGGGGCCTTATGATTTTGTCTCGGTGCACGGCAACTGCCTTGCATCGCCCGAACCGTTGCAGGACTCCAACGCTACCCCCACGCTGCATGGCGCGACCACGTGCCTTGGCGCGATGACAAACGCCGGCGCTGAAGACGGGGTGGTGGCGTTCGCCATCAAGGATCCCGATGGCGCCTATGGCACGGCGATCGCGCCGTTCGATGCGGACCCGCGCTCCGCCGCGCGCGCGGCAACGGTCGATGCGCTGGCCGATGCGGACCGGATCGGGGAACGCCCCGAACTGATCTGGGTGGCCGCGACGCCGGGGACGGAAGAGGAGGTTCTGGCCGGCATTCAGGATGTCGTCGGTCCGGACGTTCCGATCATCGGCGGCAGCGCGGCCGACAACGATGTGTCGGGCAACTGGTTCGTGTTCGACAGCCAGTCGAAATGCTCCGCCGGCGTCGTCGTGTCGGTCCTGTTCCCGTCGACGCGTGTTTCGTTCGCCTATCAGAACGGATACTCGCCATCGGCCAATGCGGGCGTCGTGACGCGTGCGAACGGGCGCACGGTCCATGAAATCGACGGTCGCCCCGCGCTTGAGGTCTTCGGCGAATGGACCGGCGGCGCGGTGTCGATCGACCCCACCAAGGACGGTGGCCAGACGATCCTTTCGGCCAGCACGCTCTGGCCGCTCGGCCGTGAAGTCAGCCAGCTTGGCGAGGTGCCGTTCTACCTTCTGGCGCACCCGGCGATTGCGCACCGTTCCGGCGAACTCGACCTGTTCGCCACGGTCAAGGAAGGCGAAACGCTCACATCGATGACGGGCACCGTCCAAAGCCTGACATCGCGCGCCGGTCGCGTCGCCGGCCTTGCCCGGGAAACCGGCCATATGCAGGACAAGCCGATTTCCGGCGCCCTGATGATCTACTGTGGCGGCTGCATGTTGACCGTTCGCGATCACCTGTCCGATGTGGTGTCCGGTGTTAACGAAGCACTCGACGGAGCGCCGTTCGTTGGCGCCTTTACTTTTGGAGAACAGGGCCCGATGCTGCGCGCGGGAAATCGGCATGGAAATTTGATGATTTCCTGCATAGTCTTCGAATAGGCTCAACCGAGACCGCTTCATGGCCAAGGATGAACGGTTGCGCGAGGCGCTGCTTGAACTGCAGTTCCTCCGCGATAGGGAAGCAAGGACGCTTGAGGAAACGCGGGCACTGCTTGAGTGTCTGGAAGACTACTCCCAGGCGCCCAACCCATCGGCCGCGCTGGCGTCGATTTTCGCCTCACTCAAGGAGAAGATCGGCGCCACCATCTCCATGGTGGTCGATGCGGACAGCGATGACGCCCTGACCGTGTCGGCAAGCGATGCGGACGCTTTGGTGAACACCGAACTGACTGCGCCGGTCGACCTGTTCGGGCGACCGCGAAATGTGACCGATCTGAGCCTTCTTGGCGCTTGGAAGGGCGCGATCGACTTCTCCGCCTTCGGTGGCCTGCTGGTTGCGCCCGTCCAAAACGACAAAGCGCTGATCTCGCTGCGCAGAAGGAACGAGACCTTCGGCAAGGACAGCCTGAACCTGCTGATACGGTTGGCGGGCTTTGCGGCGCAGGCCGTGCAGAACGAGAAGATCGCGTCCGAAAACAACCTGTTGGCGGCCACCATAGCCGGCTCGTCGTCAGGGTTTTCCATATCGGACGCAACCGACCGAAATCGACCGCTTGTCTACGTCAATGAAGCATTCGAGCGCATATCCGGCTATCGGTCCGATGAGGTCATTGGCAAGAACTGCCGGTTTCTCAGTGCCGAAGCCGAGGACTCTCCGGAGCGCAAGCGATTGCGCGAGGCGGTTCGCAGTTGTTCGAGCGGCACGTTCCTTCTGCGCAACCGGCGCAAGTCCGGCGAACTGTTCTGGAATGAGCTGACGCTCTTTCCGGTGCGGGACGCCGCCGGCACGATCCGCAATCTGGTCGCCACACAAACCGATGTGACAGAGCGTGTCGCCGCATCGCGGGAGCGCGATCGCGCGACCGCGCGCATGGAGCGCGCACTGGCAGCGACCGAAGACGCATTCCTCGTCCTTGAGGCGGATGGACGTGTTGCATTCGCCAATGGCGCGGTGGATCAGCTTTTTCCGGCGCCCGGCATTGGCTGGGCCATCGGTTCGGCCTTCAAGGCCAATTGGGACGATTACCTGGCCCGGGCCGAAGGTTTGCCCGGCCGGATCACCAAACTGCTGCGCGATGCCGATCTGAGCGCGCTTTCGGCGCAACCGGGCGGCCAGGAAATCGACCTGCCGGACGGTTGCAGTGTCCTGATGCGGGCCGCGCGGCTCGATGACGGCGGTCTCGTGGTGTCCGCAACCGACGTGACGGCGCGCAAGTCGGCCCAGCAACTGCTCGGCCAGCGGCTGGCAGCGATCGAGGCGGCCACCGACGGCATCGCCGTGACCGACAAGGTCGGCCAGCTCATCTATGTCAATCCGGCGGCGGGCGCGCTTCTGGGTTTTGGCGCGGACGACGACGGCCTGGGCAAGAAATGGCATCTGCAATATCCCGGCGCCGAGCAGACCCCTCTCAACGAGTCCTTTGAATGCCGGCTGACCCGCCAGGGCCAGGATGGCCAGATGACCCATGAGATCACGGGTTCGCCGCTGGAGAACGGTGGGTTGGTAATCGTCCTGCGCGACATCACCGATAGTCTCGCCACCGAAGCACGCGAAGAGGAGTTGACGCGCGATCTGATCAGGTTGCAGCGCCAGCAGGCCATTGCGCAGCTGACCGCCGGCATCGCGCACGACTTCAACAACCTGCTTTCCGCGATCAACGGCTCGGCCGCGCTGATCGGCATGTCCGACGATCTGCCCGAATCGGCCCGCCCGCACCTGGCGCGCATCACATCGGCGGGCGCGCAGTCGGCCAAGCTGGTCAACCGGCTGCTCGATATCGGTGCGGGATCCGAGGCCGAGGGCATTTTCGACCTCAGTTCGGTGCTTGCCGACCTGCCCGAACTGGTTCGGCCGAGCCTTCCCGACGATATCAGCTTTGAAGTGTTCACGACGCGGATCGGTGTCGCGCTGCGCGGCAATCCCGGCGCGCTCAGCCAGGTGTTGATCAACCTCTGCCTGAACGGGCGCGATGCGATCGGCAACAGGCCCGGTCACATCGAGTTGCGCGCGTCGCGCATCCGGGGCCACGAGGTGCCGCCGGTGGCGGTCGGCACGATCGATCAGAACGGTCGCTATGCGCGGCTTGCGGTCTGCGATACCGGCGCCGGCATGGATTCGGAGACCGCCGCAAGCATCTTCAAACCCTATTTCACCACCAAGGGGCGCATGGGCACCGGCCTTGGCCTGGCGATCGTGGCCATGCAGGTACAATCGGTTGGCGGGGCGATCGGCGTCGCCTCGACACCGGGCCTGGGCGCGATGGTTTCCATCTACTGGCCGCTTGCCGCACTGGGCCAGCGGACCGATGACCCGACATACAGCGCCGATGTCGACCTTGCGGGAAGGACCGTCATCGTCGTCGATGACGACCCAGACGTCGCCCATGTGATCTCCACCTTTCTGGAGGCCAGCGGCGCCGAGGTTGCAACCTGCGAGGATCCGCGCGATGCCTTGGCGGCGGTCTCCGACGACCCCGGGAGTTGGTCGGCCTTGATCACCGATTATGACATGCCGGAAATGAATGGTGGCGAGCTGACCGCGCGTGTGCTCGAGATTGCGCCGGACCTGCCCGTGATTGTCGTCACGGCGCTGGCCCGCCGGCTCACCGATCCGCGATTGGTGAACGGCCAGGCGGCCAGCATTTTGTCCAAGCCGGTCGATCTGGATCAGCTTTGCGGGACGCTGGCCCGGCTCAGTGCGCCCGTGCAAGAGGAGGTCGAGGATGCGACTGCTGCTGGCCGATGATCATGATCTGGTGTTGGAAACGCTCAGCGCTTTCCTGACGGCGGAGGGCGAGTTCGAGGTGGAGACCTGCGGTTCGCTGGATGCGGCCTGCAAGAAGATGGCCGAGGACATCGTTTACGATCTGGTGCTGCTTGACTATTCAATGCCCGGCATGAACGGCCTTGATGGCCTGGAAAGGGCACTCAAGTCATCGTTCGGCAAACCGGTGGCGATCATGTCCGGGACGGCCACCAAGGCGGTGGCGCAGCAGGCCATCGATGCGGGCGCCATCGGCTTCCTGCCCAAGACGATGGCCGCCAAATCAATGGTCAACGCCGTGCGTTTCATGGCGATGGGCGAAACCTACGTTCCGCTGGATTTCCTCAATGCGGAAGAGAAGGCCTCCGATGCACCGCTCGCCAAGAAACTGTCGGCGCGCGAACTGCAGGTTCTCGACGGGCTCTGCCGCGGTCAGTCCAACAAGGAGATGGCTCGCGAACTGGATCTGCAGGAGGTGACGATCAAGCTTCACGTCAAGACCCTGTGCCGAAAGCTCGAGGCCAAGAACCGTACGCATGCGGCGATGATCGCAAAAGAGGCCGGGATCGTTTGATCCCGGCCCAGTTGGTCGGAGTGCGTATTTGAACAGCCCCGTGCCGTCAGAGCATCACGCTGTCCGAGAAGCCGTCGAACAGGTCGACGCCATGCGCCTGCAAATAGACCGAACTGCCGCCCAGATCGACGAGCAGGCTGCCATCGTCGATCTGCTGGACGTTGTTGGCAATCCAGCCATCGCTGTCACCGTCCGAAAGGAGGTCCAGCGCGCGCAGGTCGAGCAGATCCATGTCCGGCCCGACACACACAAAGTCGGTGATCGTATCGGTTGACCCGTCAAGGTCCTCGGCGCGGAACACGAACCGGTCAGATCCGGCACCCCCGGCGGCGATGTCCTCGCCCGCACCCATGTAGATGCGGTCGTTGCCATTGCCGCCATCGAGCACGTCGTCGCCGGAGCCGCCATTGAGATAGTCGCGACCCTCGCCGCCGAGCATCTGGTCTGCGCCCGACCCACCGTTCAGGAAGTCGTCGCCCTCGCCGCCGTCAAGGCTGTCATCGCCCTTGCCGCCGTTGAGCCGATCGGCCCCGGCACCGCCATCGAGCTGGTCATCGCCGGACCCGCCCTTGAGCGTGTCGTTTTCGAGCCCGCCATCGAGGGTGTCGTTGCCGGACCCGCCATCAAGCACATCATCGCCGGTGGAACCGCGCAGCGTGTCGTTGCCCGAGCTTCCGGACAGTTCGTCGTCGCCGGCGCCGCCATCGAGCGTGTCGTCACCGGACCCGCCGTTCAGGTCGTCATTGCCGGATTCGCCGTAGAGCGCATCGTCATTGCGACCGCCCGACATGGTGTCGTCGTGCGCACCGCCGTACAGGAGGTCATTGCCAGAACCGCCGGACATGGTGTCTTCACCATTGCCGCCCGACAATGTGTCGTGACCGGCCGAGCCATCGAGCAGGTCGTCGCCCTCGCCGCCATAGAGCACGTCATCGTCCTCGGGCAGAAGATTGCCGAACTGATCGTAGCGCAGACCACCCTCGTCGTAGAACGACTGGATCGCCGACGTCTTTTCGGGGCCTGCCCCGCCATAAAGGGCATCGGCACCGTCGTCACCATGCATGGTATCGCCGCGCGAGGCGCCGACCAGGAGGTCGGTTCCGTAGCCGCCATGGACCTCGTCGGCGCCGTTGCCGGCATCGACCGTGTCGTCATAGGTCTTGGCCGGATCTTCCACCTCGTAGAGTTCGGGACCACGGATCAGCACCATGGCCGCGGGATCGAACTCGGTGAACGGGTCCATCGCGCGCGGGTCGACGGCGCCGTCATTGCTGTACGCCTTGGGCGCATCGGAAACCAGCACCAGGTGTGCGGACCCGTCATCGTTGATCTCGACGCGGTAGATGCCGCCCGAGGTGGCGGTGGCGTTGTCCATGTCGTGATCGCCGCCATTGCCGCCGGCATAGAAGTTGCCGTCACCGTCGATGACGAATGCACCGAAGGTGATGAGCGGAACGCCGTCGACCATCTGGCCGTCGATTTCAGTGGCGGTCACCGGTTTGGTGGAAAAGGTCGGCTCGCCGCCATTCTCCACCGTGGACACGTCGATCTGGAAGAGCTTTGCCTCGCCACCTTCGGAGCTCGGCTTGACGAGGCCGTAGAAGCTCTGGCTCTGCGCATCGAATGCGACATCCCAGACCTTGTCGGTGATCATGTCACTGGGAAACTTGAAGGTTGTCGAAACCGGGTTCCCATCGGCGTCCTTCTGATCGACGTCGACCATGGTGACACGATCGAAATCAGCCTCGAAGAACCACAGATTGCCGTTGGCGTCGAAATCACCGGTCCACGAGCGGTAAGGCGTTTCGCCGACGCGGTATGCGTGGCCTTCGGCGTCGTACATGACCAGGTCACTTTTCGACACCGCATTGCCGAGCGCGTCGACGCCGTTCCTCACCGCGATCCCGTAGATCAGGTCGTCCTGCTGGTTGAAGCCGATCGCGTTGACGACGACGGTCGCATCGGCACCCGCCGGCGTGTAGGTCGCGGTCTGCGGGTCGAACACGTTCAACTGGCCGTCCAGCACCTGGTAGATGTTGGCCTGGCCTTCGGCAAAGGCCTTGACCTGAACCGATTGCCCGCCGAGGTCGACCGTCTTCTCATACCAGAAGACCGGGCCGTCGGTGTTGATGTCGGGGCCGGACGCCTCGCCGCCGGGCAGTGCGCGGAAGGTCAGTTCGCCGGGGCCGCCGGTGCCGACGAACCCGAGCACGGCATCGGAGAAGACCGCGCTGGACGTGTCGATCGTGCCGATCACTTCGTCGTTCCAGAGCACTTCCACCGCACCGGAGATGGCGCCGGAGGCATAGTTGGCCGCGACCTCGAAGGAAACCTCGTAGTGGGCGCCATTGAGGGTCGAAACGGTCTGGGTCATCTGGGCGTTGCCGTCGGCATCTTCGCCGACCTGCCAGTTGCCGCCCGTGCCGTATTGGCTGATGCTGGTTGCGCCGTCGGTGTCCTGCAGAAGGTTCTCGGCGACGAAATCGCCGTGGATCGTATCGTCGCTTGCGGCACCGCCGATCGTGTCGTCGCCGGCAAGGCCGATGATCAGATCGGCCTGTTTGGTGCCGACGATGTCATCGTGCTGGGACGTGCCCACCGTCGGCGTTGTGTCAGTTTGGTTGGTCATCACAATTCTCCTCAATATTCAGATTGGCAAAGGGATGGCGGCGGCTGTTACCAGCCGATGCCGTTGTATTGGGGGCAGTCGGGGACGTCCTTGAAGGCGCGCGCCACGTCGATCACCGGTGTCTTGCGGTGCTCCATGGCGACCTTGGTGATGATCTCGTAGAAGGGGTTGCGGCGCGTCACGATGATCGCTTCGGCCCGCTCGGCCACGTAGCTCGGATCATCGACCAGGAAGCTGCGCAGTTCGCCGGCCAAAGCCGCCAGACCCGCGCTGGCATGCTTCACATAGCCAAGCTGCCCTTCGATGTTGGTGTCCTCGTTGATCGCCGGGTCGTGGGCGATGATCTCGACGCCCTCTTCGCGCAGGGCCGCGATGACCTCGAGGATCGGGCTCTCGCGCAGATCGTCGGTGCCGGGCTTGAACGCCAGTCCCAGAACGCCAACGCGCTTGGCGCCGGTCGCGCGGACCATGGCGATGGCCTCATCGATCTGCGCGCGGTTGGAGGTGCCCAGGTTCTCGATCATCGGCAGGGAGACGCCGGCGGACTTTGCGATATGGGCGACAGCGCGCACTTCCTTGGGCAGGCACGATCCGCCATAGGCAAAACCGGGCTTGAGGTAGTAGGGCGACAGGTTGAGCTTCTGGTCCTGGCAGAAGATGTCCATCACCGCGTGGCTGTCGACGCCCTGCGATTTGGCCAAACGGCCGACTTCGTTGGCAAAACACACCTTGGTCGCATGCCAGACATTGTCGACATATTTGACCATTTCGGCGGTTTCGATCGTTGTCAGGATCGGTGCGTCGTCGACCGGCGCGTAGATCCCGGTCAGGATGTCGGCGGTGCGTGCGCAGGTCGTGCCGATAACGGTCTTGGGCGGCGCGTAGAAGTCTTCGACAGCGACGCCTTCGCGCAGGAACTCGGGGTTGAAGGCAACACCGAAGTCGCGGCCCAGCGTCTTGCCGGAGACCTGTTCGAGGATCGGCGTCATGACTTTCATCGTGGTGCCAGGCGGGATCGAGCAGCGCATCACGAAGACATGAAATCCGGTCTTGCGCGCCAGGCCCTCGCCCATCGCGCGGGCGGCGGCTTCGATGTAGCGATGGTCACATCCGCCATCGGCGGCTGTCGGTGTGCCGACCGAGACGAAGGTCACGTCGGTGTCTTCGACGGCCATTGCGAGGTCGTCGGTTGCCTCGACCAATCCTTCCTCGACGCCTTCGGTCAGCAGGCGCTCCAGATCCTTCTCGTGGATGGGCGAGCGGCCAGCGGCGATGTCGGCAACCTTTTCGGCGTCGATGTCGACGCCGACGACGCGGTGACCCAGGCTGGACAGGCAAGCGGTCGAGACCGCGCCGACATAGCCCAGGCCGACAACGGAGATGGCCGGCTTGGGGATGACGCGCAGCAGCGGAACGGGTTGGGCGCCAACGGTGGAAATGGGGGCAAGATTGGTCATGACGGTGTCCTCTAGGTTTGCTTGGGTTGTTGTGTGAGGACGTTGTAGTCTTGCCGTTTCGCCGGTTGTTGCTGTGAAAAGTCTAGCGGCCGGAGCAAAAGCCTCGCCGCGGTGACCAAAAGGATAGGTGGGTACGCAAAGGCATGGACGACATGCGCAAACGGCCCGCGCGAAGGACAAGCCTTCACGCGGGCCACACGCGCCGGACTATGGGCGAAGCGACACGCTCGGTGAGGACGGGCGGACGCGGTGCTTCACCCGGCGCGATCAAGCGGCTGCCGACGGCAACCTCATGAGGGAGTCCTCGTATCGAGTGACGTCATCGTCAGCCAGATACCCACCCGACTGGACCTCGATCACGATGAGTGGGACCTTGCCCCGGTTCTCAAGCTGATGAGCCGAACCGAGCGGAACGTGAGCCGACTGGTTCTCCGCCAGAACCTTGATTGAATCGCCGACCGTCACGGTTGCAGTGCCCTGCACGACCACCCAGTGCTCCGCACGATGCTGGTGGCTGTGCAGGCCGAGCCGGCCGCCGGGCTTGACCGTCAGGCATCGGAGCGCGAACCCCGGACCAGATGACAACGTCTCGTAGTGCCCCCAGGCGCGCGGGTTCTGGCGCGATTGCTCGGCCTGCGGCGCATTCAGCATTTTGAGTTCGGCGACAACGTCCTTGACCCGCTCGCTGTCATCCATGTTGGCGACCAGGATTGCGTCGTCGGTTGCAATTGCCGCGATGTTTTCAAGGCCAAGGCCAACGAGGCGGGTGCTCTCGCGATCGGACCGCAGCAGCGAGTTGGCGCAGCCGATCTGCGTGGCCGCACCGGACAGCGCGTTGCCGGCTTCGTCCCGTTCGGATGTGCCGTGAACAGCGCGCCAGGAGCCAAGGTCGGACCAACCGCAATCAACGGGCACCACGTGCAGCGCTTCGGCCGCTTCCATCACGGCATAGTCGACCGAAATGCTCTCGCAGCGGCCAAACGCGTCGGCACCAAGACGGAAGAAGCACAGGTCGGTTTTGCCCGTCGCAAGTGCCGCCCGGCAGGGCATGACCAGTTGTGGCGCCAATCTCTCGAAGGTTTCGATGATCGTGCTCACGCGGAACATGAAGATACCCGCGTTCCACATGTGCCGGCCGCTCTCGATGAGGGCCACGGCCGTATCGCGTTTGGGCTTTTCGACGAAGGATTTGAGTAGCTGGCTTTCGCCATCGCGCGGCTTCTGGCTGAGTTCAAGGTAGCCATATCCGGTCTCGGGGCCGGTCGGCTTGATGCCGAACGTGACGATCCTGCCGACGGCGGCTGCCTTGGCACCGGCCGCGACGGCCTGGGCGAAGGCGTCACCGTCGAGGATCTGGTGGTCGGATGGCGCAACCATCAACACCGCATCGGGCGTGTGCTCATGGCGCAGCGCGGCAGCCAGAATGGCCGGCGCCGTGTTGCGGGCTTCCGGTTCCAGCAGGATGTCGGCACCTTCCACGTTCATCTGGTCGAGTTGTTCGGCGACGATGAAACGCAGATCGTTCCCGGTGACGATCGTGGGAGCGGCGAACTGTGGTCCGGTCAACCGCGCGATGCTCTCCTGAAACAGGCTGCGGTCGCCAACGATGTTCGAGAACTGCTTGGGAAAGCTCTTGCGCGAGGCGGGCCACAGGCGCGTGCCCGAGCCGCCGGCAAGAATGATGGGGATGATCATGGTTCGCACTCCGTCCAAAAAACTACCAGTGCGTAATACCCTATTTCACGTTCACCCTGATTTACTCAACAGAACAGCAAACTCACTCTTTTGATGATCGTTATATACAAACGTATACTTTCAAGGAATACGGTCAGAACGGCGTCGGTAGAGCGCCGATGTAGACTGCGAGCAGGGTGATGAAGCCGGCGACAGCGACGAAGAGCTGCGCCTTTGCGGTGCCGTTCTGCAAGCGTGCGGCCCAGCCACCGCCGGCGCCTGCGGTCTGGTTGCCGCGATTGGACCACTTCTGCTTGGACAGGTGGAAGATCATGAAGATCTTCACCGACGCGTTGATCACCTGATTGAGATAGAGGATGAATGGCCAGCTCAAATCGACCGTGCGGCTGTAGCTGAACAGGAAGATGCACAGGATGACGCGGCTGAACAGCACCCAGATCAGGCAGGACCAGAGGTAGATCGGGTCCACCAGGGCCGCCAGGATCGCCAGGGTCGGGGAGACCATCAT
>CAZSFA010000044.1:3648-19834 GCA_964606055.1 uncultured Oceaniradius sp. | reverse complement strand
CTTCCAGCCGGCGGGGCGCCGTGCCGCGCCGGCGTGTCGGGTTGGCCGGCTGGCCCGCCTTGCCAAGCGCGATCCGGTCGCGCGCGGGCCGGGCGTCGCGCGTCAGGCGCATCGAGTTGGCAACGACGACGATGGAGGATGCGGACATGGCGATGGCTGCCACCAGCGGGGTCACCATGCCGGCCATCGCGATCGGCACCGCGATCAGGTTGTAGGCGAAGGCAAGCCCGAAGTTCTGTTTGACCAGCGCGCGGGCGCGCACGGCGATCGTGCGGGCGGCGGTCACGGCCTCAAGACTGTCGCGTGTGAAGACGAAGTCGCTCGCCGTGCGGCCGACATCGGATCCCGAGGACGGTGCCATCGACACATGGCCGGCGGCCAGCGCCGGCGCATCGTTGATGCCGTCGCCGACGAACAGAACCTTGCGGCCTTCGTCGCGCAGTGCGGTGACATGGGCGATCTTGTCGGCGGGCGTCTGTTCGGCGCGCCACTCGGTCACGCCCAACCGCTCGGCGAGGCGGCCAACGGGGCCCGGCGCATCGCCCGACAGGATGGCGGTGTGCATGCCGTCGGCTTCGGCGGCCCGGATGGCGGTCGCGGCGCCGGGCCGGACGTCCTCGCCCAGCGTGATCGGTGCGGCGCGCGCGCCCTTGACCGCGAATGCAAGGCCACCGGTTTCGGGCGCGGTTCCGCCGGCAATCTCGGCGACCCAATCGGCGCGGCCGAGCCGGGCCCGCTGGCCGGAGAAGACGCCCTCGACGCCGCGACCGGGGTGCTCGGTGATCGCTTCGCCGGCAGCCACCGCGCCGGTGCCCAGATGCGTCATCAACGCCCGCGAGGCGGGGTGGGCGGAGGAGGCGGCCAACGCGCGGGCGATCCTGATATCGCCGGGCGCTTCAATTGCGCAATCGCTGACCGTCGGCGTGCCGGTCGTCAGCGTGCCGGTCTTGTCGAAGACGACGGTGTCGGCCTCGGCCATCCGTTCGAGCGCTGCGCCATCCTTCATCAGGATTCCGTTCTCGAAAAGGCGCGATGCACCGATCACATGGACGACGGGAACCGCAAGGCCAAGCGCGCAGGGGCAGGTGATGATCAAGAGCGCGATGGCGATGTAGAGCGAGGTCTGCCAGTCGCCGCCTGTGATGATCATCCACATGCCGAACGCGATCGCGGCCAGCGAATGGACGAAGGGCGCGTAAAGGCGCGCGGCCCGGTCGGCGGCGCGCACAAAGGCGCCGCGCCCGTTTTCGGCCGCTTCCATCATCGAGGAGACCTCGGCAAGGAACGAGGCGTCGGCCGCGTTGGTGACCCGCACGTCGAGCACGCCGGTCAGGTTCAGCGTGCCGGCCTCCAGCGCCTGACCGCCGGCGGCGCGCACCGGCATGCTTTCGCCGGTCACCAGCGAACGATCGACATCGCTTTCGCCGGTCAGCACCACGCCGTCGACCGGCAGCCGTTCGCCGGCATAGACGCGCACGGTCATCGCCGGTTCGACCTCGTCGAGCGGCAGGTAGCGGGTATCGCCGTCGGGCATCAGCACGTTGGCGCCCTTGGCCGACAGCCGGCTGAGCTGGACGACCGCCGTGCGCACCCGTTCGCGCATGCGCTGGTCGAGATAGCGGCCGATCAACAGGAAGAAAAGCAGCATGGTGGCCGCTTCGAAATAGGTCTTGGGCCCGCCGGTCATCGCCTCGAACAGGCTCATGCCGGTCGCCAGCGTGATCGCCAGCGCGATCGGCACGTCCATGTTGACGCGGCCATGGCTGATCGCGCCCCAGGCGGAGCGGTAGAAGACGCGGCCGGCATAGAGGACGGCCGGGATGGCGATCACCGCTGAGATCAGATGGAACAGATCGCGCGTCGCACCGTCCGCCCCCGACCACACCGACACCGACAACAGCATGATGTTGGCCGAGGCGAAGCCAGCCACCGCAAGCGATTTGAGCAGTTCGGCATCGCTGCGCTTCTGTTCAAGATCATCAAGATCGCCAAGATCGACCGGTTGCGCGGGAAAGCCGAGTGTTGCCAGCGCGGCGGTGACTTCGACCGGGCCGGTCTGCTCGGGGCGGATGTGGACGGTCACGCGGCGCAGCGACAGGTTGACGCGCGCATAGGCGACGCCGTGCATCGGCCTCAGGGCCCGCTCGATGGTCGAAATGCAGGCGCCGCAATGGATGTCGGGCACCGAGAACACGTACTCGACGGTCCCGTCATCGCGTTCGCGGCCGGCGTGAATCAGTTCCTCGGCGCGCGCAAAGTCCCTTGCGGCCTTGGCGCTGGCCGCGCCGTCGGCGACGATGGCCCCGCCGCAACAGCTCATCTGACCATGATCCGAAGCGTACGCGTCCAGACCTCGCCCGTGGCGTCGGTGACCGTCACGTCGGCGTTCCACGCGCCGGGAGCCAGTTCGGTTGCGCCGGTGTAGGCGCCGGGACCGTCCTGGCGGAACTGGACGATGTGGTCGTCGGCCTCGTAGGCGGGCCGGCCGAGCTTGGCGGTGATGATCGCATCATCGATCGGCCCATCCGATGCATCGGTCATGGCGATGCGCAGCGCGCCGTCTTCATAGGTCGGCACGGCCTTCCAGCCCATCGCGATCTGTTCGCGCTTTTCGGCCGTGACCTCGTTGAACTCCTGGCTGGCGACGTAGGAGTTCTGGACCACCAGCCCGGTCCAACTGTCGACCGCGTTCCAGGCCATGAACAGGTTCACGCCGATGACGATGCCGAAATAGGAACACAGGATCGCCAGAAAGTGCCAGCCGGTGAACTTCTTCGGCTTGAAAATGCTCTGCAGAACAGCGGTCATTCGGGGGCCTCGAAGTTGGCGTTGTAGACGTCGAACTCGCTGGCGTTGGGTTCTTCGACAACGAAGCTGAACGATGTCGAACCGGGAACGACCATATCGCGCGGCTGTGAGACGAAGACGCGCAGCGCGCGCAGCTTGTCGGGCTCGACGGGGATATCGAAGCTGCGGGCCGGCTCGCCGTCAATGCCGTTGATGCGCATGGTGCTGCCGGGCAGGCCGTCCAGCGACAGCGTGATGGTGCGCGGTTCGGCGATCATGTTGAGGATCTTGACGGTGAAGCCGTTGCGGATCGAGCCGTCTGACAGCACGGTGAAGACCGGGTTGCGGTCGTGCTGCACATTGACCTCGAGGCGGTCGCGGGCGGACAGGGCGACCAGCAGCCCAAGGCCGATGGCGGCCCAGGCACCGAAGTAGATGAGCGTGCGCACACGCAGCATTTCGCGCCAGCGGAAGCCGCGGATGGCATCGACGAAACCGCCTTCGGCCTTGCGCACGCGGGTTGGATCGATGATGCCGTTGTCGTCGGTGGCGACGCGCATGTTGTGATTGTAGTCGGCAAGCGTGGTGTAGGAGATCAGGCCGCGCTCCTGGCCGGTCTTGGCCATCACCGCGTCGCAGGCATCGATGCACAGCGCACAGGTGATGCATTCGAGCTGCTGGCCGTCACGGATGTCGATGCCGGTCGGGCACACCGCGACGCAGGCGTTGCAGTCGACGCAGTCGCCGGGCGTCAGGCCGGACGCGCGAGCCTTCTTCTGGCCGCGCATGCGCGGCTCTCCACGCCAATCGTTGTAGGTGACGACCAGCGAGTTCTCGTCGAGCATGGCGCCCTGCACGCGCGGCCATGGGCACATGTAGATGCAGACCTGTTCGCGCATGATGCCGCCGAATGTGTAGGTCGTCGCGGTCAGGATGGCGACGGTCGCATAGGCGACGAACGGCGCCTGACCGGTGGCGAAATCGATGGCGAGGGTGGGGGCGTCGGCGAAGTAGAAGATCCACGCGCCGCCGGTGGCAACCGCGATCAGCAGCCAGGTGCTGTGCTTCATCACCTTCTTGGCGATCTTGTTGGTGTTCCAAGGCTGTTTGTCGAGCTTGATGCGCGCGTTGCGGTCGCCTTCAAAGAAGCGCTCGACCACCAGGAACAGGTCCGTCCACACCGTCTGCGGGCAGGCATAGCCGCACCAGGCGCGGCCGACGACGGATGTGACCAGGAACAGGCCGATGCCGGCCATCACCAGAAGGCCGGCAATGAAGATGAACTCCTGCGGCCAGATCTCGATGAAGAAGAAGTAGAAGCGCCGACCGGCCATGTCGATCAGAACGGCCTGGTCAGGCGCGAACTCGCCGCGGTCCCAGCGCAGCCAAGGCGTGATGTAGTAGATTCCCAGCGTGACCGCCATGATGATCCACTTCAGGCGGCGGAAATAGCCCTCGGCCCGCTTGGGGTGGATTCTCTGGCGCGCTTCATAGAGCGGCTGCGTGCTCTGTTTGGCGCCGGTGTTAACGGCTTCGACATCGTGCGTGTCGACGGCGGTCTGGTCCAGCAACTGGGAACCCTCTCACTGGCGTGTGGTCGGCAGGGCGCGCATGGCCCCGCATATCAACGTGCGTAGATGCAAGGGGCCGTCAGGTCGTTGATTTGGGTCAAGAAAGGCCGGGCGGCCGCTGCGGCAAACCGTCAATGACGGGCGGTGATTGCTTCCCAAACGGGTGGCCTGGCGGGGGCCGGACTTGCTGGCCCGTTCCGAATCGACCGCTTGTGGCGGCCCCAGCCGATACTTGACAAAAACAATCATCATATATTTCATGCACATGATAATCATTTGCAATCATGGGTGTTGTCATGTCTCCGTATCTGTTCGCCGGTCTGTTTGCGGCTTGGGCGGCGTTGATGGCCGCCTATCCGGTGTTTCCGCCCATCGCGCGGCAGTTGGGGCTGACCGAAATCGAGACCGGCATCCTGATCTCGCTGTCGGCGTTGCTGATGATGCTCGTCAGCCCGTTCTGGGGCGGCCTTTCGGAACGATGGGGCCGCAAGTCGGTGTTCCTGATCGGCATTTTCGGGGCGGCCGGCTCGATCCTCGCATTTGCCGTGGCGCTGCATCTGGGCCTTGCCGGGGTTGTAACCGGCGGCTGGCTGTTCGCGCTCTTGATCCTGACGCGAATGCCACTGGGGCTCTTGATCGCGGCGGCTCCTGTCGCCGCGCAAGCCTATGTCGCCGACACCACCGACGCCGAACACCGCGCCGCCGGCATGTCGAAGATCGGTGCGGCCAACGCGCTGGGACTGATCGCGGGCCCGGCGGTGGCGGCGGCGCTGGTCACGTTCGGTCTGCTTGTGCCGTTCTATGCGGGCGCGGCCTTTGTCGTGGTGGTCGCGATCGCCGTTCTGGTGGCCATGCCGGACACACCGCAACGCGCCAAGGCCGGCGGCAAGACCCAATTGCGCCCCTGGGACGGCCGTGTGTGGCCGTTTCTCATGGTCGGCTTCGTCTCGGTCATGCTGGTTTCGACGGTACAGGTTTCGATCGGCTTCTTCCTGATCGACCGGTTCGCACTGTCGGTGGCCGAGTCCGCGCAAGCGGGCGCGGTGGCGTTCCTCCTGGTCGGGGTTGCGCTGGCCGTGGTTCAGGGCGCGCTGATCCCCAAGCTTGGATGGCCGCCGGCACGGCTCCTGCGCATCGGACTGCCGGTCATGGCGGCCGGGCTGGCCTTGCTCGTGGCGGCGCCCGACGTGTGGGGCGTGCATGTCGCATTCGTCGTCACCGGGGTCGGCGCCGGCATGACGTTTCCCGGCTTTCAGGCGGCGGTGACGATGGCCGTGGGCGAGCACGAGCAAGGCGCGGTGGCCGGCCTTTCGGGCGCGACCAACGCGGGCGGCGCGGTGATCGGTCCGGTTGTCGGCACCTTGCTCTACCAGATCGCGCCGGGACTGCCCTATCTCGGCGGGGCGATGATTCTGACGCTGCTGGCCGGTTTTGTGTGGCTCAATGGCACGGTCGCCGCCGCGGTGCCGCGCAAGGGCAAGGCTCCCGGGTGACGGCGCGCCCGATTGCCGGGCGGCGCGCGAGCGGGCACACTGGCCGCAAACGCGGCTAAAGGCGGAGCGCCCGCATGACGGACCCGGTTTTCATCCTCGCGCTGCTGGTCGCGGTGATGGTCTATTCGCTGTTTGCCCGCCGGATCGAGCGCTCGGTTGTCACGTTGCCGATGGTGTTCACGGCGGCCGGGTGGGCGCTGGGCGCGGGCGGCGCGCAGATGGTGGACATGGAAACCGGCATGGAGATCGTCCATGTCGCGGCCGAAGTGACACTGGTGCTCGTGCTGTTCAACGATGCGTCGCGCGTTCGTCTGGGGCGGCTGGCGCGCAACGCGGCCATTCCGGCGCGCATGCTGCTGATCGGCATGCCGCTGACGCTTCTGTTCGGCACCACCATCGCCGCTCTCGCATCGCCGACGGTGCCGCTCGCGGCCGCGCTTCTGGTGGCGGCCATTCTGACGCCGACCGACGCGGCGCTCGGTCAGGCCTTTGCCGGCAACGCGCATGTGCCCGAACGCGTGCGCCAGGCGGTCAATGTCGAAAGCGGGCTCAATGACGGGTTGGCGCTGCCGATCGTGATGATCGCGGCGGTGCTGGCGTCGGGCGCCGGCGCGTACGGTCCGGCCGCCGACGCGCCGGGCGAAGCGTTGCGGTCCGCCCTGATGCCGATCGTTCTGGGACCGGCAGTCGGCATCGGTGTCGGGTTCATCGCGGCAAGGCTCGCCGATTGGGCGGTGGCGGGGCGGCACACGACGCAGGTCTTTGAGGACATCTTCGCGCTTTGCGTGGCGTTCGCGACCTTCCTGATCGCCGGCGAGGTCGGCGGCAACGGTTTCATCGCCGCATTCGTTGCCGGCGCGGTCTATGGCAATGCCAAGCGATCGGCATCGGACCACGCGCTCGAGTTCATGGAAGGGCAGGGCCAGTTGCTGACGATGTTCGCGTTCGTCGTGTTCGGCGTCGCGCTCGTGCCCGAGGGCCTTGCGCATGCCTCATGGACAACGCTGCTGGTGGCGGTCGCGTTTCTGACGGTTGTGCGGGTCGTGCCGATCTGGATTTCGCTTCTGGGGACGGGCCTGCCGCCGCTTGAAAAGCTGTGCCTTGGCTGGTTCGGGCCGCGCGGTCTGGCCTCGGTCCTGTTCTCGCTGATGGTGCTTGACACCTACGATGTGCCGGGGATCGAGGAGATACTGGCCTGTGTCGTCCTGACCGTGCTGCTGTCGATCGTGCTGCACGGGCTATCTGCCGCGCCACTGACGCAACGCTTTGCAGCCGAAGCCAAGAGAGTCGCCGCAGCCAGCGGGTCGCCAACCGGCGCGGGCAAGTGATGCAGGATGGGCTCCAAAAGGAAAACGGCGCCCGGGGGCGCCGCTCTCTGGCCGGCTGGGAGGATGCCGACCTGGAAGTGACAACGGAGACCGTCGCAGACGCGATCGCGCCTACTGGCCACCGCCAAGCTGGTGGACATAGACGGCCAACTGCTTGACCGTCGTCTCGCCAAGTCGCGCGCCCCAACCGGGCATGACGCCCATTTGCGGGTTGGTGATCTGGGCGACGATCTGGGCGTGCTCGCCGCCGAACAGCCAGATGGCGTCGTTGACGGCCGGCCCGCCGAGTTCGGGAACGCCTTCGCCGTCAACGCCGTGACAGGCCGAGCACTCGATCTCGAAGGTTTCGGCACCGCGCGATGCGGCGGCCGCATCGAACTCCTGGTTGGAGATCTGGCGGACATACCAGGCAACGTCCGAAATTTCCTCGCGGCTGAGAAGACCGTCCCGGCCATAGGCCGGCATGTCGTTGAAGCGGCTGTCGAAATCGGCCTCCTGACGAACGCCGTGCCGCACCGTCCAGGCGATCTCTTCCAGCGAACCGCCCCAGATCCAGTCATCGTCGTTCAGGTTGGGATAGCCGCCGCCGCCGGCCGCGCCGGACCCATGGCATTGCACGCAGTAGACCTTGAAGGCCGATGAGCCGCCCGCCACCGCGAACTGAACGAGCTCGGGATCGCTGGCGATCTCGGCAATGTCGGCTTGTTCGATGCGATCCAGCCAGACCGACTGGGCTTCCTGGGCACGCTCCATCTCCTGGGCGTGCTGGCCGCGCGAGGTCCAACCCAGAATGCCGTTGAAGCCGGGAATGGCCGGATAGAGGATCATGTAGCCGATCGACCACACGATGGTGGCGTAGAACGTCCACAGCCACCAACGCGGCAGCGGGTTGTTCAGTTCCTTCAGGCCGTCCCACTCATGACCGGTGGTCTCGACGCCCGTAACGGCGTCGATATCCGGTTTTTTGTCATCGGCCATTATTCGTCCTCCTTGAAGGGGATGTTGGCGGCGTCATCGATGTGCTTCTGCGAACCGGGCCGGAAGATCCAGAAAATGACGAACAGGAAGATCGCCATCAGGTAGACCAGCCCCCAACTGTCGGCGAAGGTCCGCATGACGGAATAGGTGTCCATGGTCTGCCCCTATCGGAAGTTGGCTTCGGGCTCGTAGACCGAGAAGTCGACGAGCGTGCCCAGCATTTGAAGGTAGGCGACAAGCGCATCCATTTCGGTCAGACGATCCGGATCGCCGTCGAAATCACCCAGCACCGCCTTGGGATAGCGTTCCTCGATGCCCGACCAGTCGGCGTCATTGTCGGCCTGCGCCATCAGGTCCGCCTCGGCATTCTCGACCATCTCGTCCGAATAGGGCACACCCACCCGCCGGTTGGCGATCAGGTGCCCCTCGACGTTCTCGATCACCAGATCGGTGGTGGCCAGGAACGCGTAGGACGGCATGATGGATTCGGGCACGACCGATTGCGGGTCGATCATGTGCTGGACATGCCATTCGTTGGAGTATTTGCCGCCAACCCGGGCCAGATCCGGCCCGGTGCGCTTGGACCCCCACTGGAAGGGATGGTCGTAGATGCTCTCGGCCGCCAGCGAGTAGTGGCCGTAGCGCTCGACCTCGTCGCGGAACGGCCGGATCATCTGCGAATGGCAGACATAGCATCCCTCGCGGATGTAGATGTTGCGGCCCGCCAGTTCGAGCGGCGAGTAGGGCCGCATGCCCTCGACTTCCTCGATGGTGTTTTCGACGAAGAAGAGCGGTGCGATCTCGACGATGCCGCCGATCGAGACCACCACCAGCGAACCGGCAAGCAGCAGCGTGGCGTTGGTCTCCAGGATCTTGTGTCGGTCGATGAGTGCCATTGCACGGGCCTCCTTATTCGGCCGGCTGGGCGGCGGGACCCGCAGGGGCGGCTTCTTCGCCCATGGGAACCTCGTCGCGCAGCTTGCCGCGAATGGTCATGTAGATGTTGAAGGCCATGATCAGGCCGCCGGTCAGGTAGAGCACGCCGCCCAATGTGCGCACCACGTAGTAGGGGTGCATGGCCGCCACCGATTCGGCGAAGGAGTACACCAGGAAGCCCTGATCGTTGTACTCGCGCCACATCAGGCCCTGCTGGATGCCGGCGACCCACATGACGGCCGCGTAGACGACGATGCCGAGCGTCGCGAGCCAGAAGTGCCAGTTGACCATGCGCAGCGAATAAAGCCGCTCGCGGCCCCACAGCTTGGGCACCAGGAAGTAGATCGCGCCGAACGAGATCATACCGACCCAGCCAAGCGCTCCCGAGTGCACGTGGCCGATGGTCCAGTCGGTGTAGTGGCTGAGCGAGTTGACCGCCTTGATGGACATCATCGGCCCTTCGAAGGTCGACATGCCGTAGAAGGCAACCGCGATCACCATCATGCGCAGGATCGGGTCGGTCCGCAGCTTGTCCCATGCGCCCGACAGCGTCATCAGGCCGTTGATCATGCCGCCCCACGAGGGCATCCACAGCATCACCGAGAACACCATGCCCAGCGTTTGCGCCCAGTCGGGCAGGGCGGTGTAGTGCAGGTGGTGCGGGCCGGCCCAGATGTACAGGAAGATCAACGCCCAGAAGTGGATGATCGACAGGCGGTAGGAGTAGACCGGCCGGTTGGCCTGCTTGGGCACGAAGTAGTACATCATGCCCAGAAAACCGGCCGTCAGGAAGAAGCCCACCGCATTGTGGCCGTACCACCACTGGGTGAGCGCGTCCTGCACGCCGGCGAACACCGAGTAGCTCTTTGCGCCCAGCAGAGAGACGGGCATGGCCAGATTGTTGACCACGTGCAGCATGGCGATGGTGACGATGAAGGCCAGATAGAACCAGTTCGCCACGTAGATGTGGGGCTCCTCGCGCTTGAGGATCGTGCCCAGGAAAACCAGAAGATACGCCACCCAAACGACGGTCAGCCACAGATCGACATACCATTCCGGTTCGGCGTACTCGCGGCCGCCGGTGATGCCGAGCAGATAGCCGGTCGCGGCCAGCACGATGAACAGCTGGTAGCCCCAGAACACGAACCAGGCCAGATCGCCGCCGAACAGTCGCGCCCGGCAGGTGCGCTGGACGACATAAAACGAGGTTGCCAGAAGCGCGTTGCCGCCGAAGGCGAAAATCACCGCCGATGTGTGCAGCGGCCGCATGCGCCCAAAGTTGAACCACGGTTCGATGTTCAGTTGCGGCCATGCCAACTGCGCGGCGACGACGACGCCGACCAGAAATCCGACCACGCCCCAGAAGACCGTGGCTATGGTGCCGTATCGGACCACCGTGTCCATGTAGAACGACTGCCCGCCCGCATCGACGGTCTCCCCGGTGGGCGCGGAAAACCGCACCATGCGCAGCATGACTATGGCCGATATCAACAGCACCAGTGTCAGCACCCACATATGGGCGCGGAACAGCTGATCCTGGCCGAGAGCCGCCCCGAGCAGCGCCAGGAAGGCGCCGGCACCGACGACCGCGATCCAGCTTGAGTGTTTCATGAGTTCCCTCTTGCTTCAGCGAGCAAGCCGGCGGCCGACGTCATTTATCCGCGCCAAGCCGTGCCGATCGTCCCGCACACTGTCTCTCTGCCAGCGTGCGGCGCCGGACTGCTTTGATCTTGATCAACGACTAGACAGAGGTCGGATGGCTAGCGTTGTCGCACCGCAACGGGATTTTCGGACAAGGCCCGTGACATGGAACAGCCGACCGTTTTGCATCGATACACGGCTCTGAATGACAACTCGAGAACACACCATTGGGGCATCGGCCCCGTCGACTTCGCTGCCGGGGCAGACATGATCCAGGTGGCGCGAACGCTCGAACACCATCTCAACGTGCAGTCCAACCTGTGTGCCGCGCTCGAGAGCGTGGCCGACTCGCTGCCGACCGATGTCCGGTCCGACGATTGTCTGGCGCTGGGGCGCAGCATCTACCCGATCATCGCGCGCAGCCATCAGTTCGAGCAGGATGTGCTGTTTCCGATCCTGAACGAGTGGAGCCGCACCCGCCCGGCGCTGGCGGCAACGCTTGATCGGCTGCATGGCGAGCATTGGGAAGACGAGTCGTTTGCCGAGGAGGTTCAGCACGAACTGGTCGCTTTCGTCGCGGACCGGACGCCGCAGTCCGCCGACAAGCTGGGCTACATGCTGCGCGGGTTCTTCTGCGGGCTGCGCCGGCACTTGGCATTTGACCGCGAGTTCATCCTTCCGTTGCTGCAGGCCGCCGAGGAGCAGTGACATGCTGAGCGGCAAGCACGATCTGTCTGCGCTACTGTCGCAACGCGGCGGCGCGGTTCCGCGCTACACGAGCTACCCCACCGCCCCGCATTTCGAACCCGGGATCGGCCCGGAGATGATGGACCGCCTGATCGCCAGCCTGAACGGCAAGGATCCGGTGTCGATCTACCTGCACGTGCCGTTTTGCGACCGTTTGTGCTGGTTTTGCGGGTGCAACACCAAGCACACGCTCAAGTACGAGCCCGTGCGCGCCTATGTCGACGCGCTTCTGGCCGAGATCGCGGCGCTGAGGGAGCGCATCGGAATGCGCGTAGTCGCCGATCAGGTGCATTTCGGCGGCGGTTCGCCCTCGATCCTGAACAGCGAGGACATGGGCCGCCTCGGCGAGGCCCTGCGCGATGCGTTCCGTTTCACCTCGCAGACCGAGATCAGTGTCGAGATCGATCCGTCCGACGTCAATGATGACACGCTGGTCGGCTTGCACGACCTGGGCGTGACGCGCGCCAGTGTCGGCGTTCAGGATTTCGACCCGCTGGTTCAGCAGGCGATCAACCGGCCGCAGACGTTTGAGCAGACCCGCGATGTGATCGACGCGATGCGTCGTTCCGGCGTGGGATCGGTCAACATCGATGCGCTTTACGGTCTGCCGCTTCAGACGCGCACGCGCCTGATGCGCACGATCGATCAGGTGATCTCGCTACAGCCCGATCGTGTCGCGCTTTTTGGCTATGCCCATGTGCCCTGGGTCAAGAAGCACCAGAAGATGATCAAGGAAGAGCATCTTCCGGACATGTCGGAACGCTTCGAGCAGGCATGGCTTGCCGGTGAGCGGCTCAACCAGGCCGGCTATGATTCGGTCGGCATCGATCACTTCGCCAGGCCCACCGACCGGCTGGCGTCGGCCGCACGCACCGGACATCTGCGGCGCAACTTCCAAGGCTACACGACCGATCAGTGCGCGGCGCTGATCCCGCTTGGCGCGTCGTCGATCGGCCGGTTCAACGGCGGCTACGTGCAGAACATCGTGCCGACCGGTCAATACCAGCAGGCCGTGCACGAGGGACGGCTGGCCGCTTCTCGCGGCTACCGGATGAGCGAGGACGATCTCGTCCGGGCACACATGATCGAGCGGCTGATGTGCGATTTCCGCATCGATTTCGGCGATCTGGAAGACCGGTTCGGCGACCGGGCCGATCCCTATATCGACGAGGCGTGCGCCATCGCCGACACCGAGACGCATGAACTGTGTGGTGTCGACGTGGACGGTTTCTTCATCCCGGACGGGCAGCACCCGTTCGCGCGGATCGTGGCATCGCGATTCGATGCCCATTTGAAGGACTCCGATTTCCGCTACTCGAAGGCCGTTTGAGGCGGGTCGAAAAGCCCGCGAACCCGGTGGGTTGCGGGCTTTTTTTGCCAATGTGATTCAGATTGGGTGGTTGAGAGCCAGGCGGCGGCGCCGTGCGCGCCGCCTGCTGCGACCCCGGACTGGTCGGCTACTGCTCGTTCTCGCAGGCCGCGCGCAGGCGGCCAAGCGAGGGCACGATCACCGTCCGGTTGTTCTCCAGTTCGATGATGCCGGCCTTGCGCAGCTTGGTGATCTGACGGCTCACCGTTTCAATGGTCAGGCCAAGGAAATCGGCGATCTCCAGCCGCTTGAGCGGCAGTTCGAACCGGATGATCGGGCTTTCGTCGATCATCTCGGGGTCGATGTTGGAGGCGATCAGATGGAGGAAGCTTGCCACCTTCTCGGCGGCGGTCTTGCGGCCGAGCGTGAGCATCCAGTCGCGCGCTTCGTCGAGTTCCTTGAGCGTTTGCTCGTGGAGCGCGTGCTCCATGTTCGGGGCCGATCGCGCCAGGTCCTCGATCACCGATTTGGGGAACGAGCATACACGCACATCGGTTGCAGCCTCAGCCGAGTAGCTTGACTGGTTGGAGAAGATGCGGCCCAGGAAGTCAGGCGCGAACTGCAATCCGACGATCTGCTGGCGGCCGTCGGCCATCAACTTGGTCAGCTTGACGACGCCTGACAGTATATTGGAGTAGGTATGAACGTCCTCGCCGACCGTGATCAGTTCTGATTGGCTGCGATAGACGTGTTTTGTTGTGTGTCGACTCAAATGCACCAGTTGTTCCGGTGACAATGAACCGCAAATCCCCTTGTGACGCGACTCGCAGGCGCGGCACAGCATTGGAACGTCTGAATTGTGCACATCCAGACGCGGCGGTTTTTTCTGTGCCGTCTGTCTCTTTTGCACGGTGGTTCTCCGATCTCCCGACCACTGTCAACATAGCCTGACACACTCTGTGCCGCAATGCTCGCCAAACGGGTAGTCAAACGCCTGTTTGGTGGTGGATCTGAAAGTAATTGCCTGAATTCAATGCACTATTTCGATCTGGACGCCGGTCGGGTCCGATGGGAGGCATTGGTGCGGCATTTTGTCAAAACCGACGGATATAGGCGCGTTGTAACGTTGGCCAAGGTGTTGCGCAAAAAGATCACGCGCGACCATTTCGCGCGGGTTGTCAATCGGACCCGCCCGCCGTCTGATGGCGTCCCGGTGCGGGGAGGCACGTGATGTCCAAGAAGCTTGTCACATCTGGCGATGTGGCCCGACTGGCCAAGGTGTCGCAGTCGGCCGTCAGCCGCACGTTCACGCCCGGGGCCAGCGTTTCCGCCGATACACGGCGCAAGGTGGAGGAGGCGGCCGCCGCGCTTGGATACCGACCCAACGCGCTGGCGCGCGCCATGATCTCCGGCCAGTCGCGGCTGATCGCGCTGATGTTCGCGTATCTGGAAAACCAGTTCTATCCGGTGGTTCTGGAGGGGCTGTCGCGGCGGCTTCAGGACGAGGGCTACCAGGTGCTGCTGTTCATGACCGATCCGGGCGACAGGGACGATGTCGTCCAGAAGATGCTGGAGTATCAGGTGCAGGGCATGGTGATGGCGTCGGCCACGCTGTCGTCGGATCTGGCCGGCGAGTGCGCGCGCAACGGCATCCCGGTGGTGCTGTTGAACCGGTATGTCCAGGCCTCGCCTGCCAGTTCGGTGACCGCGGACAACGTCGAAGGCGGACGAATGGCGGCCGATCATCTGGTGGCCGGCGGACACCGCCGGATCGCGTTCATCGCCGGGCTTGCCGATTCGTCGACCAATCGCGACCGCGAGGCGGGCTTCGTGCGCGGCCTTGCTGATCACGGTCTGACGCTGTGGGCGCATGGCGTAGGCGCCTACACCCACGATGGCGCCGCACGGGCGGCGCGCGCGATGTTCAGCCGTCAGGATCGACCCGATGCGGTTTTTGTCGCCAACGACCACATGGCGTTCGCGGTGATCGACGTCCTGCGCGACGAACTGGGTCTGCGCGTTCCGGACGATGTGGCCGTGCTGGGCTATGACGACGTGCCGGAAGCGGGATGGGGCGGCTACCGGCTTTCGACGATCGAGCAGCCGACGCGACCGATGATCGACGAGACGGTCAACATCCTGCTCGAACAGATCGAACGAGGTGAGGTCAGCCGTCGTGCGCGCGTGGTGCCCTCGCGGCTAATCGTGCGCGATACCACCCGTCGGGCGACGCCACCGGCGTCCGATTGAGCCGCCGGCGCCCGGCCCGACCGCGTCCGCGCTTGCGCGGGCAGGGCTTCGGCCTATACTTGCATACGAATGCAAAGCCCGTTCGGGGCGCCGCGCCAGCGCGCCGCGAACGCGATAGTCCAAAGAGAGTCGCCATGATCCAGCATCTGAAAACAGCCAAACCGGAGGCGGCGCGCGCCGACGATGATGCCAAGGTCAGGGCGGTGGTGGAAGAGACGCTTGCCGATATCGACGCGCGCGGCGATGCCGCGGTGCGGGAGCTGTCCGCACGGTTCGACGGCTATGCGCCGGCCGCATTCCGGCTGAGCGCGGGCGAGATTGAAGCGTTGATGAACCGCGTTTCGACGCAGGACATGCAGGACATCCGGTTCGCCCAGGACCAGGTGCGCAACTTTGCCAAGGTGCAGCGCGCCTCGATGACCGATGTCGAGGTCGAGACCATGCCGGGCGTCATCCTGGGGCACAAGACGATCCCGGTTCAATCGGTCGGCTGTTACGTGCCGGCCGGCAAGTTTCCCATGGTTGCTTCGGCCCATATGTCGGTCGCAACGGCCGATGTCGCCGGCGTGCCACGCATCATCGCGGCGACGCCACCCTTCAAGGGCGAGCCGAATCCGGCGGTTGTCGCGGCCATGCATCTGGGCGGTGCGCACGAGATTTATGTGCTCGGCGGCATTCAGGCCGTCGGCGCGATGGCGTTGGGAACCGAGACGATCGATCCGGTGCACATGCTGGTGGGGCCGGGCAATGCGTTTGTTGCCGAGGCCAAGCGGCAATTGTTCGGGCGGGTCGGCATCGACCTGTTTGCGGGCCCGACCGAAACCATGGTGATCGCCGATGAGGCGGGCGCCGACGCCGAACTGTGCGCGACTGACCTGCTGGGTCAGGCCGAGCATGGCTACAACTCGCCTGCCGTTCTGGTCACGAACTCGGAAAAGCTCGCCCGTCAAACACTGGACGAGATCGAACGTCTTCTTTCGGTCCTGCCGACCGCCGAGACCGCCTCCAAGAGTTGGGAGGATTACGGCGAGGTCATCGTCTGTGACACATATGACGAGATGCTCGCGGTTGCCGACGACATCGCCTCCGAGCATGTGCAGGTGATGACGGATCGCGACGACTGGTTCCTTGACAACATGACCTGCT
>CAZSFA010000044.1:0-3638 GCA_964606055.1 uncultured Oceaniradius sp. | reverse complement strand
GGCGCTACACTGGCGGGCTGTGGGTCGGCAAGTTCCTCAAGACCCACTCATACCAGAAGATCGTCACCGACGAGGCGGCGGCGCTGGTTGGCGAGTACTGCTCGCGCCTTTGCGTGCTCGAAGGGTTTGTCGGCCACGCCGAGCAGGCCAATGTGCGGGTGCGCCGCTACGGTGGCCGCAACGTTCCCTATGGTGCGGCGGCCGAGCCGAAACTGGCGGCGGAGTAGGGCACTACGCAACGTGTTCGATCGGGCCGGGGTACCGGGCGATGGTTGTGCCGGTCGTCAGAAACACCAGGCCATCAGTGGCTGTTTGAGCGATCAAGACCCGGTCGAACGGGTCGCCATGGATCGGCGGCAACTGTGCAACTGCAATCGGATGTTCAGCCCGCAGTTCGCCCCATATGAACCCGTTTGTCGCTATCGAGTTGGCGAAGTCCTGGGGATCGTCCTTGAACCCGGGCGTCTTGCTGGCGCGCTTCAGGCAGATGTCCCAAAGGCTGACAACACTGGCATGGACGGTTGGCTCGTTGGCCAACACCTCGGCGACCCGATCGGCGAGCCTCTCGGGTGCCGTCGCCGCCGGATCAGGAAGTTTGTGTCGAGGAGAAACCTCACTTCGATGGCCCGACAGTTTTGCCGCAGAACAACGCCTCGATCTCATCCAGCATCATCGTGCTGAAATCGTCGGGTACCGAAAACGTGTCGCGCAGACCACCAAGCTGGCGCTTTACCGGCTTGAACTCGCACTTTTTCAGTTCCGCCACCGGTTTGTTGGCGCGCGCGATGATGACGGTTTCGCCCCGCTCGACTGCCATGAGCAGTTCGGACAGGCGTGTCTTGGCCTGATGCGCGTTGACCTGAATGCTCATCGAACTCACATCTTGTCCGGTTGGCTAACTCGACATGGTGGGCCGAAGCCGAGTCAACAAGTGCCATCGACGCCCGAGAGGAAGTGCCATGACTGATGCGATTCTGCCCAAGACACCCTCGTTCCGGCTGGACGGCCGTCGTGCCTTCGTGGCCGGTGCGTCGCGCGGCATCGGGCTGGGATGCGCCGTTGCTCTGGCCGAGGCGGGCGCGCATGTGGTCTGCGCCGCCCGTGGCGCGGCCGCGCTCGACGAAGCGGTTGCGGCGATGACCGCATCGGGCATGAGCGCCGAGGCCGTCGCGCTGGACGTTGCCGATGCCGATGCGGTGCGGGGTTTGTTCGCCGGGCAGCCGGCGTTCGACGTGGTGTGCAACTCGGCCGGCATTGCCCGCCATGCGCCTGCGCTGGAGACCGATCTTTCCGACTATGACGCGGTGATGGGCGTCAACGCGCGCGCCGCCCATGTGGTCGCGACGGAAGCGGCCCGCGCCATGATCGCCGCCGGATTGCGCGGCTCGATCGTCACGGTGTCCTCGCAGATGGGCGTTGTCGGCGGCGTCGATCGCACCGTCTACGCCGCCTCCAAGCACGCGGTGGAGGGAATGACCAAATCGATGGCGATCGAATGGGCGCCGCATGGGGTTCGCGTCAACACGATCGCGCCGACCTTCATCCGCACACCGCTTGCCGAACAGACGTTGGCGATTGCCGAGCGCCGGGCCTGGATCGAATCCAAGATCAAGCTCGGCCGCGTCGGCGAGATCGAGGACATCATGGGCGCGGTGGTGTATCTGGCGTCCGATGCATCGGCGCTGGTCACGGGCACGTCGATCCTGGTCGATGGCGGATGGACGGCCGGATAGCAGAGGCCTTTGCGTCGCGCATGATCCACCGGGCGCCCGGCGGCGTTTGATGGTAAGGTCGGGTTCAGGAGAACGCCCATGATCAGCGCCATCGTCTACGCCTTGCTCGTCACGGCCGCCGCCGCGACCGGCGGCATCTACAAGCCGGGCGACTGGTATGCCAAACTCAACAAGCCGGGCTGGACACCGCCCAACTGGGCGTTTCCAGTGGTCTGGCTCGTGCTCTACCTGATGATCGGGGCGGCGGGCTGGATCACATGGCGGCTCAGCGGCTTGAGCCTGGCAACCGGCCTGTGGGTTCTGCAACTGGTGCTCAATGCGGCTTGGTCCTGGCTGTTTTTCGGCCGCAGGCGCATGGATCTGGCAATCGTCGATGTGATCGCGCTGTGGCTCGCGATCGCCGGGTTCATCCTGGCTGCATGGCCGGTATCGCCGACCGCCTCGCTCCTGTTCGTGCCGTATCTGGCCTGGGTATCGGTCGCCGCGACGCTCAACAAGCGCATGCTCGACCTCAATCCCGATGCTGCTCCGACGCGGGCCTGAACGTGCGGTGCCGGAACCTGAGTTCCGCCAGATGCGCAACGAAGCCAAGCGACAGAAAACAGGCGATCACAATCGCCGAATGGCCGATCAGCGCTGAGCGCAGCGCCGCCATCAATGCCAAACCAGATACGGTGTTGAAGACGAGCGTGCGCCGCGCATCGGGCGCGCGATAGACCAGCCAAAGCAGCGCCAGTTCCGCCACCAGCACGATCATGGCGATTTCGGCCAGCCGTCCGCTGGCCGCGATGGCACCAAGCCAGTCGGTGAGTGCGGACATCGGTCAGGTCTTGGCAAGGCCGAGCAGTTGCCTTGTGTCCTTGACCATGATCTTCAGATGCGCCAGCGGATCGCGCCGCACCAGCTTCTTGTTCAGATAGCCTTCCCAGGTCAGGCGCTGAACGTCCGGGTCGGCGCACATGGTCACGAACTTTTCGCGCCGCTTGTCCGAGCCGTACCAGAAGTACTGCATCATGCCGAGCACCCAGAACACCTTGCCATGATCCTTCATGAAGCGGCGGCGTGCGGTCTTGAGCGCCGCGGCGCGCCCGGTGGCGATTCGCTCGACGGCGGCATCGGCGCACAGGCGCCCGGTCAGCATGGCGTAGTAGATGCCTTCGCCGGACGAGGGTGCGACGACGCCCGCCGCGTCGCCGGCCAGAACCACATTGGCGCCATCGTCCCAGCGGCGCATCGGCTTGAGCGGCAGCGGCGCGCCTTCCTCGCGCACCGTCTCGCAATCGGCCAGACCGGCGTCCTCGCGCAGCCTGCGCGTCGCATCCCTGAGCGAGTGGCCCTTGACGGCCGAGCCGCAGCCGACCGAGGTGTGTTCGCCGTGCGGAAACACCCAGCCGTAGAAATCGGGTGAGATGCGCCCGTCATAGATCACGTCGCAGCGATCGGCGCGAAACCGGGCCGGGTCCGGGTTGGCCGGCGATTTGACGATCTCGTGGTAGGCGAAAACGTATGGCGGCCGCTTGTCGGGGCCGAAGGTTGTGCGCCGCACGGCCGAGTTGGCGCCATCGGCGCCGATGACCACACGCGCCCTGAGCAGGCGCGTCCTGGCCTTGTCGGCCTTGTCGGCGACCTCGACCGTCACCGTTCCGTCCGGGTTTCGCGTCAGGTCCTTGAAGCTGCCGACCATGTAGTGCGCGCCGGCCGCTGACGCGCGCTCGCGCAGGAACGGATCGAACGCGTCGCGGTCGACCATGCCGACATAGCCGATGCTGCCGATCTTCATTTCCACGGTCTTGCCGGACGGGGCGATGATGCGCGCCGCATTGGCGCGCGACACGAGCTGGTTCTGGGGGATGTCGAACTCGCTGATCGCCTTGGTGGGGATCGCGCCGCCGCAGGGCTTGATGC
>CAZSFA010000043.1:0-19999 GCA_964606055.1 uncultured Oceaniradius sp. | reverse complement strand
AAGATGCTCATGGCACACACGATCGACACATCGGGCGAGGTCAACAAGCGTCCCGACTATTGGGGGTTGTCGGGCATCGGTTTCATCTTTGCCGCCCTTTTCATCGCCGCTTCGCTGACCCCATCGCTGGTGCCGCGCGAACCGCTGATGCAGGGCGTTCTCAGCGGCGTGACCGGCGCAGTCGGCTACTGCGTCGGCGCGCTCGTGATGTGGATCTGGCGCATCATGGAGTTGCCGGTCGCCAGCGGCAGGGCGGCCCTGATCTTCCGCATCGTGTTCCACGTCATCGGTCTGGCCATCGTGGCCGGCGCGCTGTCGCAGGCCGCCGAATGGCAGAACGCGACCCGCGCCGTCATGGACCTCGAACCGGTCGCGACCTCGCACCCGTTCACGGTCGCCGGCGTCACGGCGGTCGTGTTCGCATTGCTGTGGAGCCTGGGCAGCGTGTTCATGTTTGTCGTGCGCAGGTTGGGACGGATGCTCGAGCGCGTGCTGCCGGGGCGGGTCGGCCCCGTCCTCGGCCTCCTCGTCGGTATCTGGTTCTTCTGGGCGCTGATCGACGGCATTCTCATTCGCAACGTGCTGGAGATCGCCGACGCCGGCTTTGCGGCCGGCGAACAGGTGTTCGCCCCCGGCGAGGAACGGCCGACCGACCCGTTGATGACCGGCAGCAGCGCCTCGCTGGTCAGCTGGGAGGATCTGGGCAATCGCGGCCGCGACTTTGTCGCGCGCACGCCCGAGCCCGAGGAGATCGCTCAGTTCTCGGGCGAAGGCGCGCTCAGGCCGGTGCGTGTCTATGTCGGTCGGGTGTCGGCGGACGATGCGCGCGCCCGCGCCGAACTGGCGCTTGAGGAACTGATCCGGGTCGGCGGGTTCGAGCGCGAAATCCTGATCATCACGACCCCGGTCGGTACAGGATGGATGGACCCCGGCTCGCACGACGTGATCGATTTCATGTTCGGCGGCGACACCGCCCATGTCGGCGCACAGTATTCCTACCTGACATCGGTCCTGTCGATCATCACCAACGTCCAGTACGGGATCGATCAGGCGCGCGAGTTGTTCGATGTGATCTACGGATACTGGGCGCAGTTGCCCGAAGGCGATCGGCCGCGCCTTTACATTCACGGATTGAGCCAGGGCGCGCTGAACAGCCAGGCCACGTTGCGCTTTCTCGATGTGTTGGGCGAGCCGTTCGATGGTGCGTTCTGGGCCGGCTCGCCCTTCATCAGCCCGCTCTGGAGCCAGGTGCGCCAGCGGCGCAATGTGGGCTCGCCGGCCTGGCGGCCGCGTTACGGCAATGGCTCACTGATCCGCACGACCAATCAGGACAACGTGCTGGACGACGCCTTGGCGCCTTGGGGACCGATCCGCATGGTCTTCCTCAACTATGGCAGCGACCCGCTGGTTGCGTTCGATTTTGCAACGCTCTGGCGCAAGCCGGCCTGGCTCGAAGAACCGCGCGCGCCCGACGTGGCCCCGGAAATGCGGTGGTACCCGCTGGTCACCGCACTTCAACTCGGCCTCGACATGATGGGGCCGCTCGGCGTTGAGGGGTATGGCCACTTTTATGTCTACGAGGACTATATCGATGCCTGGGCGGAACTGACCGACCCGCCCGACTGGAGCGAGGAACGGGCCGACGCACTGCGCACGCTGTTCGATCAGCGCCCCGCGCCCTGGTAGGCGGGGCTACCCTTCAACGTTGCAACCGCAGGCGCAGGCTAGCCGGCCTGCGCCTTTTCGTTGAGCTGCTTGAAGACATAGATCGGCAGCAGAATGCCGGCGAGCAGGCTACCGATCCAGACCAACAGCGTGGCGGCCAGCCAGTTGGCAATCCCGCCGATCTGCATGCCCGACATGATCAGATCGGTGATCAAGAGGCCGACGAAGATCGTCACAAGCGCCACACCGCCCATCAGTTGCGGCATGCTGTTGAGCGAGATCTTGGTGATCAGCGGGCCAAGCAGCGTCTGGGCCCCGGAGAAGATCAGGACAGCGATGACGAACGACAGCGGGTCGATGACAAAACCGGGAAGCACGACGATGGCAATCAGAAGGCCAATCGCGTTCGCGACAAGGTAGGCGACGGCGGAGATCAACATGCGTATCACGGTCCATTCTCCAACTGTTGGCCCGAACCGGGTCGCACAATACCCCGAAACCGCACGCAATTGAAGGAACCCGTGCCTGCGTACAGGTTCGCGCCCAACCGAAGGCCCGTCAGCGATCGGGATCCGGTTGCCCGCCCATATGAGCCAGAAACCCGACCAGAAAGGCAGTGCTGACGCCAAAGGTCAAAAGGCCGGTGATCGACGACATGGCGCCCAGGATCCGGTACGCCGGCGACAAGACCACATCGCCATAGCCGAGCGTGGTGTAGCTGGCGAGCGCGAAATAGATGGTCTGCTCATAGCCATCGAGCGCGCCCAGCGCCCAGAACAGCGTTGCCCAAGCATAGATTTGAACGGTGTGGGAAAAGACGATCCCGCCGAACGCCACGCTGACCGCCCTGAACAGGTGCTTTTGCTGGTCGTCGGCGGTCGCGGTGCGCACCCACTTGTTGATCGGTGGCAGCAATCGCGTCAGCACATAGATGTGCCAGATGGCGCACACGATGAGCGCCAGGGTGCCAATCAGAATCTGCGTCAGAACCGCCATTGCATTGGCTTTCCGATAGCCGCCATGCCCGCACAGCCGCTTATCGCATTTGGCCGGTTGCGTAAAACCGTCGGGCCGCGCGCCGCCGGGGCATCACTCGCTGCCGTTCAGCCGGATCAGCGTTTTCATGGCGGTCGGGCTGTTGTCGAGCGCTTCAAACGCGGACTGCACCTCAGTCAGCGGACTGACATCGGTGATCAACGCGTCTGCAGCGATGGCGCCCGATGCGACGAGCGCGATCGCCTTCTCGTAGTCCTCCGGCTCGTAGACGCGCGCGCCGAGCAGTTGCAACTCGCGCAGGAACATCCGCATCAGATCGATGCGCGGTTTTTTGGCATGGATGGCGACCATGACGATCCGTGCGCGCACGGCAGCTACGGCCGTCATCGCTTCCACGCCGGCCTGTGTGCCGGACACCTCGAACACGACATCGGCGCCCTTGCCGCCGGTGCGCGCGTCGATCGTTGAGGCAAGGTCGGCCGCCGTGGGATCGATGGTGGCAAAGCCCAGCCGGTCGGCAATCGCCAACCGGTTGCGGTTGACTTCCGAGATGACGACGTTGCCGCCTGCCTGGCGCGCAACCATCGCCAAGAGCGCGCCAATGGGTCCGCCGCCGATGATGACGACGTCCTCATCGGCCCGCAGACCCGACAGGCGCACATCATGGCAGGCGACCGCCACGGGTTCGATCAGCGCGGCGTGCGCCAGCGGTATCTTTCCTGGGATCGCGTGAACGGTATGCGCCGGCACCACGCAGATGTCCTGCATGGCGCCGTCGCGGTCGACGCCGATGACCTGCAGCCTGTGGCAGATGTGGCTGTGTCCCGCGCGGCAGGCCGGGCAGTCCCCGCAGGGGTCGAGCGGGCGCACGACCACCGACTGGCCCACTGCAATCCCGTCGACGCCCACGCCCACCTTGTGGACGATGCCCGACATCTCGTGGCCGACGATGCGGTTGTGGCCGGCGCGGTGATCCATTTCGCCATGATAGATGTGCATGTCGGTGCCGCAGATACCGCAGTAGGCAACGCGGATGGCGACCTCACCGGGACCGGGTTCGCGCGCCTCGATCGTCTCGACGCTGAAGCGTTTGTCACCCCGATAGAATGCGGCGGCGATGCGGTCGGGCGGCATGGCCGGTCTCCGTTCCTGTCAGGCGCCGATTGCATGCCCGTCATGGGCCGCCTGGAGCTTGTTCCAGTCAAAGGCAACGCCGGTGCCCGGCACATCGGGCGCGACCGCCAGACGCTCTTGAACGATCAGCGGCCGCTCGGTGTAGGCATCGATCGGAAACGAGTGCACCTCGAGCCACCCGGTATTGGGCCGGCCCGAGACCAGGCTGACGTGCAGCTCCTGCATGCCGTGGCTGCAAACGGGCAGACCGTGGCGCTCGGACAGATCCGCCACGCGCAACCACCCGGTGATGCCACCGCAGTTGGACGCATCGGGCTGGATGAAGCTCAGGCCCGCACCGGCAAATGCATGCTCGAACTCGTAGATCGTGTGCAGGTTCTCGCCCATCGCCAGCGGCGCGCCGCTTTCGCGCGCGATCCGCGCATAGCCCGCATAATCGTCGGGGTTGGTCGGCTCCTCGAACCAGAGGATGTCGTGCTCCATGAAGCGGCGGCCGGCCTCGATCGCCTGATCGACGTCGAGCGCGTAGTTGGCATCGACCATGAAGGCGCGATCAGGCCCGATCAGCCGGCGCACGGCGTTGGCGCGCGCCAGATCGTCGGCGAGTTCGGGCAGGCCGACCTTGATCTTGACCCCGCCATAGCCGCGTTCGACGAACCCCTCGGTCTGCGCCAGCAGCTTTGGCAGCGGGAAGTTCAGATCGATGCCACCCGCATAGCAGCGGCAGCGGTCGGACGCGCCACCGGCCATCTGGACCAGCGACTGGCCGATGCGCTTGCCGCGCGCATCCCACAGCGCGATGTCGACGGCCGAGATCGCGAAAGCCGCAATGCCGCCCCGCCCGACATAGTGCATGTGCCAGAACATCGCATCGTGCACCGCTTCGACAGCCGCGCCGTCCTTGCCGATCACGAACGGCGCCAGATCGTGCTCGATCATCGCGCGAACGGCCTCACCGCCCCTTCCGCCGGTGTAGGTGTAGCCGGTGCCTTCGGCGCCGTCGGACAGACGAATGGTCACCGTTATCAGCTCGAAATGGGTGTGGTCGCCATGCTTGGCGTCGACCAGAACCTCGGCCAGCGGCACGCGGAAGAGCCGGCAGGTGACGGTCTCAATGATCGTCATCATTGCCCCCTCGTCGATGCCGTGTCATTGGCGCGATCCAGCGCCGTGCGCGTGGCGACCGACGGCCCTCACACCTCGCCTTGCTCTTTGGTGCAGGTGCCGGCATGTCGCCTCACGCCCAGTTCAGGTAGGCGGTCTGCTTGCGCAGATAGCCGTCGAAGCCATAGGCGCCGTCCTCGCCGCCCAGCCCGGACATGCCCCAACCGGTATGAAAGCCCTGCACCGCCTCCCCGCTCGACCGGTTCAGGTACAACTCGCCAAAGCGCAACTGGCGCGGCGCTTCCATCAGGCGGGCCGCATTGGCCGTGAACAGGTAGGCGGAAAGACCGAACTCGGTGTCGTTGGCCCGGGCGATCGCCTCGTCGAAATCGGCAACGCGCATGGCGGCAACCACGGGGCCGAAAACCTCCTCGCGTACGATCGGATCGGCGTGGTCCTTCGTCTCGAGCACGGTGGGCGCATACCAATGGCCCTTCGCGTAAGGGCCATCGACAAGCGGGCCGCCTTCCAGCAATGCCTCGGCGCCCGACGCCAGACTGCGTGCGACGATCGCGGCGACCTTGTCGACTTCCACGCCGCTGACCTTGGGGCCAAGATCGACGTCCTGGGTCGGGTCTCCGATCGACAGCGCGCTGGAGGCGGCAACGAACTTGTCGAGGAACTCATCGGCAATCGCCGTGTGCAGGTACATGCGCTCGTTGCAGGTGCATACTTGCCCGCAATTGGTGTAGCGCGCCTGCATCGCGGCGGCGACGGCGGCGTCGATGTCGGCATCCTCCATGACGATGAAGGGCGCCTTGCCGCCCAGTTCCAGCCGCAGCACCTTGAGGCGTTCGGCGCCGGTGCGATAGATTTCCCGGCCCGCGCGCGTGCTGCCGGTCATGGTGATCATGTCGGTATCGGGATGCTCGACCAGCCGCTGACCGATCTCGGGTCCGCGTCCGGTGACGACATTGACCACGCCGGCGGGGAAGCCGACCTCATCGGCCAGCGCGGCGATCGCAAGGCCAGACAGCGGCGTGATCTCGTGGCTGAGCAGGACGAACGTGTTGCCGGCAACCAGCGCCGGTCCCAGCTTGCGCCCCATGAGCGCAGACGGGTAGTTCCACGCCGTCAGCCCAACCACCACTCCATAAGGGTGGCGGCGGATGTGGATTTCCTCGGACCGGTTGTCGGAGGCAACGATGTCGCCGCTGATCCGGCGCGCCTGCTCGGCCGCATAGCGCAAAAAGTTGATCGTCGCGCCGATCTCGCCGCGCGCCTGTGCGATCGGCTTGCCCTGTTCGGCGGTGACGATGGCGGCCAGGCGCCCGGTGTCGCGCTCGACGGCATCGGCCAGTGCCTGCACGAGCCGGGCGCGCTCGATCGCGGGCCGCGATGACCATGCCCCGAAAGCGGCCCTGGCCGCGGCCACCGCTGCGTCGGCATCGGCCGCCGTGCCATGGGGAACCCGGGCGATCACCTGCTCGTTTGCGGGATTTTGCACCTCGATCATCTCGGCGGAGGGCGCGGCCCATGCGCCACCGATGTACATCGCAAAATCGCTCGGCCGATCCGAGGCTTTGAGGTCGAACACGTTCGCCGTCATGGGCATCCTCACCTGCACTGGTCGCAACACATTGCGGCGACTTCAGAATTGCCCGGCGGCAAAGTCAAGCCGATGAAGGCCGTGTCCGGCCCTGCATCGCGGCTGCGCCGACGACCCCGGCGGCCGTTGCCGCATCGCAACAGGTTGGTTGCCACGCGCGAACGCGACGCCTTGGAATACAACTGCACCGACCCATCTTGCGTTGGGAGCACATCGTGACGCGACACGGGATGACCACAATGCCGATCAGCCGACGGGCCGTGATTGCAACGGGTTCGCCGCCGCCGCGGTGGCGGGCACGGCGCGAGCCATGTCGACACGCGGCCATCCTGCGATCAGCGCACTCATCTACCTAACGGATCGCCGGGATCGCCGGGTGGTGGCCTACAACATGGCCGAGATGGCGACATGGAACCAGGCGGCGCTGCCGGTGCAACCCAGCCATCTGATCGCCAACCCCGCCATCGGCATGCTCGCAGCTTCCGACCCGGCGACGAACCGCATGTGGCTGTTGTCGGCGACCGATCTTGAGTTGCGCCTTGCTCTCGATCTCAATGTTTCGCCCTGGCTGATCGCGTTCGCGCCAGACGGGCGACATCTGGCGGCCGGCGACATGAGTTCGGGCCTCATCCAGATCATCGATCCCGAGACAGGGGCGACCCGTTACACCGCCGAAGGCTTCACCGGTGTGCACGATCTGCGGTTTGCCGCCGACAGCGGCTCGCTCTTTGCCTCGACGCTGGATACATCGCGCGTGCGCCGGATCGACCTGACAACGCGGGAGACCGGCACCGTATTCGCCATCGATGGCGCGACCGACGGCATCGACCACATGACCCGCACGGCCAATGGCGCCGCCGGCATCGTCGTCACGCCGATGCGCGCCGGCCAGCATCTGGCCGTGGTCGATCTGACGGCGCAACGGGTGGTCCGCGAATGGCAGTCGGACCAGCACTATTGGCGCGCCTACACGGACCCGTTCTCGCGCTGGTTCCTGCTCGCCTCGGACCGCAATGCCGGTCTTGATGCGATTGATGCCCGCTCGGGCGTCCATGTCGCGCGCATTGCGACCGACATGCCGATCGACCTGTTCACGGCCGGTTTTGTCGGCACGAGCCTGATCGTCGGTGAGCGGGCCAGCGGCCGGCTGGCGCTGATCGACGGGACCGATCTGACAGTTGCGGACGCGTTCGATGCCGGCGGGCCGGTCCATTCGGTGTTCATGGATGACAGCAGCGGGCAGGCCACGGTCGTCCGGGCCGACGGCACGTTCATCACGTTCGATGCGGTGCCGCGACGCGGCGTGATCGACCTGGCCAAGCTTGCCGAACGCCGGCTCGATATCGACCCGGACCTGAGCGCGCATGCCAACGCGCTGAATTTCTGCCATTCATGATCGGCGGCCGATCCGGTACGGGTCGGCAGACCGTCGAGTGCATAACACGCAATAATCAATCGCCCGCAAAAGCGGGCGATTTCGGTGTCTGATCCGACGCGGACGCGTCAGCTGGTCGGCTATTCGAGCAGGCCGGCCGCTTCGGCCTCGGCCCAGATCTCGTCGAAGACCTGTGCGCCGCGACCGCGATGGCGTACGGCGCGCGCGGCTTCCAGATTGTTGAGCTTGCCTTCGCCCTGGACAACGATGAGGCCGACCATGCCGGTGGCAAAATGCGGCAGGCACTTGTATCCGTAAAAGCCCGGCACCGTCAGGGTCAATTCGATCTCCTCGTTGACCCGGCCCTTCCACGGCTCGGCGCCATCGGGAACCATGCCTTCCAGCGATTCCGAATTGTGGCCCGGATTGACCGAGACGAACTTGACCGTGTCGCCGGGCTGAATTGCCTGGAGCCGCGGATAGAACACCATGCGGCGGCGACGGTCCTCGGGATGCATATTGAGCATCTGGACCTCATGCATGGCACCCTGTGCGAATGCGGGTGGAGCCGCGAGCAGGGCCGCGCCACCGATCAGTACTGTGCGTCTTTGAATGATTGTCTTCATGAAAAATGCCTCTCCTTCCAAACGCCGCATTATGCCTATGGGCGCAGTTGGGCCTTGTCCACCTGACGCGACTGCGTCAGGAACCAGACCACCGGCGCGCCCGATTGAGCGCCGCGACGCCGATGGTCCGGGCTGCGACTCTCCATGCGGTCATGACGGAAGTGGGGCGGGGTCCCGATTTGGCAAGCGACGTCGACAATGGCCCGCAGCAACCAGGCCCGCCGAACCGGAGAACGGCCTTTTCCCCTGGCGTGCTGGACGGAGGAGCGGGCGCGGTATGCGGATCCGGTCCCGGGGGCACGGGCAGGCGCTCCCGGGACCGACAGTTGCATGCGTTCAGTCTTGCAAGGCGTCGATGATCTTCTGGACGTTGCTCTCATCGACCACCAAAAGGCCGGTATCGACGACCGTCGGGATCGGCCGCCCGCCCTCGGGGCCCGTCAGGCCCACCGTCCGCAACCCGTTGTTGTTGTAGTCGTAGAGCAGCTTGATCGCGTAATAGGTGAACAGTTCACGGTTCTGCACGATGATCGCCGAGACCCAGCCGTCCTTGACGGTGTTGTAGAAGTCCACCGACTGCTCCATGGCGGTCACGACCACGTCGCCCGGCTGCCGTCCGCTTTCCTGCAGGGCCAGCACGATGCCGGCACCGGATTCGGCGTCAAAGCCGGCGATCGCGGCCATGTCCGGATGGGCAGCGAGCAAGGCCGAGGTGACGGCGGCCGCCTTTGCGCTGTCGGCGGCGTCATCTTCTTCGGCGACGATCGTGAACTTGCCCGGCGCATTCTCGTCCAGATAGGCGGCAAAGGCGGTGCGCGCGGCGATCATGTTGTCGGCACCGATGATCGACAGCGTGGCGACCTTGCCGCCGTCGGGGGCGGCCTCGATCAGCGCCTTGGCCTGCGCCACGCCGATCTCGGACCAGTTGGTGCCGATGAAGGCGAGCCGGTCGGAAAGCGGCAGGTCGGCGTCGTCGGTCACCGTCGGCACGCCCTGGGCGATGCAATTGTTCACCGACTCGGTCAGCGACGGGTCCCAGCCGACGACCGACACGCCGGCCGGCCGTTGGGCACAGACCTGATCGACGGTCGCGATGAAGGCCGCGATGTCGAAGCTGGTGGGGCCGGCGATGCGCACTTCGACGCCCAGTTCGTCGGCGGCGCGTTCGAGGCCCTTGTAGTCGTAGTTCACGAACAGCGGCAGGTTCGACATGTTCGAGATCCAGTAATAGGTCTCGGTGGCGTCGTCCGGTCCGAACCGGCTTTCCTGCGCCATCGCCACTGTGCCCGTGCACAGGACCGCCAAGCCGGCAGCCAATGACAGTAATCTGCGGAGCATGTCGTTGTCCTTTCCAAGGTTTTGCGTGTGGGGGTGAGAAACGATCAGGCGTCGTTGCGATGCCGGAAGCGGTCGAGTGACACGGCGAGCAGCAGGACGAGGCCGACGATGACGTTCTGCCAGTTGACGCCGACGCCGTTGATGATCATCGCGTTCTGGACAAGGGCGATGAACAGGACGCCCAGGACGCCGCCCAGGATGGTGCCTTCACCGCCCTTCAGGCTCGCCCCGCCGAGCACCGTGGCGGTGATCACGGCCAGTTCCACGCCAATGCCGGCGGACACCACGGCGCTGTTGAGCCGCGCCGCGCCGAGGACACCGGCAAGTCCGGCAAGCGTTCCCATGATGACGAACCCGAGAAGCGTCAGGCGCCGGACCGGGATGCCGGAGAGCTGGGCTGCGCGGGCATTGCCGCCGACATAGTAGTACTGGCGGAAGAACCGGGTTCGGGAGACCGCCCAGATGGCAAGCACGACGACGAACAGCATCACCCAGAAAGGCGATTGCAGGCCGAAAAAGCGCAGTTGCCCGTAGAACTTGAACTCGTCGCCGATGGGCGTGACGCCGGAACCGGCGACCAGATAGGTGATGCCGCGATAGATGGTGAGGGTGGCCAATGTTGCGATCAGCGCGTTGATGCCGATCCGGGTCACGATCAGCCCGTTGATCGCGCCGGCGACCATGCCCGTTCCGATGCCGACCAGAATGCCGACCTCCGCCGGCCAGCCCCACCAGCCGACGACGACGCCGGCGGCGACACCGCTCAGCGCCAGGATCGATCCGATCGACAGATCGAAGACACCGCCTATCATCAGCAGCATCATGCCGGTGACCAGAATGCCCGCCTGCGCGGTGTTGAGAAGGACGGCCGACATGTTGAAACGGGTCGGGAAGTTCTGCGGATAGGCGATCGTCATCGCGATGCACAAAATCGCGATCAGTACGAGGAGCGTCAGCGGCCGCGAATGGGCAAAGGCATGCAGGAGCCTTCGGCCAAGCCTCGCAATACTGATGCCCTCGGCGGCGCGTTTGGGCACGGTTGTCGTCTTGTGCTGCATCAAACAGCCCTCGTGAAATCGTTGCGTGACGTCTGGGATCGGGTGGCAAGGTTCATGATCGACACCTCGTCGGCGGTGTCGCCGGGCAACTCTCCGGTGGTGCGGCCCTCGGCCATGACGACGATGCGGTCCGCCAGTGTCAGCACCTCCGGCAGGTCGGAGGAGATGACGATCAGCGCAACGCCGTCGGCCGCCCGCTGTCGCAGGATCTTGTAGATCTCGGTGCGGGCACCGGCATCGACGCCGCGCGTCGGCTCGTCGACGATCAAGAGATCGGGGCGGACCGCCAGCCATTTGGCCAGCAGCACCTTTTGCTGGTTGCCGCCCGACAGGTTGCCGACAACCTGCCGCACCGAGGGTGTGGCAATATCGAGGGCGTCGACAAAGGACGCCGCAAGGGCCTTGGATTTGGCCGCGGAAATCTCGACGCCATTGGCGACATCGCCAAGGACGGTCACGACGATGTTGTCGACCAGAGACCGGTCCAGGAACAGGCCGCTCTCCTTGCGATCCTCGCACACCATCGCGATTCCCTCACCGATGGCATGGCGCGGGCTCCTGGGCCGGAACGGCTTGCCCAGCAGCGCGATGTCGCCGGCGCTGTAGTGGCGCGCGCCGAAGATCGCCTCACACAGTTCGGTCCGGCCCGCGCCGACAAGTCCGGCCAGACAGACGATCTCGCCGCGCCGAACCGACAGCGAGGCATCCCGGACCGCCACGCCCGAGCTGATGTTGCGAGCTTCGAGCACGACCTCGCCGAAGCTGCGGGCGCTCGTGTCGCGCTGGAAATGCAGTTCGCGACCGACCATCAAGCGGATCAGTTCGTCGGTATCGGTGTCGGCCACGTCGAGTGTGTCCACCCAGCGGCCGTCCTTGAGGACGGTGACGCGGTCGCACAGCTCGAAAATCTCCGCCAGCCGATGCGACACATAGATGATCGAAACGCCCTCGGCAGCCAGTTGCCGGGCCACCCGAAACAGGGCGTGCGTCTCGTTCAGGGTCAGCGCCGCGGTCGGCTCGTCGAGAATGAGCACACGCAGATCGCGCGAAAGCGCCTTGGCGATCTCGATGACCTGCCGCTGCGCCGGAGAGACGTTCTGCACCAGTTCGGCGGGGTCGATGTCGACACCCAGACGGTCCAGCAGCGCCTTGGCCCTGCGGTGCATCGTGCCGCGATCGACCATGTTGAGCCACTTGGTGGGCTGGCGGCCGGCGAAGATGTTCTCGCCAACGCTCAATTGCGCCACAAGGCTGCCTTCCTGATGAACGACGCCAATGCCGATGCGCCCGGCTTCGGCCTCGGTCAGGCGGGACAGCTTGCGCCCATCGAGAACGATCTCGCCGCGATCGGCGGCATAGATGCCGCTGACGATCTTGGACAGCGTCGACTTGCCGGCACCGTTTTCGCCCAGAAGTGCGTGGATTTCGCCGCGGCCGACACCAAGGCTGACCCGATCCAGCGCACGCACACCGGGAAACGTCTTGGTGACGTCCCGCACCTCGAGCCGCATGTCCGTTGCGCCGTTGCTCATTGTGCGACCGAGCCACCATGCACGCGCGCCGCGGCCACCGACTGATCGCGATGGCCGCAAGGGGCCGGGCGCAACCCCCGATCCCCCGCCGCCATGCCGGTGGCGGGCGCGGTCATGCGCCATGGTCGGCCTGCGGCGCGACACATCGGCCACGCCAGATCCGTCTTTGACGGCCCGCTGGGCAATTGTTCCCTCCCTTGGAAGCGCGCCGCGCAAACGGCGTCCTTCGATCGCGACCCGGTCAACCGCGCCAAGCGCGTCGTCACGGGCATCCCGATGTGGATGCAAGACTAGGAGGCGCCGATATCCTTGTCAACAAACTGCATACAGTTTGATCAATGAGATCGGTGTTCTGAGTTCATTTTTTGCATAACCCTCTGTGCAGACAGACGGAACAACAGCCGAAAGCCACAGAACACAGGGCTTGAGCGCTGATTAATCGGCTGAAATGCGTCAATGTGGACCGCAGGCACCCTCACCGAGGAGCCACAGTCGACCGCGCACCGATGCGCGATTGCGACCAAACACCATTTCTGCATACAGAAATTGTCGTATGTCAGCCTTTGGCAGACGCCAACTTGTCGCGCAGAAACGCGAGGGAAGCCTTTGCGCCGACCTCCTGATCGCCCTCTTTGGGCAGAACGATCGACCCGGTTCCGGAGAAACCGGTGTCGTCCATGGACGCGCGAATCACATCCCAGTCCATCCGATCCTCGGGCGCAATCAGGCCGGGCGACCAGTGCCCGGGATCGTACAGATGGATATGGCTGGCCAGCCCTTCGGCGGCGCGGAAGCCGTCGGGAATCGACTCCTCGACCTCGTGCAGTTGGTAGGTGTCGAGCATGATGCGCAGTCCGGGCGAAGCCACCTCGCGCGCGACCGATACGGCTTCATGCACGCGCAGAATGACCGCGACAAAGCCTGGGTCCGCCGGTTCCAGCATGACGAACGTCCCGCAATGCGCCGCATACTCAGCCACCTCGCCGAACACGTCCCGGATCATGGGGCCAACATCGCCGCGAGAGGTCGTTTCGTCATCGCCCCGCGCCAGACCGAGACCGACCCGCGCGCCCAGAGCGCCGGCCAATGCGATGTACTGCTTGAACACATCGATCGACTGCCGACGCCGGGAGGCGTCCTTGTGCAGAAGCGCATAGCCCTGCGACCGCATCCGGCCCGAATTGATGACGCTCACCTTGATCCCCGCCGCGTCGACCGCCTTCGACACCGCATCGGGCGACGGACAGTCTTGGGCGCTCGGCAGAAACTCCAGCCCGTCAAAACCGATGTCGGCCGCCCTTTGGGCAAGCTGCGACACCTCGGCGACCAGAAGCGGAACGACGAACTTCTCGTCCACGACGTCGGGCGTGGAGCAGAACACGTTCAGGGCAGTGATGGGCGCCATGGGTACCTCGCCGCAGCAAGTGTGCATTCGGATCGCGCTGGAACGCATAGCAAGGCCACTTGATGTCGTCAAATAACTGGATACAGTTTTCGTGCTCATCACGCCAAACGGCCCTATTGGTAGGCATATTTTTCAATGCGTTAGGCCATGAGCGATGGCTTTATTCTGATTTTCCAGCGCATTCGGTTGACCGGAAATCACATACTGTATACAGATTTGTGGTGTAGGTTGGCCGCGAAGAAGCCCTTTCGGCTTCGTGTGTCAAACGACCGCAGAAGGGCGCACATGGTGGAGAAGCCGAAATCGGGGCTGGAGGAGGCTTACAGCCGGATCCGCTCCGCAATCCTGACCGGAGAGATCCCGCCGGGCTCCCGCGTATCGCAAGTCAAGATTGCCGAGGAGCTCAACCTCAGCCGCACACCGGTGCGCGAGGCGTTGCGGATGATCGGCCGGGAGGGCCTGGTCAAATCGCAGCGTGGCCGCCAGATCGTCGTTGCATCGGCCTCGATGGCGGACCTGGACGAACTCTATGCGCTACGCATCTCGCTGGATTGCTCGACCGCCGCGTTCACCGTGCCCCGTTTGAGCGAGGCGGACTGCGCCGAAATGCGCAACTGCCTGGACACGATGTCGGCCTCCTCGCAGAACGGTGCCTTCGACCTTTACGACAATGCGCATCGCCAGTTCCACCTGATCACGATCCGGCCCGCCGGCGAGCGCCACATCACCTTCTCAGAGCGGCTCAACGAGCACGCCGAGCGCTACCGCAGGCTGTACCTGCAGCAGCCCTATGCCTGGCAGACGGCAGACGAAGAGCATCGCGGCATTGTCGAGGCATGCGAGGCCGGCGACGCCGACAGGACCGCGACGCTGCTTGCCCATCACTATGCGCGGATCGCGCTGACCATCATCGCGGCCACCGACCCCACATTCGAGCCCTGGCGTGTCCGCGCGGCGGTCAGGGAAGTCGTCCGGCGCGGCGATGCCAAGGCCGGCACAAAACGGGAGGCTTGAGAGCATGGCGGACCTCGACTTCTCCGGCAAACGCGTTCTGGTCACCGGCGGCGCATCGGGCATCGGCCATGCGATCGCGCTTGGGTTCTGCCGGCACGGCGCCAATGTCGCGATTGCCGATCTGTCGGAAACGTCGGTGACGCAAGCCGCCGAAAACCTCCGTCAATCGGGAGACGCGACCGGTCACACATGCGACGTTTCCGATCCCGCGTCGGTTGCGGCGCTGATGGCGGCATGCGGTCCGTCGCTCGACGTGCTGGTGTGCGCCGCGGGCATCTTCGCCGCCGGCACGGCGGAGGAAACAAGCGATGAAGACTGGCAGCGGGTGATCGGGGTCAATCTGACCGGAACCTTCCTGTGCGCCCGCGCGGCGGTTCCGCTGATGCGCCATGCCGGCGGTGGATCAATCATTACGCTGTCATCGTCGACGGGCGCGCATGACGCCATTCCCGGCGCGGTCGCCTATGTCACATCCAAGGGCGGCGTTGCGATGATGACCAAGGCGATGGCCGTCGACCATGCCGATCAGAACATAAGGGTCAATGCCATCGCGCCCGGCCCCACCGATACGCCGATGCTGCGCGGGTTGATGGACGAGCCGGCGCGTGCGGCGTTTGCGGCGACCCTGCCGGTCAAGCGGCTCGGGCAGCCCGACGATTTCGCCGGCGCGGCGCTGTTTCTGGCGAGCGATGCCGCCGCGTTCGTCACCGGCGTGGTGCTGCCGGTCGATGGCGGGCAGACCGCATTGGTGTGAGGAACCCATGATCTACGCAAAGAACCTCAGCATTCCCGAGGGCCCGGTCGTCCTTTCCGATGGCAGTTGGCTGGTGGTCGAGATGGGCGAGGATCGCGGATGCGTCACCCGCCTGACCGATGAGGGCCGCACACGCACGACGCTTGCACGGACCGGCCGGCCCAACGGTCTGGCCATCGACGCAAGCGAGACGATCTGGGTGGCCGAATCGAACCCGCCCTCGCTCCTGAAGATGGACCTGTCGGGGACAGTCGAGACGATCCTGACCGGGTCCGCGGACGGCCCCTTTCTGTTTCCGAACGATCTGTGCTTCGGCCCGGACGGCAAGCTCTATTTCACCGACAGCGGCATCCGTTTTGTGGATTTTGCGCCCGGCGGACAGGTCGTCGAGAACTACAACGATCTGAGCTATGACGGCCGTGTCTACTGCTTGGACGTGCATACCGGTGAACTGGAACTGCTGGCCGACGGCATCCGGTTCACAAACGGTCTCGCCTTCGATCCGGACGATGCCTACCTTTATGTCGCCGAGACCATCAGCGGCGACATTTTGCGATATCGCTATGGCGCAGATGGCCTGGGACCGAGGGAAACATTCGGCAATGTGATTGCCGCCAATGCCCCCGAGGGCATCAAGGGGCCTGACGGCATGGCGTTCGATGTCGAGGGCAATCTCTATGTCGCCGTTTTCGGGCAGGGCGACGTGACGGTGCTGGCGCCGGACGGTTTGGTCCGCAACCGCATCCGCACGGCGGGCATCGCACCGACCAACCTGGCGTTCGGACCCGATGGCGAACGTCGCATCTATGTCACCGAGGACCAGTTCGGCACGCTGGAAGCCTTCGACGTCGACGCGCCGGGCCTGGCGCTCCACACCGGACGCTGAACGATCGCCGCCATTTGCACATCCCGACGCGCCGCCGGCGGCACACAGGCGCCGCGCATGAGACAGGTTGCCCGCGCCGGGACATGCCAACACGGCCAGGCGCCAGGGCGCGCAGCCGCATCCAACAGTTTGGAGACACAAACGACATGACATCAGCCATGCCCGCCGAACGACGTGCCAACTCATGACCGTCGCGCCCAAATGCGTTCTGATCACCGGCGGCTCGCGCGGCATCGGGGCGGCCACCGCGCGGCTGGCCGCGGCGGCGGGCTGGCAGGTGGTCGTGACCTACCGCCACAGCCGGAACGATGCCGATGCGCTTGTCGATCAGATACGCGCCAGCGGCGGCGCGGCGATTGCGCAGGCGTGCGACGTCTCGCGCGAGGACGATGTCTCGCGCGTGTTCGACGCGTGTGAGGCGCACTTCGCGACGCCCTTCGGGCTGGTCAACTCGGCCGGCATCGTCGGCAAGCCGGCACGGCTGGCTTCATTCGATCTGGAGCGATGGAAGGAGACCTTCGACACCAATGTCGTGGGCACGTTCCTGTGCTGCCGAGAAGCGGTGCGGCGCATGTCGCGACGCTCCGACCACGCCGGCCCGGCGTCGGGTGGCACCATCGTCAACTTGTCGTCAGTTGCAGCCATCAAGGGCGGGCCGGGCGAATTTGTCGACTATGCGGCGTCGAAGGGTGCCATCGATTCGCTGACGGTCGGATTGGCGCGAGAGGTGGCTGGAGACGGCATCCGCGTGAACGCGGTGCGCCCCGGCCTGATCGAGACCGAGATGAACACGCAGAACATGGAAAGGCTCAACCGGTTGGTTCCGACCGTGCCGATGGGACGCAGCGGCCGGGCCGACGAAGTTGCCGAAGCCATCGTGTGGCTCCTGTCGGACCAGGCGTCCTATGTGACGGGGTCGACGATCGACGTCACGGGTGGGCGATAACGCGCCACTGGCAGCCCGCCGCCATGTGACTGCCGACCCCGGCGCCGGTGGCAACGCTGTGATCTGTTGCCATGGCGGGTTCGATCAGCGCTGCACGCGCGGCGCTTCAGCCGATGCCGGTCTTGCAAGTGGAAGTTTGGAGATGGCGCACCCGGGAAGATTCGAACTCCCGACCCCCAGATTCGTAGTCTGGTGCTCTATCCAGCTGAGCTACGGGTGCTTTGGGCGCCAAGGGGCGCCTTGATCAGGCGTGGCTAGGTAATCCCAATCGACGACGATTGCAAGCGCAGACGCACCGGCTTTCGCCGGCTTCGCGCGTTGGCGCCCGGCGGCCGATCGCGTCGCCCCATCCGGGTCACGCTTCGCGCCGCCGCCCGACATCTTCGGGCCGACTTTTGGCCCGCAACGCCACCGGCGCGTCGGGCAGCCGGATCTCGAAATGCGTGCCCACGGCGCGATCGCGGCGCAGTTCCAGCGAGCCGCCATGGGCGCGCACCAGTTCGTCGGCGATGGCCAGCCCGAGGCCCGTGCCGCCATTGCGCGCAGCGCCCCTGAACGGCGCAAACAGGTTTTCCAGCGCCTTGGGCGGCAGGCCGGGCCCGGTGTCCTCCACCGAGATGATCGATACCGTTCCCATGCGCGCCGCCGAGATGGTCAGCCGCTTGACGGTTGTCGGATCGGTGTCCGAGCGCATCGCCTGCACGGCGTTGCGGCTCAGGTTCATGATGACGCGAAACAGTTGCTCGGGGTCGGCGTCGACCTCCATCGCCTCGGGCACGGCCACCGAGAACTGTACGGTGTCGTCGGGCTCAAGGCCGAGCAGTTCCTCGACATCGGCCAGAACGCCGGCCAGTTGCACGCGCCGGCGGTTCGGCTCCTGCTCCTGCGCCTTGCCATAGGACAAGACGTCGGAGGTATAGGAAGTGGCCCGGTCGAGCGCGCGGATCAGTTGCGGCGCAAAGCGCTTCACCGAGGGATCGTCGGCCTGCGACAGACGGTCGGACACCAGCTGCGCTGAGGCGAGGATGTTGCGCATGTCGTGGTTGATCTTGGAAACCGCGAGCCCGAGGTCGGCGAGGCGTTTCTGGCTGCGCAGCGTCGACTGCAACTGGTTCTGCATGCTCGCCAGTTCGCGCTCGGCGATGCCCAGTTCGTCATCGCGCGATGCCGGCACGATCACCGCGTCGGGATCCGACGGATCGCCGGCGAAGGCCAGCATGGAGTTGGTCATGCGCTTGATCGGGCGGATCATGATCCGGTTGATGGCAAGAAAGACAAGGCTCGCACTGATCAGCGCGATGATCAGCGACAGGATGGCGATGTTGCGCGCATAGACCAGCATTGCGTCCTGCAGGGCGGCATCGGTCATCACCAGTTCGATGCGGCCGTCGCTGGTGCCCACCTGCCCGGTCACGCGCAACACCGTGTCACCGCCAAAGAACAGCGTGCCGAATGCATCGCCGATCGCCGCAAACGGCGAGAAGTCATTGACATCGACGGTCTGGTCGACCTGTGCCGGCAGGTCGCTGACGACCAGGAGTTCGGATTGCTCGCCCATGCGCAGCACGATCGCCATCGCGCCGATGGCCATCAGAACGTCGTCCTGGACGGCGTGCGGCAGGCGGCTGGCTTCATCGGCGGTGATGAGCACGGTCGCCGCCGCCGCCGTGTTGACGCGCTGTTCCAGCCAGGTCATGCGGAAATTGGCAACCGACGGCACGAAGATCAGCACCTCGGCGATCAGCACGAACAGGATGGTCAACCACAACAGCTTGGCCGACAGGCGGCGCGGCGTGCGCTTGCGCACCATCCGCGCAGGGCCCGGGTCACGGCCTGCGCCGAAGTCGTCGGCGGCGTGTGGTTCGGCGGTGGTCATGGCCGTAATCTAGTGGTGCCCTGCATCAAAAACCATCTATCGTCTCCAAACAGAGTCAACCGAAGGCCCTCAACCAGCCAATCACGCGGCGCACCAAGGGCTTTCGTGTCATCGGCGCGGCAAAGGACGTCGCCGCCCGCTTGGTGATTTCGGTCATCGTCGGATAGGGCGCTATGAAGCCGCGCAGGTCGCCGGCCTTCATCTTCTTTGAGACCGCGAGCGCGAAGATGTTGATCATCTCGCCCGCATTGGCGCCGGCGATCGAGGCGCCCAGGATGCGGCCGCGCTTGTCCGTGATCATCTTGACCAGACCCGTGGTCTTGCGTTCGGCCTGTGCGCGATCGTTTTCCGCATACGGCCAGCGCAGTATGGCGATGTCGCGGTGGCGCTTGCGGGCCTCGTCCTCGGTCAGGCCGACATGGGCCAGTTCGGGATCGGTGTAGGTCGCCCAGGGGATGATGTCGCGGTTTTCCTTGCCCGGAAGACGGAACAGGATCGATTGCACCACCAGCCCGGCATGGTAGCCGGCGACATGGGTGAACTGGAGACCTCCGGCGACATCGCCGATGGCATAGACATGGCTGTTGGAGGTCCGCAGCGCCCGGTTGACCTTGATGCCCTTGCGATCGAAGTCGATGCCGGCCTCCTCAAGGCCAAGATTGTCGACATTGGCGGCGCGGC
>CAZSFA010000042.1:0-20013 GCA_964606055.1 uncultured Oceaniradius sp. | reverse complement strand
ACCGGGTGACCGGCGACCACATGGGTATGCTGGCGACGGTGATCAACTCGCTGGCCTTGCGCACCTCGCTGGTCAAGCGCGGGCTCGATGCGGTGGTGTTGTCCGCAATCGCGATGCCGCAGCTGTGCGAGAGCTTTTCCCATCGCAAGGCGACGTGGAACATCGAGCAGGGCAAGGTCGTCATCTTCGCCGGCGGGACCGGCAATCCGTATTTCACCACCGATTCCGCCGCCGCGTTGCGGGCCGCCGAGATCGGAGCGGACGCACTGATCAAGGGCACGCAGGTCGATGGCATCTACACCGCCGATCCCAAGACCGACCCCACCGCCGAGCGCTTCGACAGGATCACCCATGCCCAGCTCATCGAGAAGGGCCTGAAGGTGATGGACATCGCGGCGGTGGCGCTGACACGGGAAAACCGCATTCCCATCCTCGTCTATTCGATCCACGAGGCCGGCGGTCTGGCGGCGGTTCTGACGGGCCAGGGTCGGGCGACGCTTGTTTACGAGCAGTAAAACCGGTCGCGGGATAATCGCGCCGGCATTGGAGGCACAAGAAAATGAGCGAGTATGACCTTGCCGACATCACGCGCCGCATGGACGGTGCGATCAACGTCTTCAAGAGCGATCTGGGCGGGCTGCGAACCGGTCGGGCGTCTGCGTCGCTGCTCGATCCCATCACGGTCGAGGCTTACGGATCGGCCATGCCGATCAACCAGGTCGCCAACGTGACCGTGCCCGAACCGCGCATGCTGGCGGTCAATGTCTGGGACAAGTCGATGGTCGGCGCGGTCGAAAGGGCGATCCGCGATTCGAGCCTGGGCCTGAACCCGATGACCGACGGAACGACGGTGCGCGTACCGTTGCCCGAACTCAACGAGGAGCGCCGCCGCGAACTGGTCAAGGTTGCCCACCAGTATGCAGAGAATGCGCGCATTGCGGTGCGCCATGTCCGGCGCGACGGGATGGACACATTGAAAAAGCTCGAGAAGGACGGCGAAATCGGCCAGGACGACGGCCGGCTGGAAGCCGATGCCGTTCAGGAGGAAACCGACCGCTTCATCGCTCGCATCGACGAGCTTCTGGCGGACAAAGAGAGCGAGATCTTGCAGGTTTGACCGCGCGGGCCGGCAAGCTGCACACGGTTGGGGCATCTGCCGTTGTCGGGCAGGCCGATGTGCTGAACGAGGCCCCCGGTGACGGACCGTTCGGGCCCGAGCACATTGCCATCATCATGGATGGCAATGGCCGGTGGGCGCGGGGGCGCGGCATGCCGCGCTCGTTCGGGCACAGGGCCGGTGTTGAAGCGGTGCGCCGCATTGTCCGCGCCGTGCCCGATCACGGCGTTCGCAACCTGACGCTGTACGCGTTTTCCTCCGAGAACTGGTCGCGCCCGGCAGAGGAAGTGCGCGACCTGATGGGGCTGTTGCGCCTGTACATCCATCGCGACCTGTCCGAGCTTGCAGCGAACGGCGTGCGCATTCGCGTCATCGGCAGCCGGCAGGGCCTGCAGCCCGATCTGGTCGCGCTGATCGATCGGGCCGAGGAGCGCACGCGCGCCAATGTGCGCATGAACCTGAACATCGCGTTCAACTATGGCGGTCGCGACGAGATCCTGCGGGCGGCGCAAAAACTGGTGGACCGGGCACGCAGCACGCCGGACCGGGACACGCGGCTGACGGCCGCCGACCTGACCAATGCCATGGACACCGCCGGCCTTCCCGATCCGGATCTGATCATCCGGACCAGCGGCGAGATGCGGCTGTCCAACTTCCTGTTGTGGCAAAGCGCCTATGCCGAACTGGTCTTCCTCGACTGCTATTGGCCGGACTTTGACGAACCGCACCTGATCGAAGCCATCGAGACCTATCGTCGGCGGGAACGGCGTTTCGGCGCCGTTGCGGCACCGCGTGATGCAGCGCTATAGCGACCTTGCGGTTCGCGTCCGCTACGGCATTGTTGCTGCGGCACTTTTTCTGATCGCGGCGATTTTGGGCGGCGGTCCGTTCGTGGTGTTTGTCGCGCTTCTGGCCGCCGCGTTCTGGGTCGAATGGACGCTGATGAAGATGCCCGGTTCGTCGACCCGCTTGCGGGTGATCGGCCTTGTGGCGCTTTTTGCGATGGCGACGGCGATCGTCATGTTGCCCTCGACGATGGTGGCGGCAACGCTGGCGGCAATCGTCGGGCTGTTGGCGGCGGCGATGATCTGGCTGAGCCAACCGCGCGCGATTGCCGGCTTTGCCTATGCGGCGCTGCTTCTGGTGAGCCTTGCCTTGTTGCGCGGCGAGGGCGCCGATCGGGCCGGACTGGTCGCGATCCTGTTTCTTGCCGCCGTTGTGTGGGCGACCGACATCGGCGCCTATTTCGCTGGCCGTGCGCTCGGCGGGCCGCGTTTGTCGCCGGCGATCTCGCCCAACAAGACGATATCGGGGGCGGTTGGCGGCCTGATCTGCGCGGTCGTCGCGGGCCTGATCGTGCACGCGGTGTTCGGCGTGCGATCCGTGATGATCGCCTGCGTTCTGGGGTTGGTTCTTTCGGTTCTGGCGCAGATGGGCGATCTGTTCGAGAGCTGGCTGAAACGACGCGCGGGCGTCAAGGATTCCGGCGCCGTCATTCCCGGTCATGGCGGCATCATGGACCGCGTGGACGGTCTTGTTTTCGCCGCGATTGGCCTGTGGGTTGCCGGGGCAAGCCAGACCGGTGTCACCGCCCCGGCGCGGGCATTTTTCTGATGGCCGCGACCGCGCCATAACGGGGACGGGTTCATGGACTTCATCACCAATCTGGTTTCGACCGACGGCTTCATCCTGGGCATTGTGGTGCCGTTCCTGTTCGTGCTGACGATCGTCATCTTCGTGCATGAGATGGGCCACTATCTGGTCGGGCGCTGGTGCGGCATCGGCGCCAAGGTGTTCTCGGTCGGCTTTGGCCCCGAACTGTTCGGTTTCACCGATCGCAAGGGCACGCGCTGGCGGCTGTCGGCCATTCCGCTGGGCGGATACGTCAAGTTCGTCGGCGACATGAACGCGGCTTCGGCTTCCGCGACGGTCGATGATGATCTCGATGAGGCTGAACGCGCCCAGGCATTCCACACCAAGCACGTATGGCGGCGCGCGGCGACGGTGTTTGCCGGCCCGGCCGCAAACTTCCTTCTGGCGATTGCGATCTTTGCGGTCGTGTTGTCCGTGTTTGGCCGCACGGTCGCCGATCCGGTCGTTGCCGAACTGCGCGATGGCGGCGCGGCCCAACAGGCGGGCGTGCTGCCAGGTGATGTGTTCGTCAGCATGGATGGCGATCCGGTGGAAACGTTTGCCGATGTCCAGCGCTATGTCGCGCCGCGCGCCGGGGTGCCGATCGACTTCGTGATGCGCCGCGCCGGCGAGGCCATCCCGCTTTCGATCACGCCCGAGCGCCTTGAGATCGAGGACCGGTTCGGCAACCGGATCGAGCAGGGAGTGATCGGTGTTCTGAACAATGCCGAAGTCGGGCAGATGCGCACCGAGACCTATCCGCCGCTCGAAGCCTTGTGGCTGGGCGTGACCGAGACGGGCTTCGTGATCGCGCGCACCGGTGGCTACCTCTACGGGGTGGTGACGGGACGCGAACGACCCGACCAGATCGGTGGCCCGATTCGCGTGGCGCAGGTTTCCGGTCAGGTGGCCACGCTTGGCTTCGTGGCGCTGCTCAATCTGACCGCGATCCTGTCGATCTCGATCGGGCTGTTGAACCTGTTGCCCGTGCCGGTGCTCGATGGCGGGCATCTTCTGTTTTATGCCTATGAGGCGGTGCGCGGAAAACCGATGTCGGAGATGGCGCAGGAATATGGCTACCGAATCGGATTTGCGCTGATCCTGGGGCTGATGGTGTTCGCCACGTGGAACGACATAACCATGTTGATGAGCAGGGGGTGAAAATGGGTGATCAACTGCCCCTAACGTCGCCGATTTGCTGGTGTTTGGCGCTGAGCGTTGCCCAAACGCCACGCCCGTCGGCGCGATAGCCCGTTTTGGGTGCAATGCCTTGCGTGCGGTGGGAATCCCTGCAATACGGTTTTGCGAAGGGAAACAACGGTCGCAAGGCCATAACGGATTGGGGACACATCCGCATGCAAGCGGCTCCGCGCCTATTTAGTGCCGTATCGGCAATTGCACTGACGATGACCCCGGTTCTGGGCGGCGCTGTCGCGCTCCAGATGACCGGTGTGACCCAGGCACAGGCTGCCGTCGTCAATTCGATTTCAGTCAGCGGCAACCAGCGCGTCGCCGATGCGACCATTGCCGATTTCGTCGGATACCGCCCGGGCCGCAACTACAGCGACGGCGATTTGAACGACGCGGTTCGCACGCTGTTCCGTACCGGCCTTTTCGCCAATGTCTCCGTCGACGCGGTCGGCGGCACCCTTGTCGTGGCGGTCGAGGAACTGGCGACCGTCAATCAGGTTCTGTTCCAGGGCAACCGCAAGCTCAACGATGATCGCCTGCGGGCAGTCGTGCAGCTCGGGCCGCGCAGCCGGTTCGACCAGTCCACGCTGGACGCCGATGTTCTGGCCATTGAAGATGCGTATGGCAGCACCGGGCGCGGCGGCGTTCTGGTGACGGCCAGCGTGGTCGATCTGGGCGAGAATCGCGTCAACGTGGTCTTCCAGATCAATGAGGGCGATCGGACGCGCATCGCGCAGATCAACTTCATCGGGAACAACAATTTCAATGACCGCCGTTTACGCGGCGTGATCTCGACCAAGGAGTCGAGCATCACCTCGTGGCTGACCCGCAATGACATCTACGATGATCAGCGGCTGGCGGCCGACGAGGAGCAACTGCGCCGCTTCTATTTCAACCGCGGCTATGCCGATTTCCGCATCATCAACTCGACGGTCGACACCGATCCGACCACCGGTGCGCTGGTCATCACGGTCGAGGTCGATGAAGGCGCGCGCTATACGTTCGGCAACATCGACATCGACAACACGGTGACCGGCATCGACCAGCAGGCGCTGGCGCGCACCATCCAGACCCGCTCGGGCCAGACCTACAGTGCCAAGGATGTCGAAGATTCGCTCATCGACATGTCGGAACTGCTGTCGGCGTCGGGCTTCCCGTTCGCCGAGGTGACGCCGGTCGGCAACCGCAACTTTGAAACGCGCACGATCGACATTTCCTACATCGTCGATCAGGGCCGGCGGGCATTCGTCGAGCGCATCGAGATCGTCGGCAACACCCGCACGCGCGACTATGTCATCCGCCGCGAGTTCGATCTGGCGGAAGGCGACGCCTTCAACCAGTTCCTGGTGCGCCGCGCGCAGCGCAGGCTTGAGCGCCTCGACTTCTTTGAAACCGTCACGATCAATACCCGCCCGGGTTCGACGCCCGACCGTGTGGTCATTCAGGTCGATGTGACGGAGAAATCGACCGGTGAGTTCGGCGTCGGCGTCGGCTATACGACCGGCAGCGACGCGGGGTCTGGCATCAACGTGTCCGGCTCGATCAGCGAACGCAACTTCCTGGGGCGCGGGCAGGCGATCCGGCTTGCCGTTGGCGGCAGCGTCGACTCGCGCACTTACAACGTGTCCTTCACCGAGCCCTACTTCCTGGGGTATCGGGTGTCCGCAACGGCGGACGTCTTCCAGGATCGGCGTGAGTTCGACAATTACGGGCGCATCCGCACCGGCGGCGGTGTTCGCTTCGGTCTGCCGCTCAGCGACGAGATGACCGCCACATTCGGATACTCCTTCGTTCAGGAAGACTATGAAGGGTTCGGCGATTGTGCGGCACAGTCCAATGCTGGTTGTACGCTGACTGAAGAACTTCAGGATCTGATCAACTCAGGTGGCGAGCGTATCAAGTCTGCCGTCAACTACGGGTTGGTGTTCGACACGATCGACAACCGTCAGGATCCGCGCGAAGGCCTGTTCGTTCGGCTCAACCAGGAGATCGCGGGCCTTGGCGGCGATGCGCGCTTCATCAAGACGACGGCGGATGCCAGCTACTACCACATGATCTCCGAAGATCTTGATCTGGTTGGTCTTTTGCGCGGTGGCGCCGGCAACATCGTTGGCCTTGGTCAGGATGTGGAGGTCTTCGACCAGTTCGAACTGGGCACCAACCGCATTCGCGGCTTCGAGTTTAACGGCATCGGCCCGACCGACATGAACGGCAATTTCATCGGCGGTACGACCTACTTCAATGCGACCGCCGAGGCGCAGTTCCCGGTGCCTGTGCTGCCGCGCGATCTGGGCGTGCGCGGTGCGGTGTTCGCCGATGCGGCGACTTTGTTCGGCACGGACGTTGCGGATGCCGAGAACACCAACATGGAATGGCGTGCCTCGGCCGGTTTGAGCTTGATCTGGCAGTCGCCGGTCGCGCCGCTGCGGTTCAACTACGCTTGGCCGCTTCTGAAGGAAGACCACGACGAAGTTCAGAACTTCTCGTTCTCTGTCTCCACCGCGTTCTGATCAATGCGCGCCTGAGGGCGCGCATGAGGCTCCTTTTGGCGTCCGATCCCTTGTTTCACATTCCCGTCGAGCCGCTGACCATCGGCGGCGTCTTCGGTGCCGCCGGCATTGATGCGGCATCCGACCTCGATCTGGGCCGTCATGTGTCGTGTTTCGCTCCGGCGGAACAACCCGCCGCCGCAAGTCTCGTTTTTGTCGAAGCCGGCCTTCCGTCCAACGCTGGCGCGCTTTCCGTGTGCGCGGCTGTGATCTGTACGGCGACCGTCGCCGCCGGATTGCCTGTTGGCCCGTCCGCCATAGTGGCCAGCAATCCGCGTCATGTCTTCCAGGATGCTGCACTGGCGCTTTTCCCCGGCAGTCTGGGTGATGATATCGCAATGTCCGACCCGTCCACGGCGCGGACCGTTGGCGGCGCCTTGGTTGCCGGCAGCGCCCGCCTTGAAGATGGCGTCGTCGTTCAGCCCGGTGCGGTGATCGGCGACAATGTCGAGATCGGATCGGGCAGCGTCATCGGTGCCGGGACGACGATTGCGCGCAACTGCCGTATCGGCCGCAACGCGCGCATTGGTCCCGGCGTCAGCGTGCAATATGCGCTGATCGGCGATCGTGTGCACGTTCTGGCTGGCGCGCGCATCGGTCAGGAAGGTTTTGGATTTGTGCCGCGTGCGGACGGGCTGCGCCGCATGCCACAGCTGGGTCGGGTCATCCTGCAGGACGATGTTGAAATCGGCGCCAACTCAACCGTCGATCGCGGGGCATTGGGCGACACGGTGATCGGACAGGGCACCAAGATCGATAACCTGGTGCAGATCGCCCACAATGTGGTGATCGGTACCAACACGGTGATCGCTGGCAGTTGCGGCATTTCCGGTAGCGTGACGATTGGCAGTCTTTGCCGGTTTGGCGGCGGTGTGGGCGTCGCTGACCATCTGACGATCGGCGACCGGGTGACGATCATGGCCCGTTCGGGTGTCAGCAGCGATATCGGCGACGATCAGGTTTGGGCGGGAACGCCGGCGACGCCGGCGCGCCAGCAAGCCAAGCAGATGGTGGCGTTGCGCCGCCTCGCCGATGCGCCTAAGAAGTCGCCGCACGAAGGCTGACGGGAAGGCATATGACGCAAACGCCGCTCGATGACGCGCTGGACACAGCCGATCTTCAGGACATTCTCAAACTGCTGCCGCATCGTTATCCGATGCTGTTGGTCGACCGCATCGTCAACATTGACGGGTTGCAGTCCGCGGTCGGCATCAAGAACGTGACGTTCAACGAGCCCCATTTCACCGGGCACTTTCCCGACAATCCGATCATGCCCGGCGTGCTGATCATCGAGGGACTGGCGCAGACCGCTGGCGCTATCGGCGTGCGCAGCCTGGGCATGGACCGGCCGGCGCTCGTATACTTCATGACCATCGACAGGGCCAAGTTCCGACGGCCGGTCGTCCCAGGCGACGTGCTTGAGTATCACGTCAACCTGATCAAGCGGCGCGCCTCGATCTGCCGCTACCAGTGCGAAGCCAAGGTTGCCGGTGAAGTTGCGGCCGAGGCCGAACTGACCGCCATGCTGTCGCCCGACGACGCCAAAGGCGCAAGGAGCGCATGACGATGGATGCTTCGCCCACCTTCATCCATCCGACCGCGCTCGTCGAAACCGGCGCGCAGCTTGGCGTCAATGTGCGCATCGGGCCGTTTTGTCATGTCGGCCCCGATGTCGTGCTGGGCGATGAAACACAGCTCATCAGCCATGTCTCGGTGACCGGCGACACCGAGATCGGCGCGGGCGCGACGATCCATCCCCAGGCTGTCATCGGCGGAGACCCGCAGAACGGGGCGTACAAGGGTGAACGGACGCGACTGATCGTTGGCCGCAACGCGACCATCCGCGAGGGCGTGACCATGCATCGCGGCACGGGCAATGCGGCCGGCGAAACGCGGGTTGGCGACCATTGCATGTTCCTGGCCTACTCGCACGTCGCGCATGATTGCATCATCGGCGATCACGTCACCTTCGCCAACAACGTCATGATCGGCGGGCATGTGGTGATCGGCGAACGGGTCATCGTCGGCGGCGGAGCCGGCATCCACCAGTTCTGCGTCATCGGGCGCAACGCCTTCATTGGCGGATTGGCCGGGGTTGCCCATGATGTCATCCCGTTCGGCATGGTGCTCGGCAACCGCGCCAGGCTGGCCGGCCTTAACGTTGTCGGCATGAAGCGGTCCGGTTTCGATCGCGGCGCGATCGCCGGCGCACGCAAGGCCTATGAGGCGCTGTTTGCCGACAACGGCATGTCCATGCGCGACAATGCCGAAGCGTTGCGCCGGGATTATGCGGACAACGTCCCGGTGATGGCGATGCTGGACTTCGTGCTTGAGGGCAGCCGGCGGAATCTGACGACACCGCTGAGCGGATCCCAGGCGCAGGCCGAGGGCGTCTGAGACCATCATGGCGCAAACCGGCGGCGATGTGCTCGTTGACGACCGCGCATCGGACCGCAGCGCCCCGGTCGGCATCGTCGCTGGCGGCGGGGCCGTTCCGGTGTTCCTGGCCGGGCAACTCGCCGAACGTGGCGAATCCCCATTCGTGGTGCTGCTCCAGGATGATGCGGACCCGGCGCTGACAGCCCATCCCCATGCGATCCACGGCACCGCGCAGATCGGGGCGATCACATCGGCGTTGAGGCGCGCGGGATGCCGGCGCGTTGTGTTGCTCGGCACGGTGCAAAGCCGGCCCGAGATTCGCCAGATCCGGCCGAACCTGACCATGATTCGGTTCGCCATGCGCTATCTGCGCGCCCGTTTGCGCGGCGATGACGCCATTTTGCGCATGGTCATCAGCATCCTGCAGGACGAAGGCTTCAACGTTGTCGGCGCCCACGAACTGGTGCCCGACCTTCTGGCGCCGCAGGGCCAGATCGGTGCCGTTCCGGTTGCCGGCTCGCACCGGCGCGCCGTCGAAACCGGGATCGAAGCAGCATTGTCCCTTGGCCGTCTCGACGCCGGTCAGGCGGTCGTTGCCATCGGCCAGCGCGTGGTCGCGCTCGAAGGTGCCGAAGGGACCGATGCGATGATCGACAGGATCGCCCACTTGCGGGCCATCGGACGGCTGACCAGCAAACCCGGCGGCGTGCTCGTCAAGCTGCGCAAGCCGGGCCAGGACATGCGCGTCGATTTGCCGACGATCGGCGTCAGGACTGTCGAACGTGCAAAGGCGGCCGAATTGAGCGGCATCGTCGTGCATGCCGAAAACACGCTGATCCACGACCAGAAGGCGACGATCGCCGCCGCCGATGCGGCCGGGGTCTTCCTGTTCGGTCTCGAACCGGGCACGACCGGGGCGCGCGGCGATGGCTGACCGAGGACCACTGATCGGCGTCATTGCCGGCGAACAGTCCGGCCAGGTGCTCGCGGCCGATCTGATCGACGCACTCGAACGGCGGATCGACGGTCCCGTGCGGCTGACCGGATTGGGCGGTGCCCGGCTGGCCGACAAGGGCCTTGAGAGCCTGTTTGATCCCGAGGAGATCGCGCTGATCGGCATCGGTGCGGTGATCATGCGGCTGCCGCGCCTGATCAGGCGGATCGGGCAAACCGCCGACGCGCTGATCGCCGCACGGCCCGACTGCCTTGTGCTTGTCGACAGCCCCGACTTCTCGTTGCGCGTTGCGCGACGCGTCAAGGCGGCGCTGCCGGACCTGCCCGTGATCAAGTATGTCGCACCGACGGTTTGGGCGTGGCGGCCGGGCCGCGCCGCCGCGATGGCCCGGTTCGTCGATCATGTTCTGGCAGTGCTGCCGTTCGAGCCGGAGGTGATGGCATCGCTCGGCGGCCCCAAAACCCACTATGTCGGCCACCGCCTGATGGCTGATGACGATTTGACGGCCTGCTGGCAGGCCCGCCAGTCGGGGCGCGTCGAGGACGAGGGTTTCACCGGCACGCGGCTCCTTGTTCTGCCCGGCTCGCGCCGCTCGGAGGTCAAGGCCCTGCTTGACCGGTTCGCACAATGCGCCTCGCTGTTGGCCGAGCGCGGCGCCGATCTGCGCGTCGATATCCCGACGCTGCCACGTCTTGAACGAACGGTTCGCGATCATGCCCTGGGCTGGTCGATGCCGGTGCGGGTGACCACAGGGCGGGCCGAGCAGATCGCAGCTTTTCGCCGCGCCGATGCCGCGATCTGCGCGTCCGGCACGATCACGCTGGAACTGGCGCTGGCGGGCGTGCCCGCCATGTCGTGTTATGTCGTCGATCCCATCGCCCGCATGGTGGCGCCATACCTCCTGACCACCTGGTCGGCCGCCCTGCCGAACATCATCGCCGACCGGCCGATCATCCGCGAATACTACAACGAGCAACTGGTTACGGGCGCGCTCGCGCGCCAGCTCGAAGACATGATCGACCCCGAGCGCGGTGCGCGGGCGATGATGATGGACGGTTATGCGCAGGTGCGGCGCGAGATGGCGGTCGAGGGCGCACCCAGCGACAATGCCGCACGAATCGTCGCCGACGTCCTGACCGCGCGCGGCTGAGGGGCGGGCGCCCGTATCGCGCGCGCCCCGCGTTGGCGTTCGTTGCGACCTAGCGGTCGTCGATCTGCACGTAGTCGCGCTGGGTTTGGCCCGTATAGAGCTGACGCGGGCGGCCGATCTTCTGGCTTGGATCCTCGATCATCTCTTTCCACTGGGCGATCCAGCCGACCGTTCTGGCCAGCGCGAACAGCACCGTGAACATGTTGGTCGGAAAGCCGAGCGCGCGCAGCGTGATGCCCGAATAGAAGTCGATGTTGGGATAGAGCTTCTTTTCGACGAAGTAGCTGTCGGTCAGCGCGATCTGTTCGAGCTCCATTGCGACCTCGAGCGTCGGATCGTCCTTGATGCCAAGGGCCCCGAGCACTTCATGGGTGGTCTTCTGCATGATCTTGGCGCGCGGGTCGTAGTTCTTGTACACGCGGTGACCGAAGCCCATCAGGCGGAACGGATCGTCGCGGTCCTTGGCGCGGTCGATGAACTCGGGAATGCGATCCTTGGTGCCGATCTCGGTGAGCATGTTGAGCGCGGCCTCGTTGGCGCCACCATGCGCCGGGCCCCACAGGCAGGCAATGCCAGCGGCGATGCAGGCAAATGGATTGGCGCCTGACGAACCGGCAAGCCGCACCGTCGATGTCGATGCGTTCTGTTCATGGTCGGCATGCAGGATGAAGATCTTGTCCATGGCGCGCGCCAGGACCGGGTTGACCTGATACTCCTCGCACGGCACCGCAAAACACATGCGCAGGAAATTCGAGGCATAGTCGAGGTCGTTCTTGGGGTAAACGAAGGGCTGGCCGATCGAGTATTTGTAGGCCATGGCGGCGATCGTCGGCATCTTTGCGATCATGCGCAGGCTGGCCACCATGCGCTGATGCTCGTCCGAAATGTCGGTCGAGTCATGGTAGAAGGCCGACAACGCGCCGGCGACGCCGCACATGATGGCCATCGGATGCGCGTCGCGCCGGAACCCCGTGAAGAACCGGTTCATCTGCTCATGCACCATCGTGTGGTGCGTGACACGGTAGTCGAAATCCTCCTTCTGCGCCCTGGACGGCAGATCGCCATAGAGCAGCAGGTAGCAGGTCTCCAGAAAGTCGCCGTTCTCGGCCAGTTGCTCGATCGGATAGCCGCGATGCAGCAGCATGCCGGCATCACCGTCGATGAAGGTGATCTCGGACTGGCAACTGGCCGTCGAGGTGAAGCCGGGATCGTAGGTGAACTTGCCGGTTTGCGCGTATAGCTTTGAAATGTCGATGACATCGGGGCCAACGCTGCCGGAATGCACGTCGAACGCCTGTTCGGTGCCCTCCACGGTCAAGGTTGCGCTGTTGTCAGCCATGGCCATTCCTCCATCTGGTCCGAAGTGGTGCCGTCATGTGGGATGGGCGGTCGCCGCCAGGCCCGACGGATTGCGGGTTGCGCGCTTGCTACAGCATTTGGTGGTGCGGTGCCAAGCTAGCCGATTGACCATCTTGTGCGTTGCAGCAGAAAATGTCAGGCCGTATCTGCACGATTTTTTGCATTGCCGGGCCGATCAGGCCATCGCGTCGCCGATGCGTGCGAGCGATTCTTCCCGACCCAAGACGGCCAGAACATCGAACACGCCCGGCGAAACAGCGCGCCCCGTGAGCGCGGCGCGCAGGGGTTGGGCAACCTTGCCCAGCTTGAGCCCCTCTGCCTCCGCAAAACCGCGCACGGCGCCGTCAAGGGTTTCGGTGTCCCATCGGTCCAGCGCGGCCAGCGCGGCCTGAGCGCGTGTGAGGAGCGCGCGCGCTTCATCGGTCAAGATGCCCGCGGCCTTTTCGTCCGGCGCGAGCGGGCGCGTGTCGAACAGGAATGCCGCGCCTTCAATGATCTGGAGCAGCGTCTTGGCCCGCTCCTTGAGTCCTGGCATGGCGGCCAGCCATTGGGTGCGCTTGGCCTCATCGAGTTGGGCGGCGATCGCCGGTCCGCCATCGATCTCGGGCAGGATCGCCTCGATCTGTGCCAGCAGAGCCGCATCGTCGCCATGGCGCAGGTAGTGCCCGTTGATCGCTTCGAGCTTGGCAAAATCGAAACGCGCCGCACCCTTGTTGATGCCGGTAATGTCGAACCACGCGATCAACTGGTCGGTCGACATGATCTCGTCGTCGCCATGGCTCCAGCCCAGCCGCGCCAGGTAGTTGCGCAGCGCCTCGGGCACATAGCCCATCGCGCGATAGGCCTCGACGCCGAGCGCGCCGTGGCGCTTGGACAGTTTCGCGCCGTCGGCGCCATGAATGAGCGGGATGTGCGCCATCACCGGCACGGGCCAATCCATGTGTCGGTAGATGATCGACTGGCGGGCGGCATTGGTCAGGTGGTCGTCGCCGCGGATCGCGTGCGTGACGCCCATGTCGTGATCGTCGACGACGACGGCCAGCATGTAGGTGGGTGTTCCATCCGAACGCAGGATCACGAAATCATCGAGATCGGCATTGGGAAAGCGGACGTCGCCCTGCACGGCATCGTGGACGACCGTCGCGCCCTCGCCGGGTGCCTTGATGCGGATGACCGGATCGAGGCCGGCCGGCGCCTCGGACGGATCGCGGTCCCGCCAGCGGCCGTCATAGCGCGGCGGCAGGCCCTTTGAACGCGCCTCCTCGCGCATGGCCGTCAACTCGTCCTGCGAGGCGTAGCACGGATAGGCATGGCCGGCCTGAACAAGCTGGTGCGCGATCTCACGGTGCCGGTCAGCGCATGCAAACTGGGAGACTGCGTCGCCGTCCCAGTGCAACCCGAGCCATGCCAGGCCATCGGTCAGGGCCGCAACGGCTTCATCGGTCGAGCGTGCGCGGTCGGTGTCCTCGATGCGCAACAGCATTTTTCCGCCCGTATGGCGGGCATAGAGCCAGTTGAAGAGCGCGGTGCGCGCGCTGCCGATGTGCAGAAAACCCGTCGGCGAGGGGGCAAAGCGTGTGACGACCCCGTCTGGCATTGTCGAACTCCGAAGCTGGAAGCAGGTGACGCCGGCGGGATCGGCCGCCCGGCGCGGCCGGGTGGTATCACACACAAGTCAACTTGCAAGCGCGGCGCCGGGCAAGGCATGCTTCAATCCGGTAGGGTGGAACACAATGGCGGCGGACAGGCCGGGCAGGGCGGATGGCGCACCGGCGCGCGACGAGCGCGACGCATTTCGTGCGGCGACGCTTCCGGCGCCGGCCGTGCGCCAACCGCCGCCGACGACACGCGACCCGCTGGCGCCCATAGCGCCTCAATCCCATGTGCCCGCACGTCGGCGCTTGCCAACCTTGCCATGGCCGAGCCGGCGTGTGTTCGATCGCGCCGCGTTTCGGGCACGACTTTCGGCGGCGCTGACTGCCGAAGCGGAGTTCGGCACGCCGTTCCTGATGGTACCGGTGCTGTTGCTGGCCGGGGTGACGCTTTACTTCAGCCTGCCAACCGAGCCGGCTCGCCACAACATCGCGTTGGGGCTTGGAGTCTTCGCTGTCGCATGGCGGCTGGCGCGCGACCGGTCCCGCATGCTGGCGCGCGCCATACTGGCCGTACTGGTCACGCTGGCCGGGATGGGCATTGCGCAATGGCACACGCTGGCGCGCGACACGCAAATGCTGGGCTCGGAAGTGACGACGACGCTGACAGGCCGCATCGTGCGCATCGAACCGCGCCCCAACGGATCGGCGCGCTACACGCTCGATGTCCTGAAGACCGAGCGGCCGCTGTTGCGGTTCGCGCCCGACCGGCTGCGCGTGACCGCCCGCACGGCGGTCGAAGACGCGCGCGTGGGCGACGGCCTGCACGGGCTGGCGCGGTTGCGACCCGCGTCGGGACCGGTGCGGCCCGGGGGCTATGATTTTGCCTTTCACGGGTACTTCGCCGGCCACGGTGCCAACGGCTTCTTCTACGGTCCGCCCGACCGCATCGATCTCGCACCACGATCGTCCATTCCCGCCCAACTCGACACCGGGCTGCAGAACGCGCGGCTCTGGCTCGCCCAGCGGATCATGGCGGCCGCGCCCGGAGAGGCCGGCATTGTGTCGGCGGCGCTGGTGACCGGACACCGCTCGGCGATTCCAGAGCACGTCAACGAGGCGCTGCGTATTTCCGGTCTTGCGCACATCCTGTCGATTTCCGGGCTGCACATGGCGCTGGTCGCCGGCACGGTCATGATCGCGCTTCGCGCCGGGTTTGCGACGTCCGGCGGCTTCACATCCGGGCATGCCACCAAGAAGTACGCGGCCGCCGTCGGCTTTGCGGCGATCCTGATCTACCTGTTTCTCGCCGGCGCGAGCGTTGCCACCCAGCGCTCCTTCATCATGCTCGCGGTGATGCTGGGCGCGCTGATGATGGACAGGGCGGCGATCTCCAAGCGCAACCTGGCAATCGCCGCCATCATCGTCATCGCGATCGCGCCCAATGCGGCCATCGGACCAAGTTTTCACATGTCGTTTGCGGCGACGCTGGCGCTGATCGCGCTCTATGACATCTGGAACCGCGCGCGCGCCGAGCGGTTTCGCAGGTTCGGCGCGCCGGCCCGGGTCACCGGTGCCGCGGCCCTGCCGGGCTGGACGGTCCGGTTCATGATCGGCGTGACCGCGACATCGATCATCGCCGGCGCGGCGTCGGGTCTTTACGCGGCCTACCACTTTCACCGCGTGGCGCCTTTGGGCCTGTTCACCAATCTGGGAGCGATGCCGATCGTATCGCTGCTGACGATGCCGCTTGCCATCCTGGCAACGGTGACCATTCCGTTCGGCATCGACGGTTACCTCTATTGGTTGATGGCCGAAAGCGCGCGCTGGATCCTGGCGATCGCCCACTGGATCACGGCGCATTCGCCGCCCGGCATGGTCGGCGCGATGTCGGATGCGGCGATGGTTGCGGCGACGATCGCATTGATCTGGCTGTGCATTTGCCGGACATGGCTGCGATGGGGCGCGGCACTTCCGGCGTTGCTGGCTGTGTGGTTGATGGCCGACCGGCCCTTGCCACTCGTCGTCATCTCCGAAGATGCACGACAGATGGCGCTGATCGATGCGGACGGCAGTCTGGCCGTCAACCGCAGCCGGCCGAGCCGGTTCATCTTGGACCAGTGGCAATCGGCCTATGCGGCTCCGATGATCATCAAGCCCGTCGGGCCACAGACGCCAGCCGGGGAAGGCGCTGCGCCGGTGATGGTTTGTGACGATGACCTGTGCACCGGACGGGTCACGCGCGACGGGACCACGTATCGCGTTGCGATTGCCGCGAGTGCAGGGGTGATCGATGCCGATGCGTGCGGGTACAACGATCTCATCGTGCTCGCCCATGCGCCGGCCCAGTCGCCCTGCGATGGCGCCGGGCCACTCGTCCTGACCGCGCAGGATCTGGCGCTCAAGGGCAGCGCCGAAATCATACCGATGCGCCGCCCAATGCCCGACGGTCGGAAAACCAAACCGGCTTTGGTGGCGCGACATGCCGTGACGACACCGTTCCGGCCATGGCACGACCATCGCCAGTGGAGCCGGTCGGCACGCAACCTTGCTTCACGCAACCAGTAAGCACTGCCCGAAGGCCCAGGTGTCAGTAGCGTCGGACCAAGCCGATCAGACGGCCCTGGATGCGAACGCGATCGGGCCCGAAAATCCGCGTTTCGTAGGCGGGATTGGCCGCTTCCAGCGCGATCGAGGCGCCTTTGCGGCGGAAACGCTTGAGCGTGGCTTCCTCATCATCGACGAGCGCGACGACAATCTCGCCGGGGTTGGCCGTTTCCGTGCGTTTGATCACCACCGTGTCACCATCGAGAATGCCGGCGTTGATCATCGAATCGCCCTCGACATCGAGCGCGTAATGTTCACCCTTGCCCAGCATGTCGGGCGGCACGGCGAGCGATCGGGTCTGGTTTTCGATGGCGGAAATGGGAACACCGGCGGCGATCTTGCCCATCACGGGCACGCCATGATCATCATTGGCGCCGTCAAGGCGCGCCACGCCGTTTGACGTCGGCATGGACGGCGCCGGCGCCTTGCCGCGCCCGCCCTCGACCACGCTGGGCGAAAACCCGTGACGAACCTGATTGATGGGCTGCATGGCCTCGGGCAGCTTGATCACCTCGAGCGCGCGGGCCCGATTGGGCAGCCGGCGGATGAAGCCGCGTTCCTCGAGCGCCGTGATCAGGCGATGAATGCCGGACTTCGATGCCAGGTCGAGCGCGTCCTTCATCTCGTCAAAGGAGGGCGGAACGCCGGTCTCCTTCAACCGCTCGTTGATGAACATCAAAAGGTCCAATTGCTTGCGCGTCAGCATGGCCGCTCCGGAAACAAACGAAAACAAAGCTCGAACAGAGCCTATCTGTTCCTTTTGTGTTCCGCAACGGTTAATTTTCCGTCAAAGCGCCGGTCCTGCAAGGCTTTCGTCGGTTCTGGCAGTGGTTCTTACGACGCGCAACGGTCTTTTGCCACGTGAGCGAGGCGAATCACTGGCGCGGGCGCAGCAGAAGACCCATCGACAGAGCGGTTGAGCCGGTGATGATGGCGACGGTCAGGGTAACGGCGTAGATCGTGAACATCGGATTGCTCCAGACTTGCGTGCGTTTGTGCCGTCAATCTGTCATGCGGGCGCACGACCGACTGTGCTATCGTGCACATGACGATAACGCGGAGGGATTACGCGATGGTTGACCGTGGGAAGACAGTTGCCGTTGCCGCGTTAGCCTTGCTGGCCGCGATGATCTTGCCCGGACCGGCTTCGGCAACCGGGACCGTCGCTTGCAACGGGGCGACCGATGACAGTGTCGATGTGATGATCGGCATCGGCCGGGTTCCGGTTCTCGCAGTCGTCAATGCCTGGATTGCGGCGGGCGGGTCGGAATACGCGACGGATCTCGATTTCGTTCCAGGCGCGGTTCCGATCGTCTTTGGTCAGGGCGTGTTCGACGCGGATCGGTTGCGCGTCGATTTCACCGACCCCAATGTCGAGCGCATCGTCGCGTCGCTGCGCATCGAGCGCGCGTTCGACGGCAAATCGGGTGCCGAGGCCGGCGTGCTGGTGATCGACGGCCAAGGCGCCTGGCCGGTCGTCTGCGAAATCGGATGACGGGTTTGTCGCGTCGGGCGCATGCCGACAGGCCGAAAAGCGGTACCGGTTCTCAGGCAAGCTGCTATAGGAACGCGCCATGAGCGCCGCTTCGACCCGCACTGCCATCTATGCCGGCTCCTTCGATCCGCTGACCAACGGCCACATGTCCGTCCTGCGCGCCGGGCTGGCGCTGTTTGACCGTGTGACGATCGCGATTGGCGTTCACCCGGGCAAGGTGCCGCTTTTCAGCTTCGAGGAGCGTGCGGCAATGATCGGCGAATCGCTGGACGGCTCGCATCTTGCCGCCGATCGTGTGTCGGTGACCGCCTTCGACGGGCTTGTCGTCAATGCCGCGCGCGACGCCGGCGCGATTGCCATGCTGCGCGGCCTGCGCGATTCGACCGACTATGCCTATGAGATGCAAATGGCGGGCATGAACATGGCCATGGCGCCGCAGATCGAGACCGTGTTCGTGCCGGCGGAAGCCGCAACGCGCCCCATTGCCGCCACGCTGGTGCGCCAGATCGCGGCGATGGGCGGCGACGTGTCGTCCTTTGTCCCGCCGGCGGTCGAGCGCGCGCTGCTTGCCCGTTTCGCACCCCGCCGCTAACCAACCCGCTCCATCGACGAGGACTGTTTCATGCGCCTGCACCGCCGCCTTTTTGCAACCCTTGCCGCCTTCGCGCTTGCTGCTCCGATCATCGCACACGCCCAGTCGGGCGACGCCGAAGACACGCTGATCATCACGCTGGCGAGCGGCGAGGTGGTGGTGAACCTGCGCCCGGACCTTGCGCCGCGTCATGTCGACCAGATCAAGGCGCTGGCGCGCGAGGGCGCATACGACAACGTTGCGTTCCATCGCGTGATTGACGGGTTCATGGCGCAGACCGGCGACGTGCAGTTCGGCGATCTGGAGGACGGCTACAGCATGCAGCGTGCCGGCACCGGGTCTTCGACGCTCCCGGACCTGCCGGCCGAGTTTTCGGCCGAGCCGTTCGTGCGCGGCGTTGTCGGCATGGCGCGTGCCCAGAACCCGAACTCGGCCAACTCCCAGTTCTTCATCATGTTCGATGACGGCCGGTTCCTCGATGGCCAGTACACGGTTGTCGGCGCCGTCGCGTCGGGCATGGAGTTCGTCGACCAGATCAAGCGCGGCGAGCCGGTCGTCGATCCGGACCGGATGGTATCGGTTCGCGTTGCGGCCGACTGACATCGGCGCGCAGGACAAAGACAACCAAAGGAGAGGCGCATTGGCCTACAAAGACCCCGAAAACACGTTGGTGCTTGAGACGACCAAAGGCGATGTCGTCATCGAGATGCGTCCCGACCTTGCGCCCAATCATGTGGCGCGGATCAAGGAACTGGCGCGCGCGGGCGACTACGACGGCGTCGTCTTTCACCGCGTGATCGATGGCTTCATGGCGCAGACGGGCGATGTGCGCTTCGGCAAGCAGGGTGGCGCCCATTTCGATCCCGGCCGCGCCGGCATGGGTGGCTCGTCCAAGCCCGACCTCAAGGCAGAATTCTCCGATGCCAAGCACGGGCGCGGCGCGTGCTCGATGGCGCGGGCGCAAAACCCCAACTCGGCCAACTCCCAGTTCTTCATCTGCTTTGAGGACGCTTCGTTCCTCGACAAGCAGTACACCGTCTGGGGCCAGGTGATCGAAGGCATGGACAATGTCGACCAGATCAAGCGTGGCGAGCCGGTGCCCGATCCCGATTCAATCGTTGCGATGAAGGTCGCTGCGGACACCTGAGGCTTCAGGCCTGGTTTGCGGGGCAGGGCGCTGGTATCTGGCGCCCTGTCCCTTTCGTTTGGGGGCTGAGACATGCGCGTTGACGCGTTCGATTTTGAACTGCCCGAGGAACGCATCGCGTTGCGACCGGCGGTGCCGCGCGATGCGGCGCGCATGCTGGTGGTCGATGCGGCGATCACGACCGATGCGACCGTTTTGGATCTGCCGGGATTCCTGTCGCCGGGCGATCTGATGGTGTTCAACGACAC
>CAZSFA010000041.1:0-20166 GCA_964606055.1 uncultured Oceaniradius sp. | reverse complement strand
CGGATGGACAAGGCGTCCGAATGGTCGATCTACTGGCGGATCGTCCTGCCGCTTTCGCTGCCGGCGATCGCGGTGCTGGCAATCTTCTCGGTGATGTGGCGCTGGAACGATTTCCTGTGGCCGCTGATCGTGCTGAACCGGTCCGAGGTCTACACGCTGCAGATCGGCTTGAACGCCTTCCAGGGCGAGTTGAACGTGCAATGGCATTTCGTGCTGGCGATGACCGTGGTCGCCCTGATCCCGGTGACCATCGTCTTTGCGTTCCTGCAGCGTTTCATCACCACCGGCATCGCATCGTCGGGGATGAAATGACGTCGATGCCGCCGCTGATCTTCCTTGACCCGCATCCGCGCACCGAACAGATGGTGTTCACGCCCGGTACCGAAGCGGCGCTGCGGTCCATGGGCCGCATCGTGTCCCATTTCGGGTCGCGCGCCCCTGATGATCTGGTCGATAGCGTGCTTGATGACGTCGACATCATCATCGGCCAGACGGCAATGGATCGCGGCCGCCTCGAACGGGCACGGAACCTCAAGGCCATCGTCAATGTGAAGGCCAATTGGGAGCCGAACATCGACTATGCCTTCGCGCAGTCGCGGGGCGTGCACGTGCTGAGCGCAGCGCCTGCAATGGCGCCGGCGGTGGCCGAGTTCTGCCTTGGCCAGGCGATCAACCTGGCGCGGGGCCTCGTGACAGCCGATCGCGATTTCCGTGCCGGAACCGAGCGTTACGGCATCGCCGGCAATCGCACCGCCTATTCGCTGTTTGATGCCCCCATCGGGCTTATCGGCTTCGGCAATCTTGGCCGTGCGCTCGTCCCGCTGTTGCGGCCGTTCAGCGCCGACATCGCGGTACATGATCCCTTCCTTCCCGACGCCTACCTCGACGGGCAGGGCGTTCGCGCGGCCGGTCTGTCCGAGGTGCTGCGATCGAGCCGTTTCATCTTCATTGTTGCGGGCGCGACAAGCGAGAACGAGGGCTTCCTGACGGCGGATCGGCTGGAGACGATAGGTGACGATGCGAGCGTTGTTCTGGCATCGCGTGCCGAGGTCGTCGACTTCGAGTCGCTGTTGCGACAGGCGGACACAGGCCGTCTGCGTGTTGCCGTCGATGTCTTTCCGGAGGAGCCGGTTCCTGCGGGCAGCGGATGGCGCGAGGCGCGTCACGCGCTCTTCTCAGCGCATCTGGCCGGTGGCATGGAAGCGTCCTACTCACGCATACGCACCATGATGTGCGATGACATCAGGCAGATTCTCAACGGCCTGCCGCCGGTCCATCTTCAGCGGGCCGAACCCAGGCAGGCTGCGATGGCGCGCAGCCGATGACCGACAAGAGGGGGGCGCGATGACCGAAATCCAGCTCAAGGGTGTCCGAAAGGCCTATGGCGAGGTCGATGTGATCCACGGCATCGATCTCGATGTGCATTCGGGGCAGTTCGTGGTGTTTGTCGGCCCGTCAGGCTGTGGAAAGTCCACGTTGCTGCGCATCATCGCAGGTCTCGAACAGGTGACGGGCGGTGATGTCGTCATTGATGGTGACGTGGTCAACGCCGTGCCTGCCTCCGAGCGGGGCCTTGCCATGGTGTTCCAGTCCTACGCGCTCTACCCGCACATGACCGTCTACAAGAACATGGCGTTCGGGCTGGAGAACTCGAAGATGCCGCGCGCCGAGATCGACCAGCGCGTGTCGGAGGCCGCCAACCTGTTGCAGATAACACCCTATCTGCAGCGCCGGCCCAAGGCGCTGTCGGGCGGCCAGCGCCAGCGCGTCGCCATCGGCAGGGCGATCGTGCGCGATCCCAAGGCGTTCCTCTTCGACGAGCCATTGTCGAACCTGGACGCCGAACTGCGCGTGACCATGCGCAAGGAACTGGCCGCGCTGCATGCCAAGCTCGGCGGCACGATGATCTATGTCACGCACGACCAGGTCGAGGCGATGACGCTCGCCAACACCATCGTCGTTCTGAACGCGGGCAAGATCGAGCAGGCCGGCACCCCGCTTGAACTCTACAACACGCCGCGCAACACGTTTGTCGCCGGTTTCATCGGATCGCCGCGCATGAACCTGATGGAGACGACGGCGCGCGCCGGCGCCGATGGCGGGCTCGTTCTTGAAGCCGGTGCCGGACATATCCCGCTTCCGCCGGTCGAAGGCATCAAACCGGGCGACACCATCACCTGTGGCGTGCGGCCCGAACACCTGGACATTGTCGGTCCCGACGAGGCCGACATCACAGCGCCAGTCGATCTGACTGAGCAGTTGGGCGGCGAAACCTACCTGTTCTGCACGCCCGACGGCCTGCCGCAGATCACCGTGCACCAGTTGGGTCAGTTCCCGGTCGGGCGTGGAGAGACCGTGCATCTGCGCTTCCAGCGCTCGGTGATGCACCTGTTCAACGGCGAGGGGCAAGTCATTGTGAACGGAATCAAAAACGTTCGCGACCCGGTCCCGGCCGGAGCCGCCATGTGACCGCACACCGGTTCGGCATCGGCATCGTCGGCACCGGCATGGCGGCGCAGCCGCATGCGCTTGCGTTGAACGATCTTGCCGCACGCATCGAAGTGCGTGGAGTCTTGTCCCGCACGCCCGAAAAATGCGCCGCGTTCTGTACAAGGCACGGGTTCCCGCAAGCCGCTTCGGTCGAAGCCCTTGCCGGCGATCCCGATCTCGCGGCTGTGATCCTGATCACGCCTCCCAACCAGCGCCGGGCGCTGGTGGAGCGCTTTGCGGCTGCTGGCAAGCACATCCTGATGGAAAAGCCCGTCGAACGGACGAGCGAGGCGGCCGAAGAACTGGTGGCCCTGTGCGAGAATGCCGGTGTCGCGCTCGGCATCGTTTTCCAGCACCGGTTTCGCGCGGCCTCTCGCGCGCTTTACGATCGGGTGCATTCGGGTGCATTGGGCGCCATCGGGCTGGTGCGCGTCGCCGTGCCCTGGTGGCGCGCGCAGAGCTACTATGACGAGCCGGGCCGTGGCACCTATGCACGTGACGGGGGCGGCGTGCTGATCAGCCAGGCCATCCACACGCTCGATCTGATGCTGTCGATCACAGGACCGGTTGCGGAGGTGCAGGCCGTGGTCGGCACGACGCCGTTTCACACGATGGAATCGGAGGATTTCGTCGCGGGCGGTCTGCATTTTGCCAATGGCGCGATGGGCGCGATCATGGCAACGACGGCGGCCTTTCCCGGTGACGCCGAATCCATCACCCTCGATTGCGAGAAGGCCAGCGCGCATCTGCAATCGGGCGTGTTGACGCTCAACTGGCGCGACGGCCGGGTCGAGAGCCACGGCGAGACGGCTGCGGGCACCGGTGGCGGGGCCGATCCGATGGCGTTTCCCTTCGACTGGCACCGCGACCTGATCGCCGATTTTGTCGATGCGGTGTCTGCGGGCCGGGAGCCGTCCGTCACCGGCCGCGACGCGCTGGGCGTGCATTACCTCATCGATGCGCTGGTTGCCTCCTCGCGGGAGGGGCGGGCGGTCACGATACAGAACGGGAGTTGAGCATGACGCTCGGGGTCGGGGTGATCGGCATCGATCACCGGCACAGTTTCGGCATGCTTGGCGGCATGTTGGCTGCGGGTGCGGTGTGCAAGGGTTGGTGGACCGAAGGCGAGCCGCATCCGGTCGCCGGGTTTGTCAAGCGCTTTGCCGACATTCCCCGCGTCGATGACCGGCGCGCATTGCTGGACGATCCCGACATTGATCTGATCCTGATCGCCGATGTGCCGGTCAACCGCGCCGACCGCGCCATTGAGGCGATGCGCGCTGGCAAGGACGTGATGGTTGACAAGCCGGGCTGCACAACGCTCGACCAGTTGGCCGCAATCAAGGCCGTCGTCGCCGAGACCGGCCGCATCTGGTCGGTGAACTTCTCGGAACGTTTCGAAGTGCCGGCGGTCGCCAAGGCGGCCGAACTGATCGGACAAGGCGCAATAGGCCAGGTCGTGCAGACGGTGGGACTTGGCCCGCACCGGCTCAACCGCCCGACACGCCCCGGCTGGTTCTTCGATGCCGAGCGCTACGGCGGCATTCTGACCGACATTGCCTCGCACCAGATCGATCAGTTCCTGTTCTTCACCGGGTCGGACGACGCGGAGATCGTGGCGTCGTCGGTCGGCAACTTCGCCAATCCCGCGGACCCCGGTCTTGAGGATTTCGGCGAGGTGATGCTGCGTTCGGCAAAGGGGCAGGGCTATGTTCGGGTTGACTGGTACACCGCCGACGGACTGCCGACCTGGGGCGATGGTCGGCTGACCATTCTGGGCACCGAAGGCACGATCGAACTGCGCAAATATGTCGACATCGCCGGCCGCCGCGGCACCGATCACGTCTTCCTGGTCAACGGAACACGCTGCGAGCACATCGACGCGTCACGAACGCCGCTGACCTATTTTGGCCGGTTGAGCGCCGACGTCGCGGATCGATCCGAAACGGCGATGGCCCAGTCGCATTGCTTCAAGGTGATGGAACTGGCGCTGACGGCGCAGGCCCGCGCGGCTCGCGTCGGCCATCTGGCGCGCTGACCATGCATCGCGTGGCCATCCTCGGCGCGGGCATCGGCTCGGCCCACATGGCCGGCTATCTGGAACTGCCGACCCGGTTCAGCGTTGCGGCGGTGTGCGATCTTGATCTCGGCCGTGCGCAAGGCGTCGCCGCGCAGGCTTTCGGATGCAGGGCGACCGACAACCTGGATGCACTGATTGCCGACCGCGACATCGACATCATCGACATCTGTCTGCCGCCGCACCTGCATGCGCCGGTGGCGATCAAGGCGTTCGGAGCGGGCAAGCATGTCATCTGCGAAAAGCCGCTGGCCGGCTCGGTGCATGAGGCGGACGCCATGGCGCGCGCCGCACGCGGTGCCGATCGGCTGCTTGTGCCGGTGTTCCAGTACCGGTACGGGCACGGCCTTTACGAGTTGGCCGAGCTTGTCGAGCGTGGATTGGCCGGCAATCCGATCAAGGCCACGCTCGAAACGCACTGGAACCGTGGCGCGGATTATTATGCGGTGCCATGGCGCGGCAAATGGGCGTCGGAGCGCGGCGGCGCGGTGCTCGGCCACGCGATCCATGCGCATGACCTGCTCAGCGGGTTCGTCGGGCCGGTGACGGCGGTGTCGGCGATGGTCGACACGCGCGTCAACCCGATCGAGACAGAGGACTGCGCTGCGCTCGTCTTCCGCACGCAGAGCGGTGCATTGGTGACGTCCTCGGTCTCGCTGGGCGCTGCGCGCGACACCTCGCGGCTGCGTTTTCTGTTCGAGACACTGACCGCCGAGAGCGGGCGCAACCCTTACGCGCCGGGCGCCGACGACTGGACGTTTGAAGCGCGCGCGCCGCGCAAGCAGGTGGAGATCGATCAGGCGCTCGATGACATCGCCGGCATGCTGGACGGCCGGCCGGTCGGATATGCGGGGCAGTTCGCGGCGATCGACGATCACCTGTCCGGCCGGACGTCGGCGATCGTTACCGCTGAAGACGGCATTCGCTCGATCGAATTGGTCGCTGCGGTCTACAAGGCCGCACGCACCGGCCAGCGGGTCGAACTGCCGCTTGATCGGGATGATCCGATCTGCGCCGACTGGACGCCGCAGACACGGTCCTGAACCAAGTGCGCGTCATGGTTGCGTCATTGCGGCGTGGTGGCGCCGAAACGTGCCAATCGGTCGCGGCGGTGGTGAATTTGTCATCAAGCATTTGATACCGGGGGGCAAAGCCGGGCAAGATGGGGCTTGAGACCGGCATGAAAGGGGCAGGCACATGACATTGCGCACGTTTGGATCAAGGCACCTGCCTTTGCGGCGCGCGACCTCGGCCATCGCACTGGCCATCGCGGCGTCGCCGTTGCTGACGGTCCCAGCTTTCGCCCAGATCGTCAATGAAGGTCGCGTGACCGCGACGGCACCCGGCGGCGCCGAGGGCGCGGTGACCGACAGCGACACCGTCACAATCGAAACCATCGAGCCGCAAGCATCGGTTGCAGTCGCCATCTCCGTGCCGGACGGCGGCCCGGGCAGCGCCGATGGCCTCAACGAGGAGATCGTCGATGCCGGCGACCGGATCGTATTTGAGATCACGGTCACCAACACCGGCCAGTTGACCCTGACCGATGTGGTGCTCGACGCGCCGGGCCCGCAGTTCAACGGGCAGGCCGCGGCCAACGCGTGGAATGCGCCTGAGCGTGTGGTGACCGATCCGAACGAGGACGACACGCTGTCGCCGGCCGAGACATGGCGGTACACGGCGAGCTATGTCCTGGCCCAGGCCGACATTGATGCTGCGGCGATCGGGCCGGACAGCGTCGTCACCACCGTTGCGGTCAGTGCGGCGGACCCCGCGGGCAACCGGATCGCGCACGATGGCGAGGACGGATCGGGCGTTCCGACCGTCCTTGCAAGCATTGCGGCCGTGCCATCGATTGCGATCGACAAACTGGCCAGGAATGGCGACGACATCCAGACGTCCGGCTGGGCGTTGGGCGACGTGGTGACCTACGAGTTCACGGTGACCAACACCGGCAATGTGACGCTGACCGACGTGACGGTGACCGACGATCCGGCGACGTTCAGCGGGCAGGGAACCTTGTCACCGGTGACGCCGGCGCGGGTCGATACGCTTGCGCCCGGTGCAAGCGCGGTCTTTTCGGCCAGCTACACGATCATCCAGGCTGATTTCGACACGCCGTGATGACTGGACCGGCGCCTCAATGCGCCGGTCGCGATGAGGCCAAGAAGAACGTTCAGTGTTGGTAGCGGCTGAAGACGTGCGGGCCTGCGCCGCTTTGATCACGAGGATGGCCGACAGCGTGCAGTGCATGGCGGCGCAGGTGAGGCGGCAGATCAGGCGGTGTCTTCCGACAGCCGCTGCGTCGATTGCAATGGCGTCGATCGCCGCCGCAGCCGGCATCGACAACAGCGCGCGCGTGACCGCAACCGCGCCGGGCGGCGCATCGGTCTCGGCGACCAGCAATACGGTCACCCTCACGCTGATCGAGCCGGCCGAACTGGTGACGGTCGTCGCACCGGTCGGCCCGCAGCCGGCACCGGGCGGCTCGCTGTCCTACGAAATCCGCGTCACAAACGGCGGCCCGGCCGATGCGGTCGGCATCGTGCTGGACGCGGTGCTGCCGGACAGCGTCGCACTCGGCGATGTTCGGGCGAGCGAGGGGGCTTTCGACCGGGTCGTTGGGCGGTGGTCGATCGAACGGCTGGCGGTCGGCGCGACCGCAACGCTCGCACTTGACGGACGCCTCGGAGATGTTGCCGCCGGCACCGGCATCACACTCGCCGTCGCGCCGGCGCGGGCGCGCAATCCCGATCCGTCCGCTGACGGCGACGTGAGCGTGGCGTCTTTCGTTGCGCGCCGCAGGCTCATCACGGCGGCCGACGATGTCGTGGAGGAGCCGGTGGATTCGGCGTTGGCGGCCACGCGGTCGATCAACCTGTTCGCGAACGATCGGCTGGAAGGCCTGTCCGTGGATGCATCGACCGTGACGATCACGGCGGACGGTCCGTTGCCTGCGGGGTTCAGCCTTTCCGATGAAGGGTGGGTCGATCTGGCGCGATACGCGCCGCCTGGCGATGTCCGGTTCGGCTACCGCATGTGCGAACGCGCCGACACCGGCAATTGCAGCCGCGCCGAGGTCGTGCTGACTGTGGTCCGGACGCTGCCGGTGGTCGCGGGCATCGTGTTCGATGACATTGACGGCAATGGTCGGCTCGACGATGACGATCCGGGCCGGCCCGATATCGATGTTGTCCTGACCGATGGCACGGGCACGCCGCTCGCCATGTCACGCACCGATGAAACGGGGCAGTACCAGTTCGCAGGGTTCGATGCCGGCCAGTATGCGATGCACATCGCCAACCCGACGAGCGGGGTCGGCATGGCCTGGATTGCGCCGCGCGCGATCGCGCCCGATGCTGCCGACTTCGACCGCAACATCGCGGCCAGCCCGATGGGCATTGTCTATGACGCGACGAACGGCGCGCCGGTCTCGGGCGCGCGCATCGGCGTGTTGAGCGAAGAAGGCGCCGCGCTGCCCGATGCCTGCCTGCTGCCCGGCCAGCAGGGTCAGGTGACGGGCGCCGACGGGCGCTACCACATTGCCGTGGCGCACGGCCGTGCGGCTGCCTGTCCGCTCGAACGCGCCGTCTACCGGCTGAGGGTCGATGCGCCGGCGGGCTACCGTCCCCCGCCGCTGGCGGACCTGACGCCGGCGCCGGCGCCGCTGGATGCCGGCCTGTGCCCCGCCGATGCGATTGCCGGCGGTCCGTGCCAGCCCTCCGCCGATGCCGCGCCTGCGCCCGACGCAACGGCCGGCATCTATCATCTGGCCTTGTCGCTGGCGGCCGGCGATCCGCCTATCACGCGTAACCACGTGCCGCTGATGCCGATGGTGCCGACCGACGAACCCACCGACGGGCCGACGCGGGCGCGGATCGGCGCCGCCGAATGCCCGGTGGTGTCCGGCCGCGTCTTCTCCGATCTCAATGGAAACGGACAACGCGATCCCCACGAGCCCGGCATCGCCAATGTTGGCGTCTCGATCGATGATGCAATGGAGAGGACCGATGCCGCCGGACGCTATGTCATCGGTTGTGCGGGACGTTCGTCCGGGGTGGGACCGATCATCGTGCGGCTGTCGGAAGCTGATCTTGGCGGCGATCTTCGCGCGACCGATGGCGCTGAGCGGCTCATCGCCCCTGCGCCCGGCGATACAGCGCGCGTCGACTTTGCCGTCACCGCCCTTCGCATCGTCAATCTGGACCTGACGGGCGCAGTGTTCGCGCCGGGCGCGGCCGATCTCCTGCCAGCCACGCGCAATGGTATCGTCGCCATCGCGCTGTCGGCAGTCGGCGGGCCTTCCGTGTTGCGCATGACCTATTTTCTGCGCGACGAAACCGAGGATCTTGCCCGGGCGCGGATCGATGCGGTTGCCGCGATCCTGGCCGACGAATGGGCGCGCCGCTCGTTGCCGCCCGCCCGCGTCGAGACCCGTCTGGTTCCGGTCAACTGAGCCCTACGTTCGACCGTGCGTCCCGTACAAGCGTTGTCGGCCTGTGCGGTCAGGCGCCGACGGCAAGCCGGCCACTTGAACGCGGCTCGCAACTGGGCGACAAGTCTGCATGACCCGAACCGACGGCACCGATCCGCGTGAACTGGAAGCTGCGCTGCGCGAGGCAGGCGTTCGCATCACGCGCCAGCGCAGCGCCATCCTTCAGATCCTGGCCGAGTCCGACGATCATCCGGACGCCAATGAGCTGGTCGCGCGGGCCAGCGTCATCGAACCGACGGTTTCGCTGTCAACGGTCTATCGCACGCTGTCGGTGCTCGAGGACAAGGGGGTCGTGCACCGGCTGACGTTCGAGGGTGCGCCGGCGCGTTTCGAGACCGCCGACGCACCCCATCACGACCATATGATCGACATCGAGACGGGGGACGTGATCGAGTTCCGGTCCGACAAGATCGAAAAGCTGCAGGCGGAGATCGCCGCCGAGCTGGGCTACGATATCGTGTTCCACAAGCTTGAACTGTACGGCCGCAAGAAGAAGCGCGCGCGATGACGTCGGGGTCGGGCGCCGAACAGGCCGTGCGATGCTGAACCACCCCGACCGGCTGCTGCCGGTTGAACCGCATGTGCGCAGCATCGCCCGGGCGCTTTACGATCACGTCCGCGATCTGCCGATCGTCAGCCCGCACGGCCATTGCGACCCGCAGTGGTTTGCCGACGATGCGCCCTTCGCCAACCCGGCGGACCTGCTGGTCACGCCCGATCACTATGTGTTCCGAATGCTGCACAGCCGGGGCGTCGCGCTTGACCGCCTCGGCATCGCCCGCCGCGACGGCGGCCCGGTCGAGACCGATCCGCGTGCGATCTGGCGCGTCTTTGCCGATCACTACCACTTGTTTGCCGGCACGCCGACGCGGGTTTGGCTGGACTACACGTTCGAAACGCTGTTTGGCTTGGACCAGCCGCTGACGGGACAGACCGCCGACGTGGCCTATGACCGGATCGCTGAGTGCCTGGCTTCGCCGGCGTTTCGGCCGCGGGCGCTCTATGACCGCTTCGGCATCGAGGTGCTGGCGACGACGGAAGGGGCGCTCGACGATCTGCGCCACCATCGCGCGATCGCCGAAAGCGGGTGGCAGGGGCGCGTGGTGACGACCTACCGGCCCGACGCGATCGTTGATCCCGACCATCCGGACTTCGATCATGGTCTTGACCGGCTGGGCGATTTGACCGGTTGCGACACCGGCACCTGGGCCGGGTATCTGGAGGCTCATCGCGTGCGCCGCGCAGTCTTTCGCGATCACGGCGCGACCGCCACCGACCACGGCGCGCCCACCGCGCGCACGGCCAATCTGACGGGGAAGGAATGCGCCGCACTGTTCGATCGCATTCGCGGCGGTCAAAGGCGGGCCGACGATGCGGCGCTGTTTGCCGCGCAGATGCTCACCGAAATGGCGCGGATGAGCGCCGAGGACGGCATGGTCATGCAGTTGCATGTGGGCTCGCGCCGCAACCACAGCGACAGCATCTTTGCCGCCTTTGGCCGCGACAAGGGCTATGACATTCCCCAGCGCACCGACTATGTGGGCGGCCTCAAACCGCTTCTCGACGCGGTCGGCGATGCGCCCGGGCTGACCGTGATCGTCTTCACCCTCGATGAGACGACCTATGGCCGCGAGCTTGCGCCGCTCGCCGGCGTCTATCCGTGCCTCATGCTGGGGCCGGCGTGGTGGTTCTTCGACAGCCCCGACGGCATGAAGCGGTTCCGTGAACTGACGACCGAGACGGCCGGTTTTCACAACACCGTCGGTTTCAACGACGATACGCGCGCCTTTCCGTCGATCCCGGCGCGGCACGACATGGCGCGGCGCATCGATTGCGGGTTCCTGGCCGAGCGGGTTGCCGACCATCGTTTGCGTGAGGATGAAGCGTTCGCGCTCGCCGAGGACCTGACGGTCAACCTGGCGCGGCGCGCCTATCGCTACGACCGATAAGTGGCCGAGATGCAAGTTCCCCGCCTTCACCCCAATCATCTGGCCGGCGCGCATCGCGCCGTGCGGCAGCCGCGCTACGACCCCGCCTCTGTTCGGCCTGGCATCGTGCATCTTGGCATTGGCAACTTTCACCGTGCGCATCAGGCCGTCTACATCGATGATCTGCTGGCGTCAGACCCAAACTGGGGGATCACCGGAGTCAGCCTGCGTCGGCCGGACATGGCCGGGGCGCTCAATCCCCAGGCGGGCCTCTACACACTCGGGCTGCGCGATGGCGAACGGACCGATCTGCGTGTCATCGGCTCGGTGCTCGATGTCATCCACCATGATGGTCCATGCGCGCCGACGGTGACCCAAATGGCCGATCCGCGCACGGCGATCGTCTCGTTGACGGTGACGGAGAAGGGGTATTGCCACGATCCGGCAACCGGCGATCTGGACACCGCCAACGCCGCCATTGTCGCCGATCTTGCGGACATGACCGATCCGCGTTCCATGCCGGGGCTGCTGGTTGCGGCACTCGGCAAGCGCCGCGACGCGGGCGCCGCGCCCTTCACGGCGCTGTCGTGCGACAACCTTCCCCACAATGGTGCGACGCTGGGCCGGATCGCCGCCCAGTTCGCCGCGCTCGTCGATGACGGTCTGGCGCAATGGATCGAGCGCGAAGTCGCGTTTCCGTCCACCATGGTCGACCGCATTGTGCCAGCGACGACCGATGCCGATCGTGCCGAGATCGAGCGCGCCACGGGCCTTCATGATGCTTGGCCGGTGATGACCGAGCCGTTTTCGCAATGGGTGATCGAGGACCGGTTCTGCGGCCCGCGACCGGATTTTGGCTCGGTCGGCGCCGAACTGGTGGCCGACGTCGCCCCGTTCGAGGCGATGAAACTGCGCATGCTCAACGGCGCGCATTCGGCGATTGCCTATCTGGGCCAGCTTGCCGGCCACCAGACCGTTGCCGACGCGGTGGCCGACCCGGCGATTGCCGGTCTGGTGCGAACCATGTGGTCGGACGAGATCATACCGACGCTGGCCGTGCCCGGCGCCGACCTGCCCGCTTATGGCAACGCGCTGATGAACCGATTTGCGAACACCGCGCTCAAGCACCGCACGCTGCAGATCGCCATGGATGGCAGTCAGAAGGTGCCGCAGCGCCTGCTCGACACGATCCGCGACCGGCGCGCAGTTGGCGCGCCCTGTGACGCGCTGACCAAGGCGGTTGCGGCATGGCTCGCATTCGTGCGGCGAAACGACGGCGCCGTCGATGACCCGATGGCGGCGCAGTTTCAGTCCATCGTCGCGCGTACCGCCGGTGACGACGCCACATTCGTGAATGCGATGATCGGCATTGGCCCCGTCTTCGGGGATCTGGCAGGCGACGCCGCGTTCGCCGCGACAGTTCAGTCGGCCTTTTCGTCGCTGTCGGCGTCCGGCGGCGGCTTGTAGGTGATGAACAGGTTGTAAAACGCCACCGCGCCAACCGCCAGGAACATCGAACCCCAGAGCGTTTCGCCGATCGAAAACTCGAACAGACCCCAGGTCACCGTGAAGCCGACGACGGCGATGCGCACCCAAAGGCGCTTGAACACGGGGTGGTCGAAGCCCAGTCCTGCCACGGCCGATTCTCCTGTTGCGATTGGCACGCTTTTCGTTGAGCGGGTGGAAAAAAGCAACGTCGCCGCGAAATCTTGATCGGGGTCAACGATCGGCCACGTCCATCATCTACGAATGGCCATGCTTGACACCGTGACCAAGCCGCGCGCCGTTTTTCAGATCGAGGACCTGACGAAGGTGTACACGTCGGGCGAGGTCGAGGTGCGCGCGCTCAACGGTGTCTCGCTGACGCTCAACGAGGGTGAGATGGTGGTGTTGCTGGGACCCTCGGGCAGCGGCAAGTCGACGCTCTTGAACATCATCGGCGGGCTGGACCGGGCAACCACCGGGCGTCTCGTCTTTGAAGGCGACGATATGACCGGGTACTCCGATCGTCAGTTGACGCGCTTCCGGCGGAACCACATCGGCTTTGTCTTCCAGTTCTACAATCTGATCCCGAGCCTGACCGCCTGGGAGAATGTCGCCTTGGTGACCGAGGTGGCGCGGGACCCGATGGCGCCCGAAGAAGCGCTCGCCATGGTCGATCTCGGCGACCGGATGACGCATTTTCCGGCGCAGCTTTCCGGCGGCGAGCAGCAGCGCGTCGCCATTGCCCGTGCGATTGCCAAGCGGCCCGAAGTGCTGTTGTGCGACGAGCCGACCGGCGCGCTCGATTCCAAGACCGGCATCGTGGTGCTCGAGGCGCTCAGTCGCGTCAACAAGGAGTTCGGTACCACCACGGCGATCATCACGCACAATGCCGCCACCCGCCGCATCGCCAATCGCGTCTTCCATTTCCGCGATGGCGAGATCGTGCAGATGGTCGAGAACGAAAACCCCGTCGCGCCGTCCGAAGTGGTCTGGTGATGGGATGGAGGTGCTCGACCGCAAACTGATCCGCGATTTCGGTCGCCTGTGGGCGCAGGCGGTGGCGATTGCGCTGGTGATGGCCTGTGGCGTGATGACACTGATCCTGGCCCTGGGGGCGACCCGTTCGCTGGAGGAAACGCGCGCCGCCTTCTACGAGCGCTACCGGTTCGCGACCGTGTTCGCCGTCGCCAACCGGGCGCCGGACTACCTCAAGACCCGGTTCCAGGCGATCGAAGGCGTCGCGGCGGTCGAAACGCGCATCGTCAAGACGCTGATCCTCGATATCGAGGGGATGGTGGAGCCGGCCGCTGGCCTCGCCGTTTCCCTGCCGGCGTTCGGTGAGGCGACCGTCAACCGGCTCTATCTGCGCAAGGGCCGGTTGCCCGAACCGGACCGACCGCACGAGGTGGCGGTCGTCGAGACCTTTGCCGAAGCGCATGGCTTTGAACCGGGCGACCGTTTTCACGCACTGATCAACGGCAATCGTCGCGCGCTGGAGATCACCGGCATCGTCCTTTCGCCGGAGTTCATCTACGCGATCGGGCCGGGCGACATGGTGCCGGACCAGCGGCGTTACGGCATCTTGTTCCTTCCGCGCGATGCGCTGGCAGCGGCCTTCGACATGGAGGGTTCGTTCAATGATGTCGCCATGACAACGCTGCGCAATGCCGATCTCGACCACATCATCGAAGCGGTCGATGCCGAACTGGACCGCTATGGCGGGGCCGGCGCGCATGACCGCGACGACCAGATCAGCCACGCCTTCCTTGACTCCGAACTGACCCAGTTGCGGGCAATGGCGCAGGTCATTCCGCCGATCTTCCTGTTCATCTCCGCCTTCCTGGTCAACATGATCCTGTCGCGGCTGATCGCGCTCGAACGCGAACAGATCGGGCTCCTGAAGGCGCTGGGGTATTCCAGCGTGCATGTGGCATGGCACTACGCCAAGCTGGTGATCATGATCTGTTTGATCGGGCTGGCGATCGGCGGCATCGCCGGAACGCTCGTCGGGCGTGGCATGACCCAGTTGTACGGCCAGTTCTTCTCGTTTCCGTTCCTCGTCTTCGCCCAAAGCACGGACCTTTACGTGATTGCCGGCATGGTGACGGTCGTCGCGGCTTTGGCAGGTGCGGCGAGCGCGATCCGATCGGCGGTGGCGCTGCCGCCCGCGGTGGCCATGCGGCCGCCTGCGCCGACCCGGTATCGTGCCGTCATCGGCGGGTTGGCCATCTTGCACCTGTTCTTCTCGCAACTGACGACGATGGCGTTGCGGCACCTGTGGCGGCGCCCGCTGCGCACCGGGCTGACCGTGCTGGGCACCTCGTTTTCGGTCGGGCTTCTGGTGACGGCGATGTTCACGCAGGACTCGGTCGATCACATGATCGATCAGATCTTCTTCCAGACCATGCGCGAGGATGCTGCGATCGTCTTCTCCGGCGACAAGCAACCCGACGCGCTGCGGTCGGTGGCGGCGCTGTCGGGCGTCCTGCGCGCCGAGCCGTTTCGCCAGGCGGGCGCCAAGGTGCGCAACGGCCATCTGGAGCAGTCGATGGTCATCCAGGGCCTGCCGCGGCGGACGCAGTTGTCGCGCGTGCTTGATGTTGACGGTCTGCCGATGGGACTGCCGTCGGGCGGGCTGGTGATGTCCCAGCGGGTGGCCGAGCGGCTGGAACTGCGCGTTGGCGACCTGGCCGAAGTCGAGTTCAACGACCGCGAGGACCTGACCGTTCGCGTGCCGGTCGCGGCGATGGCGGAGAGCCTTGTCGGGCTGACAGCATACATGGACATCGAAGCGCTGAACCGGCTGATGCGCGATGGCGAACGCATATCGGGCGCGCGGGTCAAGATCGATCCATCGCGCCTGGGCGATGTCTACGACGCGGTCAAGACGACGCCGGGTCTCGGCGCCATCGCCCTTGTGAGCCTTTCGCGCGAGCAGTTCCGCGCGACCATCGAGCAGAACCTGATCATCTCGGTCATCGTCTACTCGGTTCTGGCGATCATCATCACCTTCGGCGTGATCTACAACTCGGCGCGCATCCAGCTTTCCGAGCGCGCGCGCGAACTTGCGAGCCTGCGCGTGTTCGGTTTCACGCGCGCCGAGGTGTCCAGCGTGCTGATGGTCGAACTGGGTGTCATCGTTGTCCTGGCCCAACCACTGGGCTGGCTGATCGGCTATGGCTTTGCCTGGTCGGTTTCGGAGGGGTTTGAGAGCGACTTCTTTGAAATCCCCCTTGTGGTCAACTCGGCCACATATGCGACCGCGAGCCTGATCGTCTTGGCTGCGGCTGTGTTCTCGGCCCTGCTGGTGCGGCGACGCGTCGACCGGCTTGACCTGATTGAAGTTCTCAAGACACGGGAGTGACCCGATGAAGAGTGCCTGGGCCCGCTGGGCAATCGGAATCATCGTTGTTCTGGCGATCGGCTATGGCGTCTATCTTGCCATGCGTGAGCAACCGCTGCTGGTCGACCTCGGCACCGTCGAGCGCGGCACGATGACCGTCGATATCGATGAGGAGGGCGTCACGCGCGTGCGCGACATCTACACGGTTTCCTCGCCGCTGGCCGGGCAGGTCGATCGCATCGTGCTCGAAGAGGGTGACCGTGTGACGACCGACACGGTCATCGCGTCGATCCATCCGCTCGATCCGCCATTCCTCGACGAGCGCACGCGCACCGAGTTGCAGGCCGGCGTGGAAGCGGCGCGGTCGGCGGTGGCGCTTGCCAATGTCGAGCATCAGCGCGCGGTGACGAGCCTTGAGCAGGCCGAATCCGACTACCAACGTGCTTCGGAACTGGCGCTGTCCAACATCGTCTCGGATCGCGAGTTGGAGAATGCGCGCAGCCAGGTAAGGCTGGCCGAAGCACAGGTTGAGGCGACCATTGCCAGCATCAATCTGCGGCTGGCTGAACTTGCGACCGTGGAGGCGCGGCTCGCACAGCCCTCCGACGCGGGCGATCCGGCCGGCAATGGCGATTGCTGCGTCAGCTTGAGGGCGCCGATCGACGGCATCGTGCTGGACCTGAAGGTGCGCAGCGAACAGGCGGTCGGTGTTGGCACCGTGATCGCCGAACTTGGCCGGCGCGACGACCTTGAGATCGCTGTTGATCTCCTGTCGTCGGACGCGGTGCGGGTGGCGCCGGGCACGCCGGCGACGATCCGCGACTGGGGCGGCGAAAGCGACCTGACGGCGATCGTGCGCCGGATCGACCCGGCCGCGTTCACCCGCGTTTCGGCGCTCGGCATCGAGGAGCAGCGGGTCAATGTCGTCCTCGATCTGGACCATGTGCCCGACGGGCTTGGCCATGGATACCGGGTAGTCGCACAGCTGAAGATCTGGGAGGAGGAGGGTGTCCTGCACCTGCCGATCGGCGCCCTGTTCCGCAGCGATGGCGACTGGGCGGTGTTTGTCGCCGATGGTGACCGGGCAAGCCTGCGGACCATCGCGATCGGCCAGATCAACGATACGGCGGCCCAGGTCGTCGGCGGACTGGACGAGGGCGATCGCGTGGTTCTGTTTCCCAGCGACGTGCTGCGCGACGGGCGGCTCATTCAGGATCGTGCGGCCGCCGAGGGCTGAACAGGCCGCTCGTCGCAGGCACCATCGCTTGCATCGGGCAGGTGAATGGGTTTGGAAGGGCGATGACCGACGTGGCGCCCACCATCGCCGACATCGAAGCCGCCGCGCAACGCATCGCGCCGCACCTGCATCGCACGCCGGTGATGACGTCTGCCTATTGGGACGACCGATCGGGCGCCTCGCTTGTCTTCAAATGCGAGAACTTTCAGAAGGTTGGCGCGTTCAAGGCGCGTGGCGCGACCAACGCGGTCTTCGCGCTGGACGAGCAGGCAGCGGCGCGCGGTGTTATCACCCACTCATCGGGCAATCACGGCCAGGCGCTGGCCTTCGCCGCGGCACGGCGGGGTATCCCGGCGACGATCGTGATGCCGACCGGCGCGCCGGCCAGCAAGCGGGCGGCGGTGCTCGGCTATGGCGGGCGCGTGGTCGACTGCGCGCCGTCCAACGCGGCACGCGCGGCCGCCGCCGATGCGGCGCTCGCCGAGACCGGCGGGACGCTCGTTCATCCCTTTGACGACAACCATGTGATTGCGGGTCAGGGGACATGCGCGGCCGAACTGGTCGCCGACGTGCCCGATCTGGACGCCATCATCGCGCCTGTCGGCGGCGGTGGCCTGATCGCCGGCACCTGCGTTGCGGTCTCGGGCCGTGCCACTCCGATCGCCGTCTACGGCGCGGAGCCCGAAGCAGCCGACGATGCGCGCCGTTCGCTGCTGACTGGCGCGCGCGTTGCCGGAGACGATGCGCCGCAGACCATCGCGGACGGGCTGAAGGCATCGCTGGGCGATCTGAACTGGCCGATCATCAGCGCGCATGTGGCCGACATCTTCGCGGTTTCGGAAACCGAGATCGTCGCGGCGATGCGACAGGTCTACGAGCGGATGAAGCTGGTGATCGAACCGTCCTGCGCCGTCGCCGTCGCCGCCGTCGTTGCGAACCCCGACGCATTTGCCGGCAAGCGCGTCGGCATCATCATCACCGGCGGCAATGTCGACCTCGACCGGCTGCCGTGGCGCGAAGGCTGAACGCTGAGTCTATTCAGCGGCTTCCAGCAACCGGTTCGGATCGTAGTTGAGCACAGGCGCCAGCCAGCGCTCGGTTTCCTCGACCGACATCTGCTTGCGCATCGCATAATCCTCGATCTGGTCGCGTTCGACCTTGGCGACGCCGAAGTAGAAGCTGTCGGGATGCGAAAGATAGAGGCCGGAGACCGATGAACCCGGCCACATCGCGAGGCTTTCGGTCAGGGTCACGCCGGTTGTTGCCTCCGCGTCCAGCAGGCGGAACAGGGTCTGCTTTTCGGTGTGGTCCGGCTGCGCCGGATAGCCGGGCGCGGGGCGAATGCCGGCATATCGTTCGGCAATCAGGTCCTCGGTCGAAAGCGCTTCATCGGGCGCGTACCCCCAGTATTGGCGGCGCACCTTCTCATGCATGCGTTCGGCGAAGGCTTCGGCAAAGCGGTCGGCCAGCGCCTTGACCATGATCGAGGAATAGTCGTCGTTGGCGCGCTCGAACCGTTCGGCGATCGCCACTTCCTCGATGCCGGCGGTGACGACGAAGCCGCCCAACCAATCGGGTTTGCCGGTCTGGGCCGGTGCGACGAAATCGGACAGCGCCACGTTCGGCCGGCCGTCGCGCTTTTGCAGTTGCTGGCGCAGGCTGTGGAAGGTCGCAAGGTTCTCGGTGCGGCTCTCGTCGGTGTAAAGCGCGATGTCGTCGCCGACGGCATTGGCCGGCCAGAAGCCGATCACCGCGCGCGGCCGGAACCATCTTTCGTCGATGATCTTGGCGAGCATCTGTTGCGCGTCGGCAAACAGGCTGCGCGCCGCTTCGCCCTGTTTCCCGTCGTCGAGGATGGCGGGGTAACGGCCCTTCAATTCCCAGGTCTGAAAGAACGGCGTCCAGTCGATGTAGTTGGCGAGTTCCTGCAAGTCCCAGTCTTCGAACACCTGCGTGCCGGCGAGGCTTGGCGCGGTTGGCGTATGGGCGTCCCAATCGAGCTTGACGCGGTTGGCGCGCGCCGCCGCCAGCGGCAGCCGTTTCTTGGCCTGTTCGGCGCGGGCGTGCTTTTCGGCGACCTGGCGGTACTCGGCGCGCACGGTCCCGACATAGTTGTCGCGCGTTTCATCGGACAGGAGGGCCGAAACCACGCCGACCGCGCGGCTGGCGTCGGTGACGTAGATCGCCTGGCCGCGCTCGTAGTTGGGATGGATCTTCACCGCCGTGTGCACGCGGCTCGTCGTCGCGCCGCCGATCAGGAGCGGCAAGTCCATGCCCTCTCGTTCCATCTCGCCGGCGACATGCACCATTTCGTCAAGCGATGGCGTGATCAGACCGCTCAGGCCGATGATGTCGGCGTTTTCGGCGCGCGCCGTCTCGAGGATCTTCGCGGCCGGAACCATCACGCCCAGATCGACGATCTCGTAGTTGTTGCAGCCGAGCACGACGCCGACGATGTTCTTGCCGATGTCGTGCACATCGCCCTTGACCGTGGCGAGCACGATCTTGCCGGCGCTGTTCGACGCGGTGATGCCGGCGGCCTCCTTTTCGGCCTCCATGTAGGGGGTCAGCACGGCGACGGCCTGCTTCATCACGCGGGCCGACTTCACCACTTGCGGCAGGAACATCTTGCCGGCGCCGAACAGATCGCCAACGACGTTCATGCCGGCCATCAGTGGGCCCTCTATGACGTGCAGCGGCCGCTCGGCCGCCTGGCGCGCTTCCTCGGTGTCGTCCTCGATGAAATCGGTGATGCCGTTGACGAGCGCGTGTTCGAGGCGTTTTTCCACTGCCTGTTCGCGCCAGCGCAGATCCTTCTCGCGCGCCTTGGTGCCGCCTTCGCCCTTGAACCGTTCAGCAAGGTCGAGCAGGCGTTCGGTCCCGTCCGGACGGCGGTTCAGAACGACGTCCTCGCAGGCCTCGCGCAGTTCGGGATCGATCGATTCATAGACCGCCAACTGCCCGGCATTGACGATGCCCATGTCCATGCCGGCCTGAATGGCGTGGTACAGGAAGACCGAGTGGATCGCCCGGCGCACCGGCTCATTGCCACGGAAGCTGAACGAGACGTTCGACACCCCGCCCGACACGCGGGCAAAGGGCAGGGTCGCC
>CAZSFA010000040.1:0-20397 GCA_964606055.1 uncultured Oceaniradius sp. | reverse complement strand
CGTCATCGCCACCATCGGGATGACGAGGAAGTGGGCGAACGCACCCATCGTTCCCCAGGTCACTTCCTTGGTGCCATAGGCCGACAGAATGGCAACCGAGAGCGGTTTGGTGTCGGCGTTGGTCAAAAAGGCCGGGTAGAGGAAGTTGTTCCACGACAGGATCACACAGAACATGGCCGACGCGATGATGCCGGGCACGACCAGCGGCAGTGCCACCCGGAAGAAGGCGCCAATCTGCGTGCAGCCGTCTGAGAGCGCGGCTTCCTCGAGTTCCTTGGGCAGCGAACGGAAGTAGCTGAACATCATCCAGACCACGAACGCCGAGTTGAACACGGCATCGAGCAGGATCACGCTCAGATACGAACCAAGCAGGCCGATGTCGCGCATCATCAGGTAGAAAGGGATTAGCGTGGCGGTGGGCGGAACCATGCGGATGATCAGGAAGAAGTAGGCGATCGCGGGTGCGAAGCGCCACCCCGACCTTGCCAGCGCATAGCCCGCAGGAATGCCGATGGCGAGCGACAGAACCGCCGACCCGGTCGAGATCGCAACCGAGTTCATGATGATCTCGGGCATGTCGAAAAAGGTGAAAATCGTCTCGAAGTTGGCCAGTGTCGGCGATATCGAGAGCGTGGGCGGAAACGAGAAGATCTCGCGCGCCGGTTTGTAGGCGACGTAGACCAGCCACAGGACCGGCGCGAGGAAGAACGCAACGAACGCCATCAGCGCCACACGTTCGGCGAGAATGCGCTGGGCGGGCAGCCTTGCGCTCATGCGTTCATCCTTTTTTCGGCGGTGCGTATCGCCAGCACGAAGAATGCGGCGAACACGCAGATGCAAGCCAGCGTGACGGTCGCGATCGCCGATGCATAACCGATGTTGAAGAACTCCAGACCTTCCTTGATCGCGAAGTACATCAGCACGTTGGTCGCATCGCCTGGCCCGCCCTTTGTCGCCACGAAGACCGAGTCGAAGACGCGGAAGGCGTCCATCGTGCGCAGGACGAGCGCAAGGAAGATCGCCGGCAGCAGCAGTGGCAGGACGATCAGCACCAGTCGTTGCAGGCCGGTCGCACCATCGACCTTGGCTGCCTCGACGACATCTCCGGGCAGCGACTTCAGCCCGGCCAGCAAGATGAGCGCCATCAGCGGCGTCCATTGCCAGACGTCGATGATGATGATCGCCAGCATGGCCTGAAACGGATCGGCAAACATGCCACGCGGATCGGTGATGCCCCATTGCGCCAGATAGTGGCCGACGAGGCCGAAATCAGCGGCAAGCAACGCGCTGAAGACGAGCCCCACCGCAAGCGGGGTGATCGACAAAGGCACCAGGATCAGCGCCAGTGTGATGCGGTTGAAACGGTCGTCGCGCCAAAGCAGCAGGGCGATGATCAGACCCAGCGCCAATTCGATCGTCACCGCCGAGACGGTGAAGATGAACGTGTTGGTGATGGCCCGCAGCCCGGTCGGTTCCACAAGCAATCGAACATAGTTCTCAAAGCCTATGAACTCGGTCCGGTGCGGGCGGAGCAGGTTGTAGTCGAAGAACGAAAACCAGATCGCCTGGCTGATCGGCCATACAGATATGGCGATGACGTAGATCAGCGCCGGCAAAAGCATGGCCAGCATGAACAGCCGCCGCCGCGTGGCGAAGGGCAGGGCGTTGCCTTCGCGGCGGCGGCGGGCGGCAACTGCCGCTGCTGTGACCTGCTGGCCTGACACGTTCAGAACAGGCGTTCGGCCTGGCTTTGCGCGTTGTCCAGCGCTTGCTGCGGATCGGCGTCACCGACCAGCACCGCGTTGACCGCCGTGCCAAGAAGATCCTGGATCTCGGGGTATTGCGGAATGCGCGGGCGATAGTCGCCGTCGCCGTTCATGAAGCTCTCATGAATGACGCTGACATAGGGAAACTCGGCGGCGACCTCCGGATCGGAAACGGTCGACTTGCGAATGACCGCGCCGCCACCCATCATGATCATCTCCTTTTGTATCTCCGGGCTGGTGACCCATTTGATGAAGGTCCACGCCGCGTCTTTCTGCTCATCGGAGATGTCGTCGTTGATGGCAAGGCCCCAGCCGCCGAAGCCATAATTGGGCTCCATGCCTTCGCCGACCGGCGCCAATGCCACGGCGGCTTTGCCGACGATGCGTGACAGGTCGGGATTGTTGTAGCTGGAGGCACCGACGGACCAGGTCTGCATGTTGGCGACAAGACCCTGGCGGAAGCTTTCTTCGCGCCCGCCCCAGTCGTAGGACACCGCTCCGGGCGGTGCGGTCATGTCGAACAACTCCTTGTAGATCGTCAGGCTCTCCACGTTCTGCGGCGAGTTGAGCGCGGGCATGCCCTCATCGTCCAGAATCGAACCGCCGATCTGGGCGTTGTATTGCATCCAGTCCTGAGCGACCGCAGGTCCCCGCGCGCCGTTGGCGACGAAGCCGTATTGATCATTGTCACGGTCTGTCAGGGCCTTGGCCGCCGTAACCAGCTCTTCCATGGTTTGCGGCACTTCCAGTCCGGCCTGCTCATACAGATCGGTGCGGTAGACAAGCACGTTGGCATAGCCGGCGAACGGATACGCGATCTGCTTGCCATTGTATTGACCGAGCGCCTCCATCGCGATCGGGTAGATGTCGTCCAGGACCAGTTCATCGGCGTCGCGTTCGATCCATTCGGTCAGATCCACCGTGTGGCCCGCCTCTTCGAACTGGCCGGCCCACACGATGTCCATGGTGACCAGGTCATAGCCGCCCGCGTTGCCGATGAAGTCGGCGGTCACCTTGGTGAGCAGTTCCGGATAGGACAGAATGTCGACGTTGAGTTCGGCCCCCGTGGCCTCCAGAAAGCTTGGCGCCATCCGGGCGAGTACGGTGGCGAACGGGTCGTTCATCGATGCCACGTTCAGTGTGAGGCCATCGAGCGGTTTGTCTTGCGCCAGGGCCGGGGTCAGGAATGCCGATGTCGCCAACATGGCCGCGCCGATGGGTACAATCTTCATGTTCAATTCTCCCTGTTTTGCCGCGGCCACGTCCGGACGGTCAGGTGCGCCACGTGATGCAACAAGAATGATCACATTCGCACAAAAGGCAAGACATTTTCGCATCTGACGCTGGCCGATCTGTTTACTCCTGTTGCTTTTCTTTCTATTTTGACAGAAGTCGATCGCGGCGGGTGCTTCGTGCGCGGGGCTGGTCCGGTACGTGCAGATCCCGCCAAGGGTCAATTATGCAGGAGGAGCGATTGGCTGATCACATGCACCTTGCGGCGTGCGGCGCCCATATGGAAGGACTGCCCCTGAACGGCCAGTTGACCGAACGCGGCGGCCGTCTGGTGAGGGCCGCGAACACGGCGCCCGTCTACCGGCTGTTTTCGCTCTCCGGCCCGGGTCCGCGCCGGCCTGGCTTGCTGCGGGTGACCGAAGGCGGTGCCTCAATCGCGCTTGAAGTGTGGACCCTGCCGGTCCCAGCCGTTGGTTCGCTCCTCGCGCTGATACCTGCGCCGCTTGGTCTGGGGACCGTCTCCCTGGATAATGGCGAGTCCTGCAAGGGGTTCCTGTGTGAGTGGTCCGCGACACGTGAAGCCGAGGACATCACCGAGCATGGCGGTTGGCGCGCCTATCTGGAAAGCCTCGGCGACGTCTGACGGCTCGGCGCGCGCGGTTGGAGGCGCTTCGGCCTTATCGGGCGCGCGCGGTGGTTCCGCGCCCAACCCTTCGTCAAAATCGCGGTTGCTGGAAGGTCCAGTCGGGCCAGTGGCGACGCATTTCGGTGGCATCGTCCCGCACGTCATAGCCATGGTCGAGATAGGCCTGGTGAAGCCTTGCCAACGCTTCGCGATCAAGCGTCACGCCCAGGCCCGGGCCGTCGGGCACGCGCAGCGCACCATCGGTGAACGCAAGCCTGCCGCCCTCGATCACCTCGTCGGTCTGCCAAGGCGTATGGGTGTCGCAGTCATAGGTCAGGTTGGGCGTCGCGGCGGCCAGATGGGTCATCGCCGCGAGGCTGATGCCCAGATGCGAGTTGGAGTGCATCGACAGCCCGATGCCCCAGATCGCGCAGATGCGTGCCAGTTCCCGGCTAGCGGCCAGGCCGCCCCAATAATGGTGGTCGGACAGGATGACCCGCGCCGCGTCGTGGGCGATGCCGGGCGGCAGATGCGCATCGGCGACGATGCACATATTGGTGGCAAGCGGGATATCGGTCGCCGCCTGCACCACGCCCATCGCCTCGATCCCGAGCGTGGGGTCTTCCAGATACTCGATCAGCCCTTCCAGACGCGGCAGCAGCCGCAGCGTCGTGTGCAGATGCCAGCCGCCATTGGGATCGATCCGCAGCGGCGCGTCGGGGAAGGCCGCGCGCAACGCCTCAAGCCCTGCAATCTCGGCGTCGGGCTCCAGAACGCCGGCCTTGAGCTTGATCGACTTGAAGCCGTACTGGTCGATCATGGTGCGCGCTTCGCCGACCAGCTGTTCGGGGGTGAGCACCTCGCCCCACGTATCGTCCTCGGCCGCGCCCGCATGGCGGCCGAACTTGTAGAACAGGTAGGCCGAAAACGGCACTGTCTGGCGCACCTGCCCACCAAGGAGATCGCAGACCCGGCGCCCGACCGACTTGCCGAAGGCGTCCCACATGGCGACTTCGACCGCGCCGACCACGCGCGGCAACAACCGGTTGTTGGCTGATGTGTCATCGGCGTCCGGCCCAAGCGCGGCGCGCGCCCGCGACCACAGGCCGTTGAGGTCGGTCACATCCAAGCCCGAAAGGTTCGGGGTCAGCGCGGCGAGCGCCTCCAGCACCGGTTTGGTGCCATAGCTTTCGCCGAGACCGATGACGCCGTCCTCGGTCTCGACCTCGATGATCGAGCGCAGCGCGTGGGGCTGATGGCAGCCCGCCATGTTCAGGAGCGGCGGATCGTAGAAAGCAATCGGCGTGACGCGGACGTCGGCAATGCGCGTGTCAGACAATGTTGGCCTCAATGTAGTCGAGTTTCAGGTCCTGGCCGAGGCCGGGCGTGTCGCGGAAATGGACATAGCCGTCGGCGTCCATCTCGTCGTCGATGCGGTTTTGGTAGTCGCGCGGCTGGTCGTAGTCGATGAACGGATGCAGCAGGCCGCGTTCGTAGTAGGTTGTGTTGGGTATGGCCGCGACGACCGCCATGTTGCCGGCACCGGTGCCATGCACCTCGCACGACATGTGGAAGCTCTCGGCGAGCTTGGCCGTCTTCATCGCCGGCGATATGCCGCCGACATCCCAGACGCCGGTCCGCAGCATGTCGCAGGCGCCCTTGGCGGCCCATTCGGCGCGGGTCCAGTGTTTGCCGGTCATCGTTTCAGGGCCAAGGATGTTGAGGCGCGGCGTGCGTGCGGTCAGCCACTGGTAGGAGGAGAGGGAGGCCTCCTCCATCATCTCCTCGATCCAGAAGTAGCCCAGTTCCTCCAGCCGCTGGCACAGCCACAGGCTGTCGGCGCGCGAATACCAGTGGTTCGGATCGAGCATCAGCGGGAAGTCCGGCCCGACCGCCTCGCGGACGGCGGCGCAGGCCGCATAGTCCTTCCTGACGTCGGGCGCGCCGGGAATGGGCGGCATCCAGCCATGCAGCTTGATCGCCTTGTAGCCGCGCTCATTGGCCATCCATTGGGCAAACCGGCCGTAATCGTCCGGCGTTGCCAGCCCGCCCTCGAGATCGTCACCACACATCGTCGATCCATAGGCGAGTATCTTGTCGTGGTAGCCGCCGAGCAGCTTCCAGACCGGCTGGCCGGTGGCGTGGCCGATCAGGTCCCACAGTGCAAGATCGACGGCGGCCAGCACCCGGTCGGTCAGCTTCATGCCGCTGCCGCGCTGCCATTTGTAGAGCGCCTGCCACAGCGCCTCGGGACGCATCGGGTCGGCGCCGAGCAGCACCGGGCGGATGTATTCTTCGAGCAGTCGTTCCTCGACATCGCCGGGCGGCGCGATGATGCGCCCGCTCGTTCCGTCGTCGCAGACGATCTCCAGAAGCGCCGATCGGGCCTCCCGTTCGGGGCCCGGATGGGCATGGCCGTCGGTGTCCTTGACCTCATTGGTCCGATACCGGAACACCTGCGCGCGCACTTGCTCAATCTTCATGGTCGTCCTTTCAGCTTTGCGGGCCCGCAAGCGGGCGGTTCTATCGGCGCAGCGTTGTGGCGCGGGCGCGCCGCATCTGGCTGTGCACCGCTTCGTGCGCCGTTCCCTGAACGTATGACGTGCCGTCATCGGGCGGCGGGTCGGCGATGTTGCGCACCGACGGGTATCGGGCGATCTCGTCCTTGACGAGTTCGACGCCGAGACCCGGCGCCTGCGGGATGGCAATGGCACCGTCCTCGACCTTGAGCACGGGACGAACGACGTCGTAGCGCCCGGGCCAGTCGAACTCGATCCGCTCGAGCAGCAGCGCGTTGGGCACCGTCGCCATCACGTGCAGCGCGGCGAACTCGGCGACGGGGCCGAGCGAGCCCGAATGCGGCGCCAGCATGATGCCGTGCGCTTCGGCCATGGCGGCGATCTTGCGCATCTGCGTGATGCCGCCGGCGCGGCCCGTGTCGGGCTGAATGACATCGACAAGCTGGCGTTCGATCAGCGGTCGTGCGCCGTGGATCGTGCCGACCCGTTCGCCGGCGGCGAGCGGTATATCGAGCGCATCGCGCACGCGCGCGAAGTCGTCGAGGTTTTCAGGCGCGATCGGGTCTTCGTAGAAGAGCAGGTCGAACGCTTCCAACTCGCGCCCGACCAGGATCGCATCGGTCGGGGTCATCCAGCTGGGGCCGTGCGCATCGACGGCCAGATCGATGTCGGGGCCGATCGCTTCGCGCAGCATGGCGACGCGGTCGAGGTCGACGATGCCGGTGAAGGGCGTCTTGATCGCCGTGACGCCGATGTCGATCAGCGCCTGCGCCTCGGCGGCGGTATGGGCGTGGCCATAGACCGGGATGCGGTCGCGGATCGCTCCGCCGAGCAGTTGCCAGACCGGCGCGCCCAACACCTTGCCCTTGATGTCCCACAGCGCCATTTCGATGCCCGAAAGGGCGCCCGAGCCGACCGTGCCCGTCAGGCCGTGTCCCATCATCGCCCGGTAGAGCGCGCCCCAAAGCCGATCGATGTGCGCGGGATCGGCGCCGACCAGCACGGGCGCGAGGTCGTTGACGGCGGTTTCGACGACGCGCGGCCAGCCCGAGCATTCGCCGACGCCGCTTACGCCCTCATCGGTCTCGATTTCGACGAACAGCCAGTTGCGCGATCCGCGAAAGTCGGCATCTGCGCCCATCGCGCGCATCAGGTCCGGGCGGGCGCCCGGCTGCATCAGCCAGGTCTTGACGGCGGTTATCTTCATGCATCTTCCCGATAGCGGTGGCGCTGGCGGGTTCCCCTCAGCGCGGGGTCGGAGATCGGCACCGAGGAGAGCAGCGCCTTGGTGTAGGCGTGCTGCGGATCGGTGATCACCTGCTCGGTGTCGCCGATCTCGACGATGCGGCCGCGGAACATGACCGCGACCCGGTCGCAGAAGTAGCGGATGACCGCCATGTCGTGGCTGATGAAGATGAAGGAGAGACCGAGGTCGGCCTGCAGGGTCAGCAGCAGGTCGAGCACCTGCGTGCGGATCGACACGTCGAGCGCCGATGTCGGTTCGTCCGCGATCACCAGTTTGGGCTCCAGCGCGATGGCGCGGGCCACGACGATCCGCTGGCGCTGGCCGCCGGAGAAGGCGTGCGGGTAGCGCTCCATCATGGCCGCATCCAGTCCCACCTGGCGCAGCAGCGTGGCGACGCGCTCCTCAAGCTCGGAGCCGCTGGCCAGGCCGTTGACGACGAGCGGTTCGGCGATGATCTGCTTGACCGTCATGCGCGGGTTCAGCGAGGCGAACGGATCCTGGAAGATCATGCGGATCTGCTGGCGGTAGCCTTTCAACGCGCTGTGGTTGGCGGCCACCAGATCGGTGCCCTGATACTGGATGGCGCCGGCGGTGGGATCGTAGACGCGCGCGATGCACCGTCCGACCGTGGTCTTGCCCGAGCCGGATTCGCCGACGATGCCCAGCGCTTCGCCCTTCTTGAGGCTGAAGCTGACACCATCGACGGCCTTGGTCGTGTCGGTGATGCGCTGCAGGAAACCTTGCCGCTTGTGGAAGTGCAGTTGCAGCCCGTCGACGCGCAGGATGTCGGGTGCGTCGGGCTCGGGTCCGGTCTTGATGTCGGCCGGCTGGTCCAGCCGCTTGACCGCGCCCAAGAGCTTGCGGGTGTAGGGGTGGGTCTGTTCGGCAAACAGCGCCCGCGTCTCGCCGCGCTCGACGACGTGGCCCTTTTCCATGACCACGACATCGTCGGCGATTTCGGCGACCACGCCCATGTCATGGGTGATGAACATGATCGCCATGCCAAGCTGGCTTTGCAGCTTGCGCATCAGGTCCAGGATCTCGGCCTGCGTGGTGACGTCGAGAGCGGTGGTCGGTTCGTCTGCGATCAGAACGTCGGGATGGCACGACAGCGCCATGGCAATCATCGCGCGCTGGCGCATACCGCCGGAGAACTCGAACGGATACTGGTCGAGCGCGATCTCGGGCTTGGCGATCTCCACCTGGGCGAGAACCTCGCGGGCCAGGTTGCGCGCTTCCTTCTTGGAGACATCGCGATGCAGGCGAATGGCCTCGATGATCTGGCTGCCGATGGTGTGCACCGGCGACAGCGAACTCATCGGTTCCTGGAAGATCATGCCGATCCGTCCGCCCCTGATCTCCCGGATCGGCTTGCCGCGCGGATCGAGCCTTGTCAGGTCGGTTTCCTCGCCGGCAGCGGGACGGAACATGATGCGGCCGCCGTTTATGACGCCCGGACGCGGCACCATGTTCAGGATCGCGCGCGCGGTGACCGACTTGCCAGACCCCGATTCACCGACGATCGCGGTCGTCTTGCCGCGATGCAGGTCGAAACTGACGCCGTGCAGGACGTCGTAGAGGCCCTGGCGCATGTTGAAGCCGACATTGAGATCGTCGACGCTGATGATGGGCGCGTCAGTGGCCATAGGGGTCTGCGGCATCGCGCATGCCGTCTCCGAGGAAGTTGAATGACATCACGGCGACGACGACGAAGGCGCCCGGTATGAACAGCCACGGCGCCTGGCTGATGGATCGGATGTTCTGCGCCTCCTTGAGAAGGACACCCCAGGAAATCGCCGGCGGCTGCAGGCCGAGCCCGAGGAAGGACAGCGCCGTCTCGGCCAGGATCATCAGCGGGATGGCCAGCGTGAGCGAAGCGATGATGTGCGAGGTCAGCGACGGCAGCATGTGCCGAAAGATGATTCGCGCCTCGGTCGAACCGTCCAGCCGCGCGGCGACGACGAAGTCCTCGTTCTTCATGGCCAGGAACCGCCCGCGCACGACACGTCCCAGCTCTGTCCAGCCGACCAGCGAGACGATCAGCGTAATGACAAAATACTGTTGGTAGATCGGCCACGATGGCGGCAGCGCGGCCGCCAGCGCCAGCCAGATCGGTATCGTCGGCAGGCTCAGAACGAACTCGATCAGGCGCTGGATGACCGCATCGACCCGGCCGCCGTAATAGCCCGACAGCCCGCCCAGAGTGATGCCCAGAACCAGCGAGATCGCCACGCCGACCAGACCGATCGACATCGAAACGCGGGTTCCGTACATGATCCGGCTGAACATGTCGCGGCCCAGCCGGTCGGCGCCCAGAAGGAAGATCTGGTCGTCGGGATCGACGGTTGCGAGCAGGTGAATGTTGGTGTCCCAAAGCCCCCAGAACTTGTACTCGGGACCCTCGCCGAACAGGCGCAGGTAGATCTTGTCGCCGGACGGGACATAGCTGATCGCCAGCGTTTCGGGATCGCGCTCGCGGTCCATTTCATTGACATAGGGGCGGATCGACCAGCCGTCCTCACGGACGTCGATCAGATGGATCATCTGGGGCGGGTGGAACACGGCCCGGCGGTTCTGCTGGTTGGGATCCTCGGGCGCGACCAGTTCGCAAAACAGCGCGACCAGGTAGAAGAGCCCGATCACCCAGAGCCCGGCCATCGCCATGCGGTGCCTCTTGAAGGCCCACCAGGTCAGTTGCCACTGCGATGCGATGGCAACGTCGGCGTTCCGCGAGGCGGTGTCGCCGGCAACGCTCGGCCCGACGGCGTCACTCATACTTCACCCGTGGGTCCAGCAGCACCAAAAGGATGTCGGAAATCAGCATGCCGATCACTGTCAGCGACGAGAGCAGCAGCACGAACGCGCCGGCCAGATACATGTCCTGCGACAGCAACGCCTGCAGCATCAGTGGCCCGGCGGTCGGCAGGCTCAGGACGATCGCGGTGATCACCGCGCCCGAAATCAGGTTGGGCAGCACCCAGCCGATCGTCGAGATGAACGGGTTGAGCGCCACGCGAACCGGGTACTTCATGATCAGCCAGAACTCGCTCAGGCCTTTGGCCCGCGCGGTGTCGACATAGGGTTTGTCGAGTTCGTCGAGCAGATTGGCGCGCATGATGCGGATCAGGCTCGCAGTGGCGGAGGTGCCCAGCACGATCACCGGCAGCCACAGGTGCTGCATCAGGTCGACCACCTTGCCCCATGACCAAGGCGCGTTCTTGTACTCGTCCGAGAACAGGCCGCCGACATCGGCGCCGAAATGGACAACGCCCACATACATCAGGATCAGCGCGAGCAGGAAGTTGGGTGTCGCAAGGCCGATGAAGCCGATGGTCGTTGCGACGTAATCGCCGACCGAATACTTGTGAACGGCCGAATAGACGCCGATCGGGAAGGCCACGGCCCAAGTGAACAACAGCGCGGCGAACGACAGGCACAGGGTCAGCGCCATGCGCGACCAGACCAGGTCGCTGACGGGCTGGCGCCATTCGAAGCTCATGCCGAAGTCGCCGACCAGAAGGCGGCTGACCCATTTGAAATACTGAACGTAGAGCGGCTGATCGAGGCCAAAGCGCTGGCGCAGGTTGTCGACGGTGGCCTGGTCGAGCACCTCGTTGGATTCACCAAGCTTGGCGATGTAGGTGGTCAGGTAGTCGCCGGGCGGCGCCTGGATCAGCAGGAAGGCGACCACCGATACCGCGAACAGGAACGGTATCATCCAGAGGATTCGCTTGATGATGTAGCGCCAGATCATGGTGCCTCGCCTGGTCTTGCAGTCTGGCCGGTGATGGGCCGGCCCGCCGTTTCAGCGGGCCGGTCGCGTCGGGTGTTCTACGGCCTAGTTGGCGTAGAAGTAGGTCTGCGGAAGCGTCGGGCCCGGATCGGGATACATCCACGAACCGATGATCTGGCGCGGCACGTTGCGCAGGTTGACGTTGACGACGCCGACATTGTTGGCCGCCGACGAGACACCGATGATCTCGAACTCATCGGCCGCGATCTGGTGGATCTGGCGGAAGATGTCGAGCGCCTTGTCCTGATCGGGCTCACTCTTGAACTCGTCGTAGAGCGCCAGACGCTTCTTCATCGACTCCGGCGGCTCCTCACCTTCGGTGCCACCGGACAGGTACCAGCGCGTCCAGGGAATACCGAACCAGCTTGCCTGCGGATGCACGGCGATCACGTCGCGCGGACTCAGCGTGGGGTCCATGCCGCCGGGGGCGCCCCAGACCATGAAGTCATGCTCGTTGGCTTCGCCGCGGCTGTAGTAGATCGAGCGTTCCACCGATCGCACGTTCAGATCGATGCCGATATCCTCCCACTGGGCGTCGATGATCTCCAGCGCATCACCCCAGTCGGGTTGTTCGACGCCGGTGAACTGGACGTTGAAGGTGATCCGCTCGCCATTGGGAAACAGGCGGAAGCCTTCATCGTCACGCTCGGCATAGCCGGCCGCGTCAAGCAGTTCATTGGCGCGATCGGGGTCATAGTCGGTGTGCTGACGACCCAGTTGTTCGTTGTAGAGCACATGCGACGGGCGCGGTCCGATCTGCCAGGGTTCACCCTGACCCTGGTAGACGATGTCGATGATCTCGTCGCGGTCGATGCCCAGAGACAATGCCACACGCGCATCCTTGTTGCGGATGAACTCGCGCATCGTCGGGTCCTTGTGCGTATGGTTCAAGTGAATGACCATCGCATTGGAGCCGGACGGGATGATGTCTAGCAGTTCATAGCCGCCGCTTTCGGCATTTTCCGCGAAGACCGGCTTGTTGGCCAGATTGTCGATTCGGCGGCGCTGCATGTCGATGTTGCCGGCGATGGCCTCAAGGACGATGGTCTGGTTGTCCTGCGCGACGTTCATTTCCAGCCGGTCGATATACGGCAACTGGTTACCTTCGGTGTCGACCTGCCAGAAGTACGGGTTGCGCTCCATGACGACTTGCGTGGCGCCGGCATTGTAGCCATCGCCGACCACCACCCAGGGGTCGAGTGTCGGCCGCTCCGAGTTGGCCCAGCGGTTGGGCGCTTCCACCTCGCCGCAGTTGAGGCGGAACAGGCCAGGCCAATCCTCGACCGCCGGATCGGCGTCGACCAGCTCCTGCACGTTTGGATTGTAGGCTGGGTGGAACTGCGAGCAGTAGTGCTTGGCCCAAAGGACAGGCTCCTGCGCGAGCGGCGTTGCCAGTTCGGTCAGGAAGGTGCCGTAGGGCGCCGCGAACTTCAGCGTCACGGTGTAGTCATCTATCTTCTCGGCGGTCATCACCTCGCCGTCGACGACGTAACGCGCCAGCGGATTGGGATAGAACTCCTCGTTTTGCAGAAGATCATCGACGAAGAACACGATGTCGTCGGCGGTGAACGGGTGCCCGTCCGACCATTTCATGCCTTCCCGCAAGTTGAAGGTGAACTCCGTGCCGGCCTCGTTGACCGTCCAGCCTTCGGCCACGTTGGGAACGACGGTCGAAAAGTCCGGTGCCCATCGCGTCAGACCCTGCGGACTGACGATCCGAAGGATCGAGTTGTGGTCGTTTGATCCGCCCAGCACGCGACGCAATGAGCCGCCATAGGTGCCGACGCCTTCCAGCGGCGTGACCACCTCCGGTTCGCTGGGCAGACGTTCGGCCAGGGGCGGCAACGTGCCGGCCGCGACCTGTTCGGCCAGCCCCGGCGCCTCGTTGGCCGAAGCCGCCGCCGGTATCATGACCGCGCCCGCCGCAACCGCTGCGAAGGACGCACGTGTCCAGTTCATCGTCATAGGCTCTCCTCCCTGGAAATTCGCCTCGTTTCCGATATCCGATTTTTCAGCCTGCATTTTATTTACAAGTTGTCAAACAAATTTCTTGGTGTAGTAATTGCCTGCACGCCGCCGATGCGACAGGGGCGGCAGGGAGCATTCTCGATGGAGATGACAACGCAAGACGCCCGGATGCCGGCCGCCGAAGGATCGAGCCAGCGGCTCGAGGACCGGGTCTATGCGCAACTGCTCGATGCCATCCGGCTTGGGCAGTATTCGCTGGGCGAACGGTTGCCGAGCGAAAACGAACTGGCGACCGAGTTCGGCGTGTCGCGGCCGGTGGTCCGGTCGGCGCTGGCCAGGCTTCGCGAGGACGGGCTGATCGTGTCGCGCCGCGGTGCCGGCTCGTTCGTCAGCAGCGGGTCTGCGACCGAAGGCGGCGGCTACGGCCCGCTTGAAAGCATCGACGACATCGCCTGCTATTTCCAGTTCCGCAAGACGATCGAGGCCGAGATCATCGCCCGCGCCGTCAAGCGCATCGATGCCGAAGGCCTCAAGGCGTTGCGCCAGATCGTTACCGAGACCGACCGGCTGATCGACAATGGACAGGCGACGATCGACGCGGACATCCGGTTCCACGCCAAGATAGCCGAGTTGTCCGACAGCCGCTTTCTGGTTGAAACGCTGGCGATGCTGCGTCCGCAATGGCGGTTCATCGGCAAGTTCGTGCGCAGTCTCGGCCGCACCGGGTACCGCAATGGCAAGCGCGACATGAGCGCCGAGCACAGCGCCATCCTCAACGCGCTCGAGGCTGGCAATGTCGCGGCCGCGCGCGCGGCGATGATCACGCATATCGAGGGCTCGGAGCGCAGGGTCTTCAAGGGGGAATAGGTGGTTGCGATCGAATGCGTCGTGCCCAGCCGGTCGCAGGTCGGAGAGGGCGCGGTCTGGGATGTCCAAGACGCCGCGTTGTGGTGGGTCGATATCAAGGCGGGGTTGATCCATCGCCATGATCCGGCCAGCGGCACCAATGATGTGTTCGACTTCGGCGAGCCGGTGGGTTGCCTTGCCCGCCGCGACGCCGGAGGGCTGATCGTTGCCGCAAGGACCGGGTTTTACTTCTATGACCCGCAGACCGGGGCGCGGCAGCCGCTTGCCGACCCCGAGGCGCATCTGCCCGGCAATCGTTTCAATGACGGTACGACCGACCCGCGCGGCCGGTTCTGGGCCGGCACGATGAAGGATGATGGCGGGCCGCCCGCCCGGCAGGGCCAGTTCTATCGCTACGATCCCGATGGCCGCGTGACGGCGCATTTCGACATGCTGTTCACGACCAACGGGTCTGCGTTTTCGCCCGACGGCCGGACGATGTATTTCTCCGACTCCAACCCCGGCGTGCGCACGATCTGGGCCTGCGACTACGATCCGGACACCGGAACGCCGTCGCGGCAACGGGTGTTTTTCGACACCAATCAGGTGGCCGGCCGGCCAGATGGCGGAACGGTCGACGCCGATGGTTGCTACTGGATGGCTGGCGTTGGCGGCTGGCAGGTGGTGCGCATCACGCCGGGCGGCGAGGTGGACGCGATCATCGAGATGCCGGTCGAACGGCCGACCAAGCCGATGTTCGGCGGCGCGGATCTGGACACCCTGTTCGTCACCTCGATCGGTGCCGGCGCCGATGGCGATGCGCGTCAGCCCGAGGCCGGCAGCCTTTTTGCGATCACCGGGCTGGGCGCAACCGGCGTCCCGCAAGCCCGGTTTGCCGGTTGAGCCGATGAAGATCACCGGTCTTCGCTCATACATGACGCGCGACCGCGACCGGCCTCGCGTCATCGTGGCGGTCGACACCGATGAAGGCGTGACCGGTTGGGGCGAATGCTACAACCATGGTCCGGACAGGGCGCTGCCGCCGCTGCTCGATTACCTCTATCTGCAGATCGAGGGCGAGGACCCCACGCGCATCGAGCGGCTTGTTCTCAAACTGCTTCAGCAATCGCGGTTTCCGCCCGGTGCGCTTGGGTTGGCGGCGGTCTCGGCCATCGATCACGCCCTGTGGGACATTTCGGCCAAGGCGCTGGGCGTTCCGGTCTATCGGCTGCTGGGCGGCCATGTGCGTGACCGGGTGCGGGTCTATCTGGGAGTCTACACCGCGCCCGCGCCCGAGGACGTGCGCGACTATTGCGATGCGATGCGCGAACGATACGGTTTGACGGCTTTCAAGCTGTCGCCCTACCGGATCGACATCCATGCCAATCCCTGGGGCAAGGTGATCGCGACGACAGCCGATTGGGTCGGCCGGTTGTACGATCTGTGCCCCGACCTTGAGTTCGCTTTCGACGCGCACGCCAAGATTTTCGAGCCTTGGCAGGCGGTGCAGCTGGGCGATGCGCTCGCACCGTTCCATCCGCTGTTCTACGAGGAGCCCATTCGGCCCGAGAACATGGAAGCGTGGGGCCGGCTGAAAGCGCAACTGACGGTGCCGCTTGCGACCGGCGAGAGCCTGTTTTCGCGCTTTGAGTTCGCGCGGCTGATGCAATGTGCCGGTGCCGACATCATCCAGCCCGACATCTGCGTGGTCGGCGGGCTGCTTGAAATGCGCAAGATCGCTGCGATCGCCGAGGCGCACTACGTCACGGTCGCGCCGCACAATCCGATGGGCCCGCTGGCGACCGCGATCAACGTGCACTTCTGCGCGGCGCAGCCCAACTTCAAGATTCTGGAATACCGCCTGCCGTCGGGGCCGGCCTACCACGGGACCGGCGTGTACAGTTCGGGCGACGATGACCAGACCGCCGAGCCGGCCGCCTATGTGAAGGACCCTTACCTGCCGGTGGACGGCCATCTCGAACTGCGGCCCGATCGCGCCGGCTGGGGGGTCGAGATCGACGAGGACTACCTGAAGACGGATCGCTATGTGCATTGGGAGCGCAAGCTGCCGGTGCGGCCGGACGGCTCGTATGGCTTTCCATAACGCATTGCGGCCCGGGACGGCTCGCAACCGCATCTTCTGCGGCGCAACCGCGCCCAACGTTGCCCTGATGGGCGAAAGGACCGGACGATGAAAAGACTGCTGATCACGGGCGCCGCCGGCGGGCTTGGATCGATGTGCCGCAAGCGCCTGACGCATCTGGCGCCGACGATCCGGCTGTCCAGCCGCAGTGACATGGGCGAGGCGGCGCCTCATGAGGAGATCGTGCGCTGCGATCTGGCCGACCGCGCCGCGGTCGAAGCGCTGGTGGAGGGGTGCGACGGGATCGTGCATCTGGGCGGTCAGGCCCGCGAAAGCTCGTGGGATGTCATCCGCAGCGCCAATTTCGACGGCATGTTCAATCTGTATGAAGCGGCCCGCAAGAACGGCAACCCGCGCATCGTCTATGCCAGTTCCAACCACGCCATTGGCTACTACCGCCAGAACGAACGCATCGATGGGGCCGTGCCGACCCGGCCCGACGGGCTCTACGGGGTCTCCAAGGTGTTCGGCGAGGCGCTGGCGTCGATGTACCACGACAAGTTCGGAATCGAGACGGCCTGCGTGCGCATCGGCTCGTGCTTTCCGCAGCCCAACAACCACCGCATGCTGTCGACCTGGTTGAGCTATGACGATTTTGTCGGGCTGATCGAATGCATCTTCCGGGTACCGGTTCTGGGATGCCCGGTCATCTATGGCGTCTCGGACAATGACACCGCCTGGTGGGACAATGACGCGGTTGCCTATCTGGGCTGGCGCCCCAAGGACAATGCGGAGACCCATCGCGCCCGGCTGGACGCCGAGATGGAGCGCCCGGCGCCCGATTCGCCCGATGCGCTTTATCAGGGTGGCCAGTTCACGGCCTCGGGCATCCATGAAAGCTGACAGGGGCAAGGGCCCCCGGACGAGGGGAGGACACACGCCATGAGCGATGACCTGCGCGCCGCCCTGACCGGTGTCTCGGGTATTCTGGTCACGCCGTTCGACCACGATGGCGAGATCGCGCCCGCGCGCCAGAAGCCGATCGTCGACCGCGCCATCGATGCCGGCGTCCATATCCTGACGGCCAACGGCAACACGGGCGAGTTCTATGCGCTGACCACCGACGAGGCGGTCGCCATGGTCGAGGCGTCGGCCACCCACATCGCGGGCCGCGTGCCGATGGTCGCCGGCGTCGGCCGGGGCGTCCGGGATGCCTGCCGGCTGGCCGCCGCTTCGGCCGCGGCGGGCGCGGCGGCGCTGATGATCCACCAGCCGCCCGACCCGTTCGTCGCCCCGCAGGGGTTGATCGATTATGTTCACCGTGTCGCGGAAGCGGGCAACGGTCTGCCCATCGTCCTCTACATCCGCAGCGACGCGATCGGCGTCGACACCATCGCCGCGCTTTGCGCCCTGCCAACCGTCACCGGGGTCAAGTGGGCAACGGCCAATCCGATGATGCTCAAGAAGGCGATCGCCGCTTCGCCCGACCACATCGTCTGGGTCGGCGGGCTCGCCGAGGTCTGGGCGCCCAGCCTGTGCGCCGTCGGGGCACGCGGCTTCACCTCGGGCCTGATCAATGTCTGGCCGGCACGTTCGGTCGCCATATCGGCGGCGCTCCAGACGGGCGACTTCGCCCAAGCGCGCCGGCTGATCGACGGCATGCAGGCGTTCGAGGACATTCGGGCCGAAGACCAGGGCGGGGCCAATGTCGCCGGTGTGAAGGCAGCGCTCGCGCTGATGGGCGAGGACTGCGGCGCCGCGCGTCCGCCGTCCTCCTGGCCGCTTTCGGACGACCAGATGTCGAGACTGACGGCGTTCCTGCAAGCCAACGACCTTATCTAGCCCGCGTCCACCCGATTGGATGCGGCACCAGACATGGAGAACTGAATGATCGCCCCCACCGACCTCCGAGACATCATTCGGTCCGGCCTCTTGTCGTTTCCCGTCACGCCGTTTGATGGAGAGGACCGTTTCAATGCCGAGGCGTTTTCGGCCCATCTTGAGTGGCTGTCGCCGCATGCGATCGCCGCGCTCATCGTCGCCGGCGGCACGGGCGAGTTGTTTTCACTGACGCCCGACGAGGTGGTCGATGTGGTGCGGGTTGCCAAGGCCGCGCAGCCGGGCAAGCCGATCATCGCCGGTTGCGGCTACGGCACACGGCTCGCCTGCGACATGGCGCGCCGGATTGAACGGGCTGGCGGCGACGGCATCCTGCTGCTGCCCCACTATCTGGTCGAGGCGCCGCAGGAGGGGATCGAGGCGCACATTCGCGCGGTCTGCGAGGCAACCGCGATGGGCGTCATCATCTACAATCGCGGGCAGTCGGTCTGTTCGGCCGAGACCATCGCGCGGCTGGCCGATGACTGCCCGAACCTGATCGGCTTCAAGGACGGCACCGGCGATATCGACACCGTCAGGCGCATCACGCTGGGGCTGGGCGATCGGCTCGCCTATATCGGCGGCATGCCGACCCACGAGCTGTTCGCGCAGGCGGTGCGTGGCGCGGGCGTCGACACCTACTCGTCGGCCGTGTTCAACTTCGTGCCCGAAACCGCGCTCGCCTTCCACGCCGCGCTGATGTCGGGCGACAACGACACCTGCGCGCGCCTCTTGCGCGAATTCTACTATCCGTTCGCAACGATACGCGATCGCAGGACCGGCTATGCGGTTTCGGCGATCAAGGCCGGCGTCGGGCTGCGCGGCTTCGACACCGGCCCGGTGCGCCCACCGCTGACCAGCCTGACCGGCGAAGAGGTCGAGATGATGCGGTCGCTGATTGAAGGCTGGCGTTAGCGGGGGCAGACATGCAACGCAGGTTTGCCATGATCGGGTATGAAGCCGCACCCGGAGCGAAGGAATGAGACCATGAACGCCCCGCGCCGCAAGACCTATGATGAACTGCGCTCGGCGCGCTGGTTTGCGCCCGATGACCTGCGCTCGTTCGGCCATCGCAGCCGCGCCATGCAGATGGGGCTTTCCGCCGAGGACTGGGCCGGCAAGCCGGTGATCGCGGTGATCAACACCTGGTCCGAGGCACAGCCGTGCCACATGCACTTCCGCGACCGCGCCGAGTTCGTCAAGAAGGGCATCCTGCAGGCCGGCGGAATGCCGATGGAACTGCCGGCGCACTCATTGTCCGAGCAGTTCCTCAAGCCGACCTCGATGCTCTACCGCAACATGGCCGCCATGGAGGTGGAGGAGTTGTTGCGCGCCCATCCGGTCGACGGTGCGGTGCTGATGGGCGGATGCGACAAGTCGACGCCCGCGCTGGTTATGGGCGCCATCTCGATGGGCATACCGTTCATCTACCTGCCGGCCGGGCCGATGCTGCGCGGCAATTATGCCGGCAAGGTTCTGGGGTCTGGCAGTGACGCCTTCAAGTACTGGGACGAACGCCGCGCCGGGACCATCGGCAAGGCCGAATGGGAGGGGATCGAGGGCGGCATTGCCCGCTCCTACGGCCACTGCATGACGATGGGCACCGCCTCGACGATGACGGCGATCGCCGAAGGGTTCGGCCTGTGCCTTCCGGGCGCCTCGTCCATTCCCGCGCCCGATGTCAACCACCAGCGCATGTCGGCGGCCTGCGGCCGGCGCATCGTCGACATGGTCTGGGAAGATCTCACACCCGATCAGATCATCAATGATGCCAGCACCGCCAACGCTGTGACCGTCGCCATGGCGACAGGCTGTTCGACCAACGCGATCATCCACGTGATCGCGATGGCGCGCCGTGCCGGCGTGCCGTTGACGCTGGACGATCTGGACAGGCTGGGCAGAACGACACCGGTGATCGCCAACATCCGTCCATCGGGCAAAGAGTATCTGATGGAGGACTTTTTCTATGCCGGCGGCCTCCGCGCGTTGATGAAGGAGTTGGGCGACAAGCTGGACCTGTCCTGCATCACGGTGACCGGCAGGAGCCTTGGCGAGGGCATTGCCGATGCGATCAACCACAACACCGATGTGATCCGGCCGCTGTCGAACCCGGTCTATCATGAAGGATCGCTCGCCGTGCTTCGCGGCAACCTCGCCCCCGACGGCGCGGTGATCAAGCCGGCCGCGTGCGATCCCAGGTTCCATGTGCACAAGGGCCCCGCGATCGTTGCCGACAGCTACGATCAGATGAAGGCGATCATCGAAGACCCGGACTATCCGATGACGCCCGATCACGTGCTGGTTCTGCGCAATGCCGGGCCGCATGGCGGGCCGGGCATGCCCGAATGGGGCATGATCCCGATGCCCAAGGCGCTGCTTAAGCACGGGCACCGCGACATGGTGCGGCAGTCAGATGCGCGCATGTCGGGCACCTCGTTCG
>CAZSFA010000039.1:0-20502 GCA_964606055.1 uncultured Oceaniradius sp. | reverse complement strand
GCCAATGGCTGCCCGCTCTACACCGACGATGACTTCCCGCGTTCGGTGCAGCAGTTCGAGGACTTCATGGCGGCCAATCCCGACCTCGACGCGTTCCTGCCCACGGGCGGCTTCCCGCAGTTCCTGCCGGACGCCAACCGCGCCGCCGTCGAACAGTACAAGGACGAGATCGCAAGCGGTGCGCTCGCCCTCGTTGTCGCCGACACACTGCCCGTCCAGATCGAGCAGATGAAGGAAGGCTACTCGGCCGGACAGGTCGGTCAGCGTCCGTTCGAGATGGGCTATCGCGTGATGCAGGCCTTCGCCCAGATGGCCGCCGGCGGTGACGCACCGGCCGATCCGACGTTCACCGGCCTTGACGTCTGCACGCCCGAGAACGTCGACACCTGCATCGCGCAGTAGTCGGACGACCGCACACAACACCGGCCACGGCGCTCGGCGCCGTGGTCTTCCAAACCTCAACCATCATCGGACAACGACAATGGCGCGCATTGGTCTGGGGCTGATCGGCTCGGGCTTCATGGGCATGACCCATTCGTTCGGCTTTGCCACCGCCCAGAAGGTGTTTGAGTTGCCGTTCGATGTCGATTTCGCCGTGATCGCCGATGTCTCGATGGAGCGGGCCGAGGCGGCCCGCAGGCGTTTCGGGTTTGCCCGCGCCACCGATGACTGGCGGGCGCTGATCGAAGACCCGGCGGTCGACATCGTCGACATCACCGCACCCAATGCGTTCCACAAGAAGATGGCGCTCGCTGCGATCGACGCGGGCAAGCACTGCTACTGCGAAAAGCCGTTGGCACCGCTTGCCATCGACGCGCTGGAGATGACGCACAAGGCCGAGGCCGCGGGCATCAAGACGCAAGTCGGTTTCAACTACCTCGCCAATCCCATGGTTCGGGTTGCACGTGAGATGATCGAGGCCGGCGAACTGGGCGAGATACGCAGTTATCGCGGCATCCACGCCGAGGACTACATGGCCGATCCTGCCGCGCCCCGCACATGGCGCCACGATCCCGCAGGCGGCGGCGCGATGGCCGATCTGGGCAGTCACGCGCTTGCAACGGCCGAGCATCTGCTCGGGCCGATTGCCGAACTGTTCGGCGATTGCCGCAACGTGATCGCGCAAAGGCCGGGCCCCGAAGGCGGCCAAGTGCCGATCGCCGTCGATGACATCGGCAACGTATTGCTGCGCTTTGAAAGCGGTGCGACCGGATCGATCGAGGCCAGTTGGATCGCCACCGGACGCAAGATGCAGCACGACTTCGAAGTCTATGGCGAAAAGGGCGCGCTGTTTCTCACCCAGGAACGCATGAACGAACTGCACTACCATGACGCCCGCGACGCATCGGGAAGGGGCGGCTTCAGGCGCATTCTGGCGGGGCCCGAGCATCCGCCCTATGGCAACTTCTGCATCGCGCCCGGTCATCAACTCGGTTTCAACGACCTCAAGGCGATCGAGATCATGGGGTATCTGGAGGCGATTGCGGGCCGGCGTGACGAGCCGTTCAACTTCCGCGACGGGCATCGCATCCAGCATCTGGTTGAGACCGTGCAGCGTTCGAGCCAACAGGGCCGTTGGCTGTCTGCGGCGTAAGTCGTCGCCGACCGATCCGAAAAACCGACGAGCCAGGCAATCAGCGTTTTGTGACTCGTTCACAAGCGCTTAGAAGGATCGGCGGAATCACATTACGAACACGGACGGCCCGCCCGCCCCGAAGGAGATTGAGATGAAGACGACGACAATCGGCAAGACCGGGATTGAAGTGACCTCGATCTGCTTTGGTACATCCGGCCTTGGCGACATGCCCGACACCTACGGCTACGCGGTCGACGAAACGCGCGCGCGCCAGACGCTGGAAGCCGTGTTCGAGGGACCGGTCAACTTCATCGACACATCCCGCAACTACGGCATGGGCCGCAGCGAAGCACGAGTTGGCCAAGCCATTCGCGCGCATGGCGGTCTGCCGGATGGCTTCGTCCTTTCGACCAAGCTCGATCGCGACATGGAAACAAACCAGTTCGATGCCGCTCGCGCGAGGCAGTCCCTTGAAGAGAGCCTTGAGGCGCTCGGGCTTGATCGGGTTCAGGTTCTGCACCTGCACGACCCCGAATATGCGGCGGATCTTGATGCGGTGACCCGCGAGGGCGGAGCGCTCGACGAGTTGTTCAAGATCAAGGAAGAAGGACTGGCCGATGCGGTCGGCCTCGCCATGGGCAGGATCGACCTGATGTCGACGCTTTTGCGGCGGTATCCGTTCGACTGCCTCATCACCCACAACCGCTACTCGCTTCTGAACCGCCAGGCCGAAGAGGTCATGGCCTATGCGCAGACGCAGGGCATGGCGATCTTCAATGCCGCGCCCTATGCCGGCGGCGTGCTTGCCAAGGGCGCCGACGTCATGCCGCGCGTCACCTATCAGGAGGCGGATGAAGAGGCCCTTGCACCGGTGCGCGCCATCGAACGGATCTGCGCAAAGCACGGCGTTGCGATGGGCGCGGCGGCGCTCCAGTTCTCGATGCGCGATCCGCGCGTCGCCTCGACGATCATCGGCGTCACCAAGCCGAGCCGGGTGGCCGGGACACTGGACTGGGCCAATGCTGACATTCCCGATGCTTGCTGGGCCGAACTGGAAGCGCTCCCGTTTGAAGGCGGCGACCCGGAAGCCAACCGCGTCTACAAGCCGGGCTGACCGGCGCGCCTACTTTTCGCCATCCGGCGTCAGGTCGGTGCCATTGAGGGCGCCGATGTAGCGCGGCAGCATCGGCACATGCGTGTCCGGGCCATCGCCGCCGGCCGATACGGCGAGCGCGAACAGGTTCTTGGCCGCGTTGCCAAGACCGTTCGCCGTGCCCACGCTGTCGGCCATCGATTCAAGGTAGCGCAGGTCTTTCAGGCCATTCGACAGGGTGAACTTGTGCGCTTGGGTATCGCCGCGCAGCGTGTACTCCATGAAGGTCTGGTAGAACCCGCAATCCATGCGACTGCCGCGTATGACGGAATCGAACCGCTCGGGCGTGATCCCGACTTTGTTGGCGACCGTCAGCGCCTCTGCGTAAAGCGCCGCATAGCCGAGCGAGATGAAGTTGTTGATCAGTTTCATCCGATGGCCATCGCCTACCCCGCCAATATGCACGATCCGACCGGCCCAGGTCTCGATCACGGGACGCACCCGCTCGAATACGGCATCTTCGGCGCCGATCATCGTATCCAGTTCGCCGGCCCAGGCCTCCTTGGGCGTGCGGCCAAGCGGCGCGTCGATATAGGCGATCTCGCGCTCGGCCAACCGGGCGGCAACCGTCATCGTCGAGCCGGGGTCTGCGGTCGAACAGTCAACGACGACCGATCCGGGCGTCATCGTTGCGACCAGTCCGTCCGAACCCAGCACGATCCGTTCGACCTGCGGTGAACCGGTCACGCAGATGAATACGATGTCGCTCGCCGCTGCCAGTTCGGCGAGCGTCTTTGCTTCGGTCGCGCCGCGCCCAACCAGATCGTCGACCGGTTTGCGGTTCCGGTGCGCCATCACCGTCAAGGGGTAGCCGGCCTCGACGATGTTCTTGGCCATACCGTGCCCCATCAGGCCGACGCCGACAAAGCCGATGCGTTCCTTCGTGCTCATTGTTGTGTCCTCCCTGGGACGCAATGCATCCCGATGCTGGTGCCGATGCTCTCTTTGGTGTTGGCGCCGCATGCCGATCGACAGGCCGGCCGGACGCAAAGGTTGGTCGACGCACATTGCTACACGGGACCGATGCGCGCAATCGTTCGTCGGCGGATCGACGCCGCTTTGTGGCTGGTATATCACCCGTGCGAAACGGCGGCGGTTTCAACGGCGTCGGCTGATTGAAAGGGGAGGGTTCGATGTTCTTGTCTCAGGTCCGCGGCGGCGGTGTGATTGTCAGGAGCGGCGATGACGCGCGGCTGCTTGCCGGGGCTGCAAGCACCTACGACCTGGCGATGAGTGCCATCGACAAGGGCGAGACGGTTGCCGACGCGGTTGCGCGCATCGGACTTGCCGAAACGGTCGATCTGGCCGCCCTGGCCGCCGAAGGCCGGCTCGACTGTCCCTTGCGCCATCCCGATCCCGCCCATCTGTTCGTCACCGGAACAGGGCTCACGCACACCGGTTCGGCCGACACGCGCGATGCCATGCACACCGATGGCGATGATGTGACCGACTCGATGCGGATGTTCCGCATGGGGCTCGAAAACGGCAAGCCGGCGGCGGGACAGGCCGGCGTGCAGCCCGAGTGGTTCTACAAGGGCACCGGACACGCGCTCGTGCCGCCCGGCGCGCCTTTGGTTTCGCCGGATTTCGCGCTCGACGGAGGCGAGGAACCCGAGATCGCCGGCCTCTATCTGATCGCCGCCGACGGCACGCCCGTCAGGCTGGGTTTTGCGCTGGGCAACGAGTTCTCCGACCACGTCACCGAGAAGATCAACTACCTCTATCTCGCGCACTCCAAACTGCGTCAGGTGTCGTTCGGACCGGAAATCATGATCGGCGATCTGCCCGACGATGTGCGCGGCACGTCGCGCATCCGTCGTGGCGACGAGGTGGTCTGGCAAAAGCCGTTCCTTTCGGGCGAAGCCAATATGAGCCACACGATCGCCAACCTCGAACACCACCATTTCAAGTATGAGATATTCCGCCAACCCGGCGACGTGCATGTGCACATGTTCGGCACGGCAACACTGTCGTTTGCCGATGGGATCGCCCCGCAGAACGGCGATGTCTTCGAGATCGAAGCGCCCGGTTTCGGGCTGACTCTGGCCAATCCGCTGCAATGCGCGTCGACGCCCGTCGAGCCGCTGGTCGCGGTCAACGCACTGTGACCGGACTGTCGGGCAGGGCGCCATGACCGGCGCCGTCGATCTCGATGGCCTGATCGATCGTGCGTTCGTACCGGTGCGCGCGGCGGTTGATGCGCGCCGTGTGCCCGGCGCGGCCCTAGGTCTGGTTACGAAGAGTGGCGAGCGCGCGGTCCTGCATGCAGGCATGGCCCAGTGGGAGCCGGAAGCCGTCGCACTCGAACGCGCCACTTGGTTCGATCTGGCTTCGCTGACCAAGGTTATCTTCACGACGACGCAGGTTCTCGAGGAGGCGGCCGCCGGCCGGATCGATCTCGATGCGCCGCTGACCAGCCTGATCCCGGACTTCCGGCAGTACGACGCCGACTGCTGGGAGCGACAGGTGACCTTTCGCCAGTGCCTGGGCCACACCACCGCTTTTCCCGCCGTCGCGCCGATCTACACCAAGGGCGATGATCCCGAGACGTTGCGCGCATACGTGCTTCAGCATGAATGGCCCAAGGGGCCGCCCGTCTATTCGGACATCAACTTCATCCTTCTGGGCATTGCGCTCGAACGCCTGCGTGGCGAGCCGGTGTCAAAGATGGACCCGGGATGGGGCTTCACATTCGCACCGCCGCCCGGCCAGACCGCCGCGACCGAACACTGCAGCTGGCGGGGCCGTGTGATGCGTGGCGAGGTTCACGACGAGAACGCGTGGGCGCTTGGCGGCGCGGGCCATGCCGGCCTGTTTGGCCGCATCGACGATGTGCTCGACTTCGCCGGCGATCTCCTGGCCGGCAAGGGGTTGAGCGCGATGACCCGCGATCGTGTCGGTACTGCGCTGCGCGAAACGCGCGGTCACGGCTGGGAACTGCCGCACCATGGCTGGTCGGGCGGGGATGCCTGCGCGCCGGGTACGATCGGCCATACCGGCTTCACCGGCACTGGCCTTTGGGTTGATTTCGATCGCGGCCTGGCATGGTCGCTTCTCACAAATCGCGTACATCCATCACGGCATACGGCCAGCGGTATCGTGGCGTTGCGCCGTGCCGTTGGTGATGCGGTCAATGCGGAACGCCCGGGACCATGACATGAAACCGCAATGGTATGTCGGACTGATGACCGGCACGGTCCTCGATGGCGAAATCGATGTCGCGCTGATTCGCACCGATGGCGAGCAGATCGGCGAGTTCGGCCCCTACGCCCTTGTCCCCTATGATGAGCAGATCAACCAATGCCTGCGCGAGACGCTGACCGAGGCGCTGGCCTGGGGATTTGAGGGCCCCGAGCCGGCCAGCTTCGCCGCGGCGGAGCGGATGCTGACGCTTGCCCAGTCCGATGCGGTCGAGCGGACCGTTGCCGACGCCGGGCTGGTATTGGGCGACATCGCGGCGGTCGGCTTTCATGGCCAGACCGTGCTGCATCGCGCGCCGACGGCGGACCGGCACGGCCAAACCCGTCAACTGGGAGACGGCGCCTTGATGGCGCGGGCGCTCGGTCGGCCCGTCGTGTTCGATTTTCGCAGCGCCGACATGGCGGCGGGCGGGCAGGGTGCGCCGTTGTCGGCCAGCTACCATGCCGCGCTTCTGGCGCGGATCGGCGCTGGGTCCGAGACCGCCATTCTCAATCTTGGCGGCGTTGCCAACATCACCTGGCACGATGACGCGGGACGGCTGTGTTCATTCGACACCGGCCCTGCGAACGCGCCGATCAATGATTGGATGGTGCGCCACGGATTGGGCCCGATGGACCGCGAAGGCCGGTTGGCGCGTTCAGGCACGGTCGACGAAGCGCGGCTTGCCGCATTGTGCAACCATCCCTACCTCGCAGCGCCGTTTCCCAAATCGCTCGATCGCTTCGACTTCGGCGCCGACATGGCCGACGGGCTGAGCCCGGCCGACGGCGCGGCCCTGCTGACGGCCTTCGTCGGCGCGGCGGTGGGCCGTGCGCTCGATCTGCTGCCGCGCCGGCCGCAGCGCCTGATCGTGTGCGGAGGCGGCAGGCACAATCCGGCGCTGATCGGGGCCCTTGCCGATCGTGCCGGCGTCGACCCGGTTCTGGCCGAATCGGTCGGTTGGCGCGGCGATGCCATTGAAGCGGAGTGTTTTGCCTTCCTTGCGGCCCGTCGGCTGCGGGATTTGCCGATCAGCTTTCCAACAACAACGGGCGTGCCAAGGCCGATGACCGGTGGCAGCGTCTGTCAGCCGGCCGGTTCGGTGGCCGGCGACGGGTGACGCTGGCTTGCCGCAAAACCGCAGCCGATGAGAATGAGAGCCGTGCCGAGCCAGACCGTCAGGTTCGGCCATTCTGAAAAGAACACATAGCCGAATGCTGCCGCCCACACCGGTGCCAGATACTCGATGAACGAGAAGATCGATGCCGGCAGGTCGCGCAATGCGCGTGCCATTGCCAGCATACCCACCGTGCCCAGAAGGCCAATCCCGATCACCGGCCACCATTGCGCCCCGCTGGGAACCACAAGCGTCGGCAGCACGAACGGCGCCGTGATCAGGCACACAAGCGCCGCCTGACCCAGCCCGATGGCGAGCGTGCCCTCCTGCAGCGCATGTACGCGCAACAGGACGACGGTCACAGAGTAAGTGACCGGTGCCATCAGGGCGGCCGCCCAAGCCGACCAGCCGCCGGTCGTGCGGAACGGCGAATCATTGTCGCCCACCAGGATGATCAGCGCGCCCGCAAGCGCCAGCACCATGGCAACACTCAGCGACCGGTTCCAGCGCTCGCGCAGGAACACGACCCCCATGACCGCGATCAGGACCGGCCCTGTCATCGCGATCGCGGTCGCCGTGACGAGCGGCAGGGTGGCCACGGCATAGAAGAAGAAGAACGCCGTCAGCGTGATGAAGACGGCCCGGATTGCGGCTGTCACCAAGAGCCCCCGTTGCGGCCAGGCGCCACCCAGCGCAGCGATTGCCGCTGCCAGGATCAGCGCAGGCAGCAGGTAGCGCATGAAGACGATCTGCATCGTCGAAAAGTCCGGCGCCAGCGCTTTTGCGACGGCGTCCATCCCGGTCAGTGCAGCCATCGCAAGGATCGCAAGCGCGAAGGCAGGTGCCAGGCGCGGCCCAAACATATCAATCTCCGAGGCAGTTCATCAGGTTAATACCGTCAGCCATGCCCCTAAAGGCTATGGTCCGCAAGTCTAGATCAGTTTTCGTAAAGTTGTTTGACACGCACAAGTGAGCCTCTAAATTGAGCCGATCAGACAGCGGCAACGCTGTGGACCAAGGGGCATATCAACGACATGCCGGGCGGACTTGCCATCGCGCGCACGCTCGAGTGCGACCGCGTGGTCGGCGCACGCGATCGACGCGCCGCAACGACCAGATCGTATCGCTTTGCTGCCATGCGCGCGGCAGGGATGCGGCGTGCATGCACTGACCGATGGCACGGCCGCGTCATGGCTCGCCCTTGCGCCACCATCGTGGCGGAGGCTGAGCCATGAAGCCCAAGGATGGCAATGCACCGGTCCATCAGCCGACCCATATCCGCATCGCCGCCGCACTGCGAACGGCGCTGATGTGCGGACAGTACCCGCCGGGCGCCGTGTTGACGCTGCGGCCGCTTGCATCGCGTTTCCGCGTCAGTCCGATGCCGGTGCGCGAGGCGCTGCGCCAACTGGTTGCCGAGCGCGCGCTGGTCGTGGAAGCCAACGGGTCGGTATCGGTTCCCACGCTCGACATCACGCATTTCTCGGACCTGCGCCGCATTCGGCTGATGCTGGAGGGCGTTGCCGCCGAACTGGCCGCCAGTCGCATCACCGACGAGCAACTGGACGAACTCCAGGTGCTGATCGAGGCCAGCGAGGAGACCGTGGACACCACGCCAAGACCCAACCTGGAGCGCAACCGCCGTTTCCACTTCGGCGTCTACGCTGCGTCTGGATCGACGGTGCTCGTGCCGCTGATCGAGAGCCTGTGGCTGCAGTTCGGGCCCTATCTCCAGGTCGTGATCGAACATATTGGCGGTGATCTGGGAACCGGCGACGACTATCATCGCAGGGTTCTCGACGCGCTCGACCGGCGCGATCCCAAGGCCGCGCGCGAGGCTCTTGAACGCGACATCGCGCGCGCCATGGACATCATGCTGGAAATCTACGCCGGCGAAGGCGCCGATCCGGGCGCCCCGGGCGGAGACCCGCCTGCCACCTTGGGCGACGAGGAGCCCTGTCAGCACACCTGAAGGCACCCACGCTGCCGGCATCCGCACATGCCGGGCTTGCACTGGGTGCCCGGTCTTTGACATAGCCGGCAACATCAAGGCTGCCAGAGTCCCGCGCCGACGATCCGAGAACGGCCAATGCGGATGACAACACAAGGCAGCGCCACCCAATGGAGCCCGCCCATGTCCCACCTGCTGCGCAAACCGACCGGCGAACACGGCAAGGTTCACTCCGTCACCCCGGAAAACGCCAACTGGGGCTATGTCGGTTTTGAGCTCCACCGCCTTGCGCCGGGTGACGCGGCAAGCGAGGCAACCGGTGACCGGGAGGCCATTCTGGTGCTGGTCGAAGGCAAGGCGCATGTGATCGCCGGCGAGGTCGCCTTTGGCGAACTGGGTGACCGCATGGACGTCTTCGAGCGCACACCGCCCCATTGCGTCTATGTCCCCGCCAGCACCGGTTGGCGGGTCACCGCGACGACCGCCTGCACGCTTGCGGTGTGCACGGCGCCGGCAGGCGATGGCGCCCGCCCGCCGCAGCGGCTTGGCCCGGACGGCATCGTGCTGGAACCGCGTGGCCAGGGAACCAACACCCGCTACATCAACAACATTGCCATGGAGCATCGCGACGTCGCCGACAGCCTGTTGGTCACCGAAGTTTTCACCCCGGCCGGCAACTGGTCGTCCTATCCGCCGCACCGGCATGATGAGGACGACTTCCCGCGCATGACGTATCTGGAGGAGACATACTACCACCGGCTCAACCCGCAGCAGGGTTTCGGCGTGCAGCGCGTGTTCACCGACGACGGCAGTCTCGATGAGACGATGGCGGTTGCGAACCACGACGTGGTGCTTGTGCCCCGGGGGCATCACCCGTGCGGCGCGCCCTATGGATACGAGATGTACTATCTCAACGTGATGGCCGGGCCCTTGCGCAAATGGCGGTTCGAGAACCATCCCGATCACGACTGGATCGCTCAGCGCGACGCCGTCGGCTGACGCCGGTTCGACCAACTCAATTGCTGCTTTGCCGCAAAGCCGCTTGCAAGCACCGCTCACAATTCACTAGGCTCTGCCAACCGTTGTCCAAACAGCGACGGTGAGCGGGGTCGGCCCGCCCACCTCACCCATCATGGAGGCGTGATGTCGGCGTTGGCCGCTGAGAGTTTTTTGCGTTTTGATCAGGTCAAGAAGACCTACGATCAGAAGTCGCTGGTGGTGAAGGATTTCAGTCTCGACGTCGACAAGGGCGAGTTCATTACGCTTCTGGGGCCGTCCGGATCGGGCAAGTCGACCGTCCTGATGATGCTGGCCGGGTTCGAAAGCGTGACCAGCGGCGACATCTTCATCGAAGGCCAGTCGGTCAACCGCACCGCGCCGTACAAGCGGAACATCGGCATGGTGTTCCAGAACTATGCGCTGTTTCCGCATATGACGATCGCCGAAAACCTGGCCTATCCGCTCAAGGTGCGCGGCATGTCGGCAGCCGACGTCAAGGCACGGGTGCGCGAGTATCTGGGCCTGGTCGAGCTTGAGGACTTCGGCGGCCGGTATCCCGGCCAGCTGTCTGGCGGCCAGCGGCAGCGCATTGCGCTCGCCCGCGCGCTCATCTTCGAGCCGACGCTGATCCTGATGGATGAACCGCTCGGCGCGCTCGACAAGAAGCTGCGCGAGCAGATGCAGTACGAGATCACACGCCTGCACGAGCAACTGGGCTTCACCGTGATCTATGTCACGCACGACCAGACCGAGGCGCTGTCGATGTCGACACGGATCGCCGTCTTCAACGACGGCGTCGTCCAGCAATGCGCCGCGCCGGCAACGCTCTATGAGCATCCGTCCAATGCCTTCGTCGCCGAGTTCATCGGCGAGAACAACTTCATCCCGGCCAAGGTCGAGGCCATCGAGGACGGGATCGCCAAGGTGATCGGTCCGGGCGGCGCGCATCTGGCGGCGGCGGCGGGCGAGGGGCTGGCCGTGGGCGCCGATTGCGTCATCTCGGTGCGGCCGGAGAAACTGTTCATCCGGCCGACGAGCCACGCCTATGACAATGAGGTCGATGCCGACCACGTCACGCACCACTATGTCGGCGACTTCATCCGCTACTACTTCCGGTTCGGCGACGGCTCGGAGATCACCGTCAAGGTGCTCAACGATCTGGCCGCCCCGGACTTCGCCGAAGGCGATGTAGGCTCGCTGGTGTGGTTGACCAGCGACAGTATTGCGTTCCCGGCCTAGGCCGGTTGTACTGCAAGGGGCGACGGTCGACAGCCGACGTCCTCATCAAGAGGGAGTATGCCTATGAAACGACTACCGACATTGATTGCGGCATCGGCAGCCATGGCTGCGACGGCACTGGCCCCGGCCATGGCCGACCCGTTGACCATCGTGTCCTTCGGCGGTGCGTACGGCGCGGCCCAGAAGGAACACATGCTCGACCCTTGGGCCGAGGCGACCGGCAACGAGTTCCTGTTCGAGGACTATTCGGGCGGCGTGGCCGAAATGAAGGCGCAGGTCGAGGCCGGCAACGTCCAGTGGGATGTCGTCGACATCGAAGTGATCGACCTGGAGCGCGCATGTTCGGAAGGCTATCTTGAGGTGATCGACTTCTCGATCCTGCCCGATGGCGATGATGGCACGCCCGCAATGGACGATTTCATCCCCGACGCGCTGGCCAGCGAGTGCGGTGTCGGCAACATCGTCTGGACGATCGTGTTCGCCGTCAACGAGGAAAACGAAGGCCCGCAGCCCGAGACCATCGAGGACTTCTTCAACACCGAGGAGTTCCCCGGCAAGCGCGCGCTGCGCAAGCGACCCCAGGTGAACATGGAGTGGGCGCTGCTCGCCGATGGCGTTGCACCGGGCGATGTCTATGACGTGCTGTCGACCGATGAAGGTCAGGCCCGGGCCTTCGCCAAGCTCGACACCATCAAGGACGACATCGTCTGGTTCGACAGTTGGAGCCAGGCCCCGCAGCTTCTCAACGACGGCGGCGCACAGATGGTGCAGTCGGCCAACGGTCGCATCTTCGCCGCCATCCAGGATGAAGGCCGCCCGTTCCGGATCGTCTGGGACAGCCACGTCTACGATCTTGATGTGTGGTCGATCATGCGAGGCACCGACCAGCTCGAACTGGCGCTCGACTTCATCAAGTTCGCAACCATGTCGCGGCCGCTCTCGGGCATGCAGGATGTCGCCTACGGCCCGACCCGCGTGTCGGCCGATGCGTATCTCGATCCCGACGTGAAGGACAACCTGCCGACGGCGCATCTGGACAAGGGCATCAAGGCCGACGGCATCTTCTGGGCTGACTTCGGCGAATCGTTGGGCGAAAGCTTCAACGAGTGGCTCCTGAACTGATCCGGGGGCCATGCGCGCCGACGCTCGGCGCGCAATGCACAACAAGACCGGCTGGCGCGCTCGCCGCGCCGGCCACATCGAAGGGCCATCGATGACCGATATCTCCGCCGACAGCTATGCCGCACGGCCGGACGCGCCACCCGCGCGACGGACGGTCTCGGACAGCCGGCTGTCGCGCAGCGATGCCGAACTGGCGCGCCGTGAAATGCGCCGCAGGAAACTTGCCGCATTCCTGTTCGTGCTGCCGCTGTTGGCGTTCCTGGTGTTCGCCTTCGTCGCGCCGATCGGCACGATGCTCTATCGGTCCTTCTATAATCCGGTGGTCGCCAATCTCGTGCCGGCGACGCTGACGGCGCTGGAAGGGTGGGAGCGGGTTGACCTGCCGCCCGAGGAAACGCGCAACCAGTTCGCCGCGGAACTCAAGTTCCTCGCCAACGAACGGCTTTCCGGTCGCCTTGCCGAAGAGGTCAACAGGCAGCTTCCCGGCACCTCCTCCGTCGTCAAGGCCACCGCGCGGGCCGTCCGGCGCGCCGATGATGCCGAACTCGCCGCGCGTGGCGCGGCGTTGCTGACCGAGGCCAATGAGCGTTGGGGCCAGGTCGATATCTGGAAGGCCATCGACGATGCGGGCGCCATCTACACGCCATCATACTATCTGACAGCGCTCGACCTTGAACTGAGCGAGGAAGGCCGGATCCAGCGCCGCGAGAGTGCACGGATCTACATTGATCTTTATTCGCGAACCTTGCAGATGGCGCTGATCATCACCGTCCTGACGATCGTGCTCGGCTATCCGCTGGCCTACTATATGGCTGGCGCCTCGGCTTCGACGGCCAATCTGCTCATGATCTTCGTGCTGCTGCCGTTCTGGACGTCGCTCCTTGTGCGCACGACCTCATGGATCGCGCTTTTGCAGACCAACGGCGTGGTCAACTCCACATTGATGGCGATGGGAGTGACCGGCGAACCGTTTGAAATGCTCTATACGCGCTTTGCGACGATCGTCGCCATGACCCACATCCTGCTACCGTTCATGGTACTGCCGCTCTACTCGGTCATGCGCGGCATCGATCCCAGCTACACGCGCGCGGCGATGTCGCTGGGCAGCACACCGATCGGAGCGTTCCTGCGCGTCTATTTGCCGATGACATTGCCAGGCCTGAGTGCCGGAGCGCTGCTCGTCTTCATCATCTCGGTGGGCTACTACATCACGCCGGCGCTGGTCGGCGGCACGGACGGCCAGATGATCTCCAACATCATCGCCTTCCATATGCAGCAGTCCAACAACTGGGAGCTGGCGGCGGCGCTGGGCTCGCTCCTTCTGGCGATGATCATCGTCCTTTACTGGATCTATGACCGCTTCGTCGGCGCCGGCAACATCAAGCTGGGATAGCGCGCCATGAAGCAGCTTCCCGCATGGTTCACCCCCTGGCACACCGCAGGCCACTACGCGCTGCAGGCAACGGCCTATCTGGTGCTGGTGTTCCTGATGATGCCGATCCTGGTGATCATCCCGTTGTCGTTCAACGCCGAACCCTTCTTCTCGTTCACCGAGGGGATGCTGGCCTTTGATCCCGATGCCTACTCGTTGCGCTGGTATCGCGGCATCCTCGAAGACGAGCGATGGATCCTGTCGATTCAGAACAGCTTCATCATCGGCATCTGTGCGGCGATCCTTGCCACGTTTCTGGGAACGGTGGCCGCCATCGGACTTTCCTCGCCGGTCATGCCGTTCCGTCGGCTGATCACGGCACTGCTGCTGTCGCCGATGATCGTGCCTTTGATCATCATCGCCGCAGGCATGTTCTTCTTCTACACCCGCTTCGGTTTGGTCGGCACGTATGCGGGACTGATCATCGCCCACGCCGCGCTGGGCGTCCCGTTCGTCATCATCACCGTGACGGCAACGCTCGCCGGCTTTGACCGCTCGCTCTACAATGCCGGCCTGTCGATGGGCGCCTCGCCGGTGCGCGTCTACTGGGATATCGTCATCCCGCTCATCCGGCCCGGCGTCATCTCGGGTGGCCTGTTTGCCTTCGTCACCTCATTCGACGAGGTGGTGCTGGTCCTGTTCCTGGCCGGCCCTGAACAGCGCACCATCCCGCGGCAGATGTTCTCGGGCCTGCGCGAGCAGATCAACCCGACAATTTTGGCGGTTGCGACGCTGCTGATCCTGATTTCGGTGGCGCTTCTGGTCACGCTGGAGTTTCTCAGGCGCCGCTCGGAGCGCCTGCGCGGAGAAGCCTACTGATCGCCGGGCCGGTGCGATCGGCCTCACCGCAGGACCATGCGCGTGTAGCGGTCGCGCATCGCATTGGGCGGCATGCCGTATGCGGTCTTGAAGTGGTCGTAGAACTGGCTGATCGAGGCAAACCCTGCCGTTTCGGCGACCGTTGAAATGGCCATCGTGCTCTCGATCAGAAGCGCGCGCGCGCGCAGCAGCCGCATGCGGATGATGAACCGTTTCATCGGCATGCGCATGGTGCGCGTGAACAGCGATAGCGCATAGTTCTGGTGCAGACCGGTGACCGCAGCGACATCGGCATTGCTCATCGGCCGTTCCAGGTTCTCGGTGATGTAGCGCACCATGGCGACGACGTGACCGATATGCGTCGAGCCCAGTTCACGCGCTTCGCCACGCTCCGCGATCGGATCGCGCAGCAGATGCACATCGCCCAGAAGCGCGCGCCTGAGCATTGCGTTGATCTCCATCTTCATGACTTCGATTCGCTCGAAATCGCGGCTCCGATAGTCGCGGTACCAGCCATGGATGATCGCCGCCGAACACAGCCCCTCGGGCAGGGCGACCACGGCACCGCCGAGCAGCATCACGTGCAGATCGGCAATGTGTGGCATGAACAGGAACGCATCGAACGGAATGTAGATGTTGGCAAGACGAACCGGCTGGTCCCCGGTCGGCATGATGTCGATGAGTTGGTGCGGGATGCCGGCCCAGAAAAGCACGAACTGGTCAGGTTCCACCACCACGCGGGCCTCATCGAGCGCATAGGTCATGCGCGCTCCGGTCAGGAAGTTCGCCTCGATGTGACCATGCCAGTGCGAGGCCTCCATTGTCTTGGGCGTGAAGATGCGCATGCCGAACCGGCCGATTGCCTTGTTGAGCGCATAGAACTGCCGGTCGTGGCGTGCGGCCTCGGCAAATGGCCGGTCGGTGGCTCTCGTGTCGACTGTGGGCATGAAACCTTGATCTTAAAAACCCGGAAAACAATGTCGGAATTCGGTATTGTTGTAAAGTTTGGCCGGCGCCTAGGTTTGCCCACCGGCCGATCTGCTTTGCTCTGCGGCCGACCACAGTTCTGGGAGGAACATCTGATGAGATCAATCCTGTGCGCCGCCTCCGCGGCGCTCGCTGTCGGCGTTTGTGCCAGCAGCGCGTCTGCCGAGGTTGTCGGTCCCACCGCGCCGCCGCCGGCGCCGGCGTTTTCGGCTCAGACCGAGCCCGTCTTCCTCAACCGCGATCAGCTGGCGACCTACAAGGCGCTCGACAGCTACTCCGAGCCCGCATTCATTGCCGAAATGGTCGCAGCCGGAATGTTGCCGCCCGTCGAAGAGCGTCTGCCGCGCGAGCCGATGGTCTATATGGAAGGCGCAATGCCCGACGGCATAGGCGTATATGGCGACACCTTGCGCCATGTGATCGGCGGTCGGCCCGAGGGCTGGAACTACATCGCCGGACAGTCGCAGGGCTGGGGTGGCATCGACATCGGCATGTCCGAGTGCCTCACGCGGACCGGCCCGCTGTTCATGGTCAACCCCGACGACCTGCAGCCGCTGCCGAACCTCGCCAAATCCTGGCAATGGTCCGATGACGGCATGCAGCTGATCGTCAGCTTGATCGAAGGCGCCAAATGGTCTGACGGCGATCCGTTCGACGCCGATGACATCATGTTCTATTGGGACCATCACGTGATGGATCCCGAAATCACCCCGCTCAATGGCGCCAACCCGGCGACATTTGGTGAGGACACGACGCTGGAGAAGACCGGCGAGTTCGAGGTGACCTTCACCTTCACCTCCGCGCAGCCCGAACAGGTGCTCTACACCATGGCGTACGGCACGTTCTGCCCCGGGCCGAGCCACGTCATGCAGCCGCAGCATCCGGCGTTCTCGGACAACACCTATGACGAGTACCGCAACGCGTTTCCGGCCGACTTCCTCAACTTCCCGGTCATGGGGGCGTGGGCGCCGGTCGAGTACCGTTCCGACGACATCATCGTTCTGCGCCGCAACCCGTACTACTGGAAGGTGGACGAAGCGGGCAATCAGTTGCCCTATCTGAACGAAGTGCACTATCGCCTGTCGACCTGGGCGAACCGTGACGTGCAGGCCGTGGCCGGCACCGGCGACTTCTCCAACCTCGAACAGCCCGAAAACTACGTCGAAAGCCTGCGCCGCGCCGCTGACGACGATGCGCCCGCCCGCCTCGAGTTCGGCCCGCGCATCATCGGCTACACGATGTGGTTCAACTACTCGGCCAATGGCTGGGGCGAACCCGATGAGCGTGCCCAGGCAATCCGCGAACTCAACCGCGACAAGAACTTCCGCATCGGCGTCACGCAGACGATCGACCGGGTGCGTTTGGGCGAGTCGCTGGTCAAGGGACCGTTCACCGCCCAGTATCCGGGCGGTCTGTTCGCCGGCACGTCCTATTATGACGAAGCCAGCACGGTCTTTTATCCCTACAGCGTCGCCAGCGCCCGCGCGCACTTCGAAAAGGCTGGTCTCGTCGATACCGACGGCAACGGCTTTCTCAACCATCCCGCCGACGTTCTGGGCGGTGCCGATGTTCAGGTGACGCTTCTGGCCAACACTGACTACTCCACAGACCGCAATCTCGCCGAAGGCGTCGTGGCGATGATGGAGGAAGCCGGCATTCGCGTCGCGCTCAACCTTCTGAGCGGTAACGACCGCGACGCGCAGCGCGATTCGGGTCGTTACGATTGGATGGTCCAGCGCAACGAGACCGAGATGATCACGGTCGTTCAGAACACACCTGAACTGGCCAGCGTCGGCCCCAACACATCCTACAGCCATCGCGCCAATGCCGATGGCGAGATGGATCTTCTGCCCTTCGAGCAGGAGATGGCCGATACGGTCCGTGCCTTCATCGAGACCAACGATCCGGCCGAGCGGACCGAACTGATGAAGACCTATCAGCAGGTCTACACCGAGAACGTCTATGGCGTCGGCCTGACCGCCTATCCGGGCGCACTGATCATCAACAAGCGCTTCTCCAACATTCCCAAGGGGACGCCGATCCTGATGTTCAACTGGGCCGAGGACTCCATCATCCGCGAACGTGTGTGGGTGGCGGCCGATCAGCAGGGCGACTACGAACTGTTCCCCGGAACCGTTCCCGGTGAACCCGGCGGCGACGGCCCGATGGGCATGTAACCGGCCAGACCAAAACGGGGCGGACCCTGGGTCCGCCCCGATACCGGGCTGAATCAATCTCGCAAACCGCTCCGACAGGCTCCTGACAATGCTGCGTTTTCTCGCAATACGCATCCTCCAGGCGATACCCGTCCTGTTCATCATGAGCGTGATCACGTTCGCCATCATCCAGGCACCGCCAGGTGACTATGGCGACTTCATCCGCTCCAACATGATCACCCAGGGCGGCGCCTCGATCCAGGCAGCCGAGGAGGCGGCGGAACGCTACCGCGAGGAGAACGGGCTCAACGATCCGATGGTCGTCCAGTATCTTCGCTGGATCGGCGGCATCGTGACCCGCGGTGATTTCGGCCATTCGTTCTTCTACAACCGGCCCGTTGCCGACGTCGTCGGCGACCGGTTGCCCTGGACGATCGGCATCGCGCTCGTCTGCCACTTCCTGGCCAGCCTGTTCGGTATCACCTTCGGCATTCTGGCGGCCACGCGCCAGTACAGCTGGACCGACACTGTCCTGAGCTTCATCGCTTTCATGGGCATGACGATACCGCGCTTCCTGTTGGCGCTGATCATCCTGTACGTGCTGGCCTTCCAACTCGACTTCCAGAAGATCGGGGCGTTCCACTCGCCCGAGTTCGGCGGCCAGCCGATGAGTCTGGCCAAACTGTGGGACATCGCGCAGCACGTCTGGCCGATCGTGTTCGTGGCGACGATTGGCGGGCTGGCCTACAATATGAGGGTGATGCGGGCCAATCTGCTCGACACGCTCAATGCGCAATATGTCGAGACCGCGCGCGCCAAGGGGCTGGGCGAAGGCGCCGTCGTCATGCGCCATGCCGTGCCCAACGCGCTGCATCCCCTGGTTGCCTATCAAGGCGTCATCATGCCTTACATGCTGACCGGCGAGATCGAGGTTGCCATCGTCTTCGGCCTGGCGACCATCGGCCCGGCGATCGTTGCGTCGATGGGCATTGGCGATGTCTATGTGACCGCCACGCTGCTTTTGGTGCTCGGCGCGACGCTGATCATCGGCAACATCATAGCCGACCTGCTGCTGGTTGCGCTTGACCCACGCATTCGCATTGGATCGGGATGATGGCTGACGTCTCCGACCAAGGCCGCAAACAAACGCCGGACGCCATGTCCGAGGGTCCCCAGACCCTTGCGCCCGTCTTCGACGAGGAGGGCGAGGACCAGCGCGAGTCGACCGTCTCGCATGAGAGCCAGAGCTATTTCGCGCTCGTCTGGCGGCGATTCCGGCAGTCGATCCCCGGCATGATCGGACTGGTGCTCGTGGGCACGCTTCTGACCGTTGCTGTCTTCGCGCCGTTCTTTGCGCCCGTCGATCCGCGCGCGCCCAACGTGTCGTTCGCATCACCCGACAAGATCAGCTTCCATGTGCCCGGAGACGGCCCTGAGGCTGGATGGCGTCTCTGGCCGGTGGCGTTTCCGATCGCCGAGAGCGGCGAACTCGATCCGGTGACCTTCCAGCCGCTCGCCGGACCGGACTACGCCAATCCGCGCCCGCTGGTCTTCTTCGCCAAGGGCTGGGAGTACACCTGGCTGGGCATTCCGCTCAACCGCCATTTCATCGGCGTCGCCGATGGCTCGCCATTGCACATTCTTGGCACCGACAAGCTGGGCCGCGACATCTTCTCGCGTGGCGTCATCGGCAGTCGCATCTCGCTCGCCATCGCGCTCGTGTCGATCAGCCTGATCACCATCATCGGCGCACTCGTCGGCATCACCAGCGGGTACATCGGCGGTACGTTCGACATGTGGTTCCAGCGATTCGTCGAGATCGTGCTGGCGTTTCCGCAATTGCCCTTCTACCTGGCGCTGGCCTCGCTGATCCCGGTGACGGCGCCATCGGCCCTGTTCCTGACATTCGTGGTCATCGTCATCGTCGGCCTTGGCTGGGCGCAATTGAGCCGCGAGGTGCGATCCAAGACGATGGCGCTGCGCCAGATCGACTATGTGCGTGCCGCGCTTGCCGTCGGTGCGCGTGACGGGCGCATCATCACGCGGCACATCCTGCCCAATGTGATGTCGCATGTGATTGTCGCCATGACGATCGGCATTCCCACCATCGTGCTTCTGGAATCGTTCCTTGGCTTTCTGGGCTTTGCCGTGAAGCCGCCGATGATCTCGTGGGGCCTGATGTTGCAGGATGCAGGCACGTTCTCGGTGATCGGGTCCTATCCGTGGATCCTGTCGCCCGTCGGCTTCGTGCTTCTCACCGTCTTTGCCTTCAACGCGCTTGGCGATGGCCTGCGCGATGCGATCGATCCCTATTGAGGCCGCCATGAACCCGACAACGGACATGCAGCCGATGATCGACGCGCACAAGGTGGGCGTCACCTTCAAGGTCGATGGCGGTCACGTCGAGGCCGTGCGCGAAGTCTCGTTCAAGCTCTATCGCGGCCAGACGACGGCGCTGGTCGGCGAAAGCGGATCGGGCAAGTCGGTCACCGCGCGCGCGATCATGCGCCTTCTGTCGAAACGCGCCACGATCGCCGACGACACGCGCATTCTCTATGACGGCCAGGACATGGCGCACCTGTCGCTGACCGAGATGCGGCGCCTGCGCGGCAACCGGATCTCGATGATCTTCCAGGAGCCGATGAGTTCGCTCAATCCGGTCTACACCATCGGCCGGCAGATCTGCGAAGGGTTGATCCTGCACCAGCGGATGAGCCGCAAGCAGGCGACCGAGCGGGCGATCGAACTGCTGGAAGAGGTGCAGATTCCTG
>CAZSFA010000038.1:17370-21788 GCA_964606055.1 uncultured Oceaniradius sp. | reverse complement strand
GGCGTCAGTTCCCCAGCACCGTGCTTGCCGAAGGCCCGCCGAGCGTGCCGCTGAGAATCTGGTTGAGGAAGGTCTGGTCGCGGCCGCCGGTCGGCGTCGTGCGCGAGATGAAGTCGAACACCCGGCCGTCCTGAAGGCCGTAATCGGCGATCTGCCGGACGGTTTGCTCCTCGTCGAAATAGACCGCCAGCACGCGCTGGTCGACCAGGCGCGGCCGCAGGAACTGGGCGCGGCGCTGGCGCGTCTGGGAGATGTAGTAGAACACCTCGTTGTTGTCGAAGGAGTTGGTCGTCGTCGGCGTGCCCAGCGACAAGAGCACCTGGGCGCGGCTGGAGCCCGGCGGCACCAGCGCCAGCGTCTGCTCGTCGATCACATAGCCCTGGCGGAACGTCTCGGAGGTGTTGAGCACGCTGGCGGTGTTGCAGCCGGCGACCAGAAGCCCGGCGGCCATGACCCCGGCGATGGCCGGTGTGCCGATCCGACCCTGCGACGGCAGGCCCAGACGATTGCCAAGCTTGATTTTTGTCGCCGTCACGGTCATCTCCTTGTCGGTTCGGCCCGTATTGCCGGGGCCACCGGGTAAACCAGCGCCGGATGCGTTGCAAGTGCGCCACACAGCCACCAAAAGGGTGGGGCGAACAGTATCCGGCCAACAGATGATTGCTGACCCATGATTGTGTCACTGTTTCGGCGAAGTCGTCACGCCGCCAACCAGCGCGTGGTCGATGCCGTTTTTGAACTGATCGTCGCCGCGGCGCGCCATCGCACGCTCTATGCCGACTGGGGCATGCCCGATACGCCGCTGGGCCGTTACGAATCGCTGGGCCTGCACATGATCCTGTTCTTGCGCCGCACGCGTGCCCAGGGGCCGGAGGTTGAAGCGCTGGCGCAGGACGTGGTCGACGAGTTCTTCAAGGACGTCGATCACTCGATCCGCGAACTGGGCGTTGGCGATGTCGGCGTGCCCAAGCGGATGAAGAAGCTCGGCCGGATGTTCTATGGCCGCATGGGCTCCTACTGGGCCGCGATCGACGCCGACGACCCGGCCGCCCTGTCGGAGGCGCTCGCGCGCAACATCATGCCCGGCGATCCGGCCAGCGCCGGCCTCAAGACCGACGCCATCGCGCGCTACATGATGGATGGCGCCCGATACCTTGCCGACCAACCCAACGATGACCTTCTGGCCGCGCGCTTGCGCTTTCTGCAGCCGGAGGCAGCGCCATGACAACGCCCGGACCGGAAGCACAGGCCTCGCCGATCAGCCACGTGATCAACGTTGCAACGCTCCCGGAGCGTGGGCGCACCGAGACGCTGGCGCCCGATGCGTCGCAGCGCGAGGCGCTGGCCGCCGCGCACGATCTTGAGGCGGTGCCGGCGTTTTCGGCCGAGTTGACCGTTCGGCGCTGGCAGCGCGACGGCGTGCGGGTCGCTGGCCCGATCGTCGCCGACATCGTCCAGACATGCGTCGTCTCGCTTGAGCCGCTGCCGGCGCGCGTCACGGTGCCCGTCGATGCGGTGTTCGTGCCCGAGCAGTCGCGCCTTGCCCGGCACCGCAGCGAAGGCGAGGCGCAGGACATCGTCATCGACCCTGACGGGCCCGATGCGCCCGAGACGTTCGTGCCGCCCGATCTGGACCTGGGCGCGATCGCCGAGGAGTTCTTCGCGCTGGCGCTCGACCCTTATCCACGCGCCGCCGATGCCGAACCGCTGCCGACCCCGGCATCTGACGATGGCGAACGGCCCGAAAGCCCGTTTGCGGCGCTGGCCGCGTTGCGGGACCGCTCGTGAGCGGGGCGATTTGCAGGTTGAGGATCGCCCGATAATGCTTATCTTGCCGCCGAACCCGGCCCGCCGCTCGCGCGGGGCGGCTGAGGGCGAAATCGTCAAGACGGATTGAACCGCCAGACGGGTTAGGACCGACGTGATCACAATTTCCCTCGATGCGATGGGCGGCGACTACGGCCCGTCGGTCGTCATACCCGGCGCTGCGCTGTCGCTCGAGCGGCGGCCCGATCTGCGCTTCGTCCTTTACGGCGACAGCGATGCGATCACCGCTGAACTGGAGAGCCATGACAGGCTCAAGGCGGCCAGCCGCGTCGTGCATTGTCCGGTTGCGATCCGCATGGATGAGAAGCCGAGCGCGGCATTGCGCAAGGGCAAGCCGGATTCATCGATGTGGAAGGCCATTGAGGCGCTCAAGACGGGTGATGCCGATGTGTGCGTGTCGGCCGGCAACACCGGCGCGCTGATGGCGATCTCGCTGATCTGCCTGCGCACGTTGGCCGATATCGAGCGTCCGGCGATCGCGGCGATCTGGCCGACGCTGCGGGGCGAATCGATCGTTCTCGATGTCGGGGCGACGATCGGTGCGCGCGCCCAGCAACTGGTCGATTTCTCGGTGATGGGCGCGGCCATGGCAAGGGCGCTGATCGAGGTCGAGCGGCCGAGCGTGGGCCTGCTCAATGTCGGCGTCGAGGAGATCAAGGGCCAGGAAGAGGTCAAGGAGGCCGGCCGCATCCTCAAGGAGATCTCGATCGACGGGCTGGACTATCACGGTTTCGTCGAAGGCGACGATCTGGGCAAGGGCACGGTCGATGTCGTCGTCACCGAGGGCTTTTCGGGCAACATTGCGCTGAAGACGGCCGAGGGCACGGCGCTGCAGATCGGCGAATACCTGCGCGCCGCGATGAGCCGCACGATCATGGCGCGCATCGGCTATTTCCTGGCGCGAGGCGCGTTTTCACGGCTGCGCGACAAGATGGACCCGCGCAAGGTCAATGGCGGCGTGTTCCTGGGGCTGAACGGCATCGTCGTCAAAAGCCATGGCGGCACCGATGCCGAAGGGTTCGCGGCGGCCGTCGACATGGCGCATGACATGGTACGCAACGGATTGATCGAGGGAATACGTGCAGACACCGAACGCTTTCACGAACTTGAAGGCCGGGCCGGCATCGGTGGCCGCAACGGTCGCTCGAGGACAGGCTCGGCAAATGCCGACGGCACCGACCAGCCGCCCGGCAAGGCCGGCGGATTGAGGGCGGCGCAATGATCCGTTCCGCCATCCGGGGCGTCGGCAGCGCGTTGCCAAGGCGCGCGGTGCCCAACACCGAACTCGAGGCCAAGCTCGAAACCTCCGATGAATGGATCCGGCAACGCACCGGCATCGCCCAGCGCCATATCGCAGGCGATGACGAAACCTCGGCGTCGCTTGGCGAAGCGGCCGCGCGGGCCGCGCTCGATGCCGCCGGGCGGACCGCCGACGACATCGACCTGATCATCACCGCCACTTCGACGCCCGACAACACGTTTCCCGCAACGGCGGTCAACATCCAGTGCCGGCTGGGCATGCACCACGGTGCCGCGTTTGACCTGCAGGCCGTGTGCACCGGGTTCGTTTACGCGCTGACGACGGCCGACACCTACATCCGCGCCGGGCTTGCTACGCGAGTGCTGGTGATCGGCACCGAGACCTATTCGCGCATTCTGGACTGGACCGACCGGCGCACGGCCGTGCTGTTCGGCGATGGTGCGGGCGCGGTCGTGCTCGAACGCAGCGAGGGCAACGGCCTGACCTCCGACACCGGCATCCTTGCCGCCCATCTTCGGTCGGACGGTCGCCACAAGGACAAGCTCTATGTCGACGGCGGCCCGTCGACGACGCAGACCACCGGGCATCTGCGCATGGAGGGGCGGGAGGTGTTCAAGCACGCGGTCGGCATGATCACCGATGTGATCGAGGATTCGTTCGCATCGGCCGGGATTTCCGGCGATGAGATCGACTGGTTCGTGCCGCACCAGGCCAATCGCCGCATCATCGATGCCTCGGCCCGCAAGCTGGGAATCCCCGAAGACAAGGTCGTCATCACCGTCGACAAGCATGCCAACACATCATCGGCTTCGATCCCGCTGGCGTTGTCGGTGGCGGTCGCCGATGGCCGCATCAAACCTGGCGATCTGGTGCTGCTGGAGGCGATGGGCGGCGGCTTTACATGGGGTGCATTGCTGGTGCGCTGGTAGGCATTTGGGCCTGTTTCAGGATGGCACAGCGTAAACGAAGTGGTTACGTAACCGTCACACGCCTTATGATCACGGCCCATTTGGTTGATTCCAAAGGCCTTTAACGCTACCCTTCACGCGCTGAGGGTGCATATCATTCCGGAAAGTTGGTCCTATGGGGGAGAAAACGGTCACGCGGTCCGACCTGGCCGAAGCCGTCTACCGCAAGGTGGGCTTGTCGCGAACCGAGTCCGCAGCCTTGGTTGAAATGATCATCAGCGAGATTTGCGAGGCGGTCGTGCGCGGCGAAACCGTCAAGCTTTCCTCGTTTGCCACCTTCCAGGTGCGCAGCAAATCCGAGCGCATCGGCCGCAACCCAAAGACCGGCGAGGAAGTGCCGATCTCGCCGCGCCGGGTGGTGA
>CAZSFA010000038.1:14780-17360 GCA_964606055.1 uncultured Oceaniradius sp. | reverse complement strand
AGCAGCGCATCATCGACGGGTTCAAGACGCGCAAGACCGGCGGCACCTGACCGTCGTGACCGCTTGATCCGCAGGCCCGCGCGCCGGTACGATGGGGCCGCAGCCGCCGGCGGCGGCCGAACCAGGCACAGGACGGACCAGCCGTGACCGACAAGAGCCCCGACGCCTTCCGCACGATCTCAGAGGTGGCTGACGATCTCGACCTGCCGCAGCACGTCCTGCGGTTCTGGGAGACGCGGTTCTCGCAGATCAAGCCGCTCAAGCGCGGTGGTGGCCGGCGCTACTACCGCCCCGGCGATGTCGACCTTCTGCGCGGTATCCGTCATCTGCTCTATGAAGAAGGCTACACCATCAAGGGCGTGCAGAAGATCCTGCGCCAGAACGGTGTGCAGTTCGCCGTCGCCATAGGCAGCGGCGACATGTCCGCGCTCGAGGAAATGACGAAGCGCACGGCCGAGGCGAAATCGGCCCGGGACACGGCAGGCGCGGACAAGGCCAGCGACCAGGCAGGCCGGGACGAGGCCGCGCCCACGGCCAGTCAGGCGCCGGCACCTGGCGGGCCCGCCGGCGCGGTACCGCCCGTGGCAGCCGTCGATGCCGATGGGGATACCGACATGGTGGTCGGTCACGCGCGGCCGCGCGGCCGGGGTCTGTTCGGGCTGGGCAAGGGCGAAGCGGATACTGCGGCCGAGGCATTGTCGCGCGACAACCGCACCTTGTTGCAGGAAGCGCTGTTTGATCTGCTCGAATGCAAGCGCCTGCTCGATCAGGCGCGCTAGAGCGGGCATTGCCGGTTCGGCATGGCCGGTTTCGGGCTTGTGCGCGGCCGCCGTCGTCACTATAGCAGGTGCTCGGTCGGAGCGTAGCGCAGCCCGGTAGCGCACTACACTGGGGGTGTAGGGGTCGTGGGTTCGAATCCCGCCGCTCCGACCAGTTTCTTCCGTTTCGTCGAATCCATGCTTGGCCGTGCGCCGCGGCCGGGCGTGGCGCCGCGTTTGGCTTATCCCTTTTGTAACCGCAGGCGGTTAGCGTCCACGGCTCGTATATGGGCGGGTGGGCATGTCGAAACGGGTTCAATTCATCGGCTGGTTCTGTCTGGTCACGCTGGGAGCGATGGTCCTGTGCGTCATCGCCCATCGCGCGGTCGTGTTTGAATGGAACCGGCAGCAGCTTTCCGAACTGGCCGCTCAAACCGTGACCCGCACCGACATTGCGATCGACCGGGCGGTGATCGCGATGGGTGACCTCATCGAGGCCGGCCACACCCGTTGCGAAGACGCGGCGGTGGCGGCGATCCGGACGGCCGTCTTCCGCACCGGCGGCATTCGCGACATTGAGATCCGCCATGACGGGCGGATGTGCCGGGCGTTCGCCGATTCGGGCGTGTCGGCCGGCGCCGAGGACTGGCGACTGGCACGCAACGGCCGCATCGCGCTGGCGCAGATCGTCGATGACGGCGGCGAGCATCTTGGCGTGCAGTGGAAACTGGGCTCCGACCGCGCGATCGTCGCCATCTTGAACACCGAGGCGCTGATCTTCGACGTGTTGCCGCAGGCGGTGCGCGACGGATCGTCGATCGCACTGGACATTGACGGCGACCATCGGGTCGCAAGCAAGCGCGAGGGCGCGTTCGATGCCGATACGCGCCAGGTGTTTGTCGCTCCATCGGCGCGGTACCCGACCACCGCCCGCATCGAGGTGGCCGATGCGACCTTTGCGGCCTGGCGGACGCACCCGAGCCCGACCATGGCCGCGATCGCGCTGGCGCTGTCGCTGGCGTTCGGGTTTGCGACCGCGCGGGCGGCGACCGGGCGACGCGGCTTTGCCGATGACTTCCGGGCGGCCATGACATGCGGTGAGATCGTGCCGCACTACCAGCCGATCGTCTCGTTGGCCGATGGCCGGCCGATCGGCTTTGAGATCCTGGCGCGCTGGCGGCGCGGCGACGGGACGTTCATCCCGCCGGCGCAGTTCATTCCGCTGGTCGAACTGAACGATTGCGCCGACGCGCTGGTGGCCCACCTGATGCGGCGCGCGCGCGCCGAACTGGGATCGACGCTGAGCGCGCATGGCGGTCTCAAGCTTGCCGTCAACATCGCGCCGGCCCAGTTCGAGCGGACCGGATTTGCCGACTGGTTCACGCGGCTGATCGACGAGACCGGTCTGGCGCGCTCGTGCATCGTCGTCGAAGTGACCGAGCGCCAGCCCCTGACCTCGATGCAGGCCGGCCAGGCGACGACCGACGCGCTGCGCAAGGCCGGGTTCGACGTGGCGCTCGATGATGCGGGCACCGGCCACAACGGGCTAGCGGTGATGAAGTCGATGCTCGCCAACCGCATCAAGATCGACAAGATGTTCATCGACGAGATCGACAATGATTTCCGCACGCGCGCGCTCGTCGAAATGCTTGTGCAGGTGGCGCGCGAACTGGGCATGGCGATCGTCGCCGAGGGCATCGAGCGCCACGAGCAGGCGGTGATCCTGAAGACGTTGGGCATCGAGCACGGTCAGGGCTTCTGGTTTGCCAAGCCCATGCCGGCCGACGATGCGGTGGCCTATCTGCGTCGCAACGCCGTGCGC
>CAZSFA010000038.1:0-14680 GCA_964606055.1 uncultured Oceaniradius sp. | reverse complement strand
CCTAGCGCTCCCGCGCCGGGCCTTCGGGCGCGCGTTCGATGAGCCGTTCGATCTCGTCCATCGCGTCGGCCGGCAGCGGACCGTGGGCCAGCGCGCCGGCGTTTTCGGTCACCTGCGCCACGGTCTTTGCCCCCGGTATGGGGATGTTGCGGTCCGATCTGGCCCACAGCCAGCCGATCGCGCCCTGGGCAAGCGTGCGGCCGCCGGTGCGGAGCGCGTCCCTGATCGCATCCAGATTGCGCAACATGGGCGGGCTGACCTGTCCGCCCTTGAAGTAATCCATCCAGTCCAGATCGTTGGCGCGGACATCGTCGGCCGGCAGCCGGCTGGACGCGTCGAACTTGCCGGTCAGCACGCCCATCGCGAGCGGCGAGCGATTGAGCGCCCACAGGTTCGCTGACTGAACCGTGCTGGCCATGGTCGGCACGTCGGAGAAGACGTTCATCGCGTGCTCGATCGCCGCAAAGCCCGGCCGGCCTGCCACGGCGGCGACGGCATCGGGAAAATCGCAGCTCCAGCCGAATGCGCCGATCTTGCCGGCTTTGCGGATCTTCGCCAGTTGGTCGAAGATCGGTTCGACATCGGCGGTGTCGACCGTGTTGACGTGCAGGAGCATCAGATCGATCCGGTCGCGGCCCAACCGCTTGAGGCTGGCGTCGATCGCGCCCGCCACATAGTCCGGATCGGTTCTCGCGCCGAGGACCGTCTTGGTCTGCGGGTCGAAGGCAAAGCCGAATTTCGAGACGATCACGGCGTCGCTGTGCCCGGCGAGCGCCTGGCCGAGCAGCGTTTCTGAATGGCCGGCGCCGTACACATCGGCGGTGTCGAACAGGCGAATGCCGGCGTCGAGCGCGGCGTGGATCGTGCGCACGGACTCGGCGTCGTCGGCGCTGGCATAGCCAAATGGTGCGTCGCCGCCATGGAACGGGCCGCCAATGGCCCAGCACCCCATGCCGAGCGGGGCGATGGGACGGTCGAGAAAGTCGATCTGCATGGTGTCTCCTTGGTTCGCAGACCGTCAGGATCGGCCGCGCGCGATGGCCGTGCAACGACCATCGGCGAAACGCGCATTTCGCCGCTGAAAAACCGGCCGTCGCGTCGCGGTTTCGTTTTCGGGGATCAGTCGGACCGGTTCGCGGCGGCGCCGTGCCGCGCTTCGAGCGCGATGCAGCCCCAGATGATGCCGAGCAGCAGGAAGAAATGGCGCCAGTGGTCGGTGTCGATCACCCAGCCGATGACCTGATGGCCGACAAAGACGATCCACGCGCAGGCCAGGATCGGCTGCCACGGACGGTCGCGGAAGAGAATGCGCAGGCCGGCGGCGAAGGTCCACACGATCAGAACCAGATAGGCGGCAAACCCCAGCCAGCCGTAGTCGGACAGTGCCTTGAGCCAGATGTTGTGCGGGTCCTCGCCATAGGTCAGGCCGAATTGCAGAACGCCGATGCCGAGCGGGTGGCCGGTCGCCTCGACAAAGCCGATCCAGTGGCGGGCAAAGCGGCCAAGGCGCGCCGCGTCATAATCCTGCACAAGGCGCGCGCGTTCGAGCAGCATGTCGCGCACCACATCGAACTGGATCGCCACCATCAGCGCGACGATGATGAGGCCGATCGCAGCCGCTGCCAAAAGGACAACGCGCAGGCGGAAGCGCGAACTGGGCGAGGCGATGACCAGAAACACCGTCAGCATCGCCGAGCAGAGCACGAACAGTCCCCAGCCGGCGCGCGAGAACGACAGGAAGATCGCAAACGCCAGAACCATCAGCAGGGCCAGCCGGCCCAACGCCTCGCCGGCCGGCCGGGTCAGCACGCCATGCAGGCAATGGATGGCGGGCAGGGCGAGAAACGGCGCAAAGACGTTGGGATCCTGAAACGCACCCATCGCCCGGCCGAAGCGCGTGAACATGTCGGCGCCGGGCATCAGGCCGAAATAGCCGACGATGCCGAGCGTGCCGGTCAGGAGCGCGGCGGCGGTGTAGCCGCCCATGATCGCGTTCAGGCGCCGGTGGTCGGCGGCGATCACGGCGGCGAAGAACATCGCGGTGATGGCGAGGAAAAACGAGACCGCGACCATCAACGGCGCGCGGCCCCAATCGTCCATCGTCATCATCGAGACGAGGCGGCCGATGTTGAAAGCGACCAGAAGCACGATCAGCGGCGCGATGGCTGCCGGCAGGCGCAGGCCGAACAGCGCCCAGATGGCGATCAGGCCCGCCAGATAGAGTTCGTATGGCGCGGGCTCGGCGATAACGAAGCCGCTCAGGAACGCGCCCAGCCAGATCGCCGCCGAAGCGGCCAGGCCGATCAGGGCCCGGTTCTTGTCGGCGTGCGAGAGGGTGAGCGCCGCATCGGTCAATAGGCGTTTTCCGTGTTGAACAGCCGGAACGGGGTCAGGAACAGGATCTTGAGGTCCAGAAACAGCGACCAGTTCTCGATGTAGTAGAGGTCGAACTCGGTGCGCTTGCGGATCTTCTCGTCGGTGTCGACCTCGCCACGCCAGCCATTGATCTGCGCCCAGCCGGTGACGCCGGGTTTGACGCGGTGGCGTGCGAAATAGCCGTCGACGACCTCGCCGTAGAGCTTGTCGCGGGTCTGGGCGAACACCGCATGTGGGCGCGGCCCGACCAGCGACAAATCGCCCATCAGCACGTTGAAGAACTGCGGCAGTTCGTCGAGCGATGTCTTGCGGATGATGCGGCCGACCGCGGTGACGCGCGGGTCGTCCTTGACGACGGCATTGCGGGCGGTCGGGTCCTGGGATTCAACAAACATCGAGCGGAACTTGTAGACGCGGATCAACTCGTTGTTGAAGCCGTGCCGCTTCTGCACGAACAGGGCCGGGCCCTTGCTCGACAGTTTCACCGCGAGCGCGGTGACGGCCATGATCGGCGAAAAGACGATGATGCCCAAGAGCGAGAAGACGATGTCGAAGAGGCGTTTTGCGACGCGGTCCCAGTCCCGGATCGGCCGGTCGAAGATGTCGAACATCGGCACCTTGCCGACATAGGAATAGGTGCGCGGCCGGAAGCGCAGCTTGTGGGCGTGCGCCGACAGGCGAATGTCGACCGGCAGCACCCAGAGCTTCTTGAGCATGTAAAGGACGCGGTCCTCGGCATCGAGCGGCAGCGCGACGATCAGCATGGCGATGCGCGCGCGCCGGGCGAACTCGACCAGCTCCTCGATGTTGCCCAGCTTGGGATAGCCGGCGACGATGGCCGGCGATCGCTCGTCGTCGCGGTCATCGAAGATGCCGCATATGCGGATGTCGTTGTCGGGCTGATCCTCCATTGCGCGGATCAGCCGTTCGGCCGGCTTGCCGCCGCCGACGATCACCGCGCGCCGTTCCATGGTGCCGTCGCGCGCCCATTTGCGCACGCGCAGGTTCATCATCAGCCGCGTGATGAACAGGAATGCCAGCCCGGCCAGGAACCATGAGCCGAACCAGACGCGGCTGAAGTCCTCGGAGATCTTGAGGAAGAAGCCGGCCAGCGCCAGAATCGCCAGCGCCGCGGCCCACAACAGCGCGACGCGGGCGAACCATTGCAGCGAGTTGCGCAGGGCGCGGATTGAATAGCATTCGGTGGCGCTGGCGAGCACCACATAGGTGCCCGCGCCCAGAATGATCGCCAGCGGATACTCCCACCACATGGTGCGCGGCGTGCCGACATAGGCCAACATGATGACCGTCGAAATCAGCGACAGGCAAACGAACTCACCCAGCCGCAGGTAACCGCTGATCATCGACGGCGCGATTGTGTCCCGGCGGTACTCGTCGGCGATGCGCGCGGCCAGATCGTTGAGCTGGCCGTTCTTGACGACCAGTTCTTCGCCGGTGTCGTAGTCACGCACCGACTGCGGCGAGTAGCGCAGCTTGGGATCCATCTCGTTCATGATACTGCCATGGAGTTGCCCGTGCTGCATAGCAAGGAGCGTTTAAGAAACGTTTGATGGCGCCGCGCGCGGCGTCCCCGAATCGGACAGGTGCCGGACGTTCGCAAGGCCCTGACGGTAGACCTCCATAACGCCGGCCGCCATGGCATCGATCGAAAAACGTCGCTTGAGCGTTGCGCGCGAGGGCATCGTCGCGCGCAGGCCGCCCGGCTCGTCGAGCGCGGCCGCCATCGCCACGGCAAGCGCGGCCGCGTCCGGGGCGACAAGGGCGGGGCAGTGGGCGCCCATGATCTCGCCGATGCCGCCGACATCGGTCGCGATCACAGGCAATCCCGCCGCCAGCGCTTCCAGGATGATGTAGGGCATGGCCTCGGCGCGCGAGGGCATCACCATCGTTCGCGCCAGCGCGAATGCGTCACGCGCCGGCATGGCCGGCCGCAGCGCGATAGCGTCGCCCAGGCCTGCGGCGGCGATCCTGCCCGAAATGGTATCGTGGTCCGGCCCGTCGCCGATCATGATCGCGGTGACGCGACGCCCCTGTGCCCGCAGCGCAATCATCGCCTCGACGAACAGGTCGGGCCCCTTGAGCATCCGCATCTCGCCGATGAACAGGAAGTCGCGCGCGTCCGCTGTCGCCTGGACCGGCGCGAACTCGGCATCCGACAGGCCGTTGTGGACGATGTGCGTGGGGCAGCGCGGCGTGCCGACCTTGGCCTGGTAGGCGTTCCGTTCAAACGCGGCGACGAAGATGATCGCCTCGCAGGCGCGTTCGAGCATGCGCTCGACGCCGAAATAGATGCGGCCCGCGGTCGTTGCCGGATCATGATGCAGGCTGCCGCCATGGGGCGAATAGAACCGGGCCGGGCGACCCGCGCCATGCGCCATGCCCCCGATCGCGCGCGCATAGACACCGCCCTTGGCGCCGTGGCCGTGCACGATGTCCGGCGTCAGCGGCTTGAGGGCGGCGAGCACCTTGCGTGCGGCGGCGATGTCGCCGATGCCGACCGCGCGCGCCATCGCCACGCGGTGCAGGCCGAGCGACAGGGCGGGTGCCAGCGCGTCGAGCGCGGTTTCACTGTAGCCGTTGTTGCCGGGCGCATCGCAGATGATGCCGACGTCATGGCCGGCGGCCGATTGCGCGATCGCCAGATCGCGGACATGGCGCAGCACACCGCCCATCGGCGCCCGCAGGACATGGACGATGCGCAGGGGCGTTGCCTCGCCCATCGGATCAGAACAGGCGTTCGCGGACGTAGATCGTATCGCCCGGCAGGACAGGGTCTGAAATCAGCACCCGGCCGGTCATCACCTCGCCGCTGACCTGCCGCGTGATGTCGGCGTCGGACTGGTTGGCGCGGGCGGTGAACCCGCCGGCCGATGCGATGGCCGACTGGACCGTCAGGCCCGGCACATAGGCGTATTGGCCGGCCGTGCCCACTTCGCCCATGACGAAGATCGGCCGGTATTGCGCGACCTCAACCGAAACGTCGGGGTTGCGCAGGAAGCCGTTGCGCAGCCCGCCGGCGATTGCGCTTTCCATCTGCTGGACCGTGCGGCCGCGCGCGGCAACCGCCCCGATCAGCGGAAACGAGATGTAGCCGGACTGGTCGACGGCGTAGGAGTTGGTCAGATCGTCCTGATCGAACACGGTGACACGCACCTGGTCGCCGGCGTCCAGAAGGTAGGGCTGGCCGATCGCGGCGTGAAACGCATCGGGTGCCGGCCGGTAGCCCGAACAGGCCGCGACCGAGACGAGCGCTGCGCCGACGACAAGGCCGCGCAGCAGGGTAGGAAAGGGTATACGCATGGACACATCCACCCATCAGACAACATGGGACGCCGGGGCGGTCCCTTGCCCAAGTTATCGCTCCGTTAGGGTTAATGGCCGGTAAAGTGCGCGCGGTGGAGCGACAGCCTGCGCCCGTGACGCGCCGTGCCGGCCACGGGCGAGCCGAAGTGTTCACCGCGCGTTAACCTGCATGAACAAAGCGTTTCGGCGCGATTTACGCGGTGGTTACCATGCCCATTTACGATGGCCCAAAGTGTATGCGTTCCAGGAGTGCCGTTCATGGCCAGCTCGTCGTACCAGTCCCGCGACGCCGACATCGATATGGGGCGCCTGTTCGGCGCGCTGTGGCGGGACAAGTGGCTGATCGTCATCGGGGCGCTGATCCTGACCGGTCTGGTGGCGGCCGGGCTGTCGTTCCTGACGCCGCAATACCGGTCCGATGCGCGTGTTCTCATCGAAACGGGCGAATCGGTCTTCACGCGCCCGGAGCAGGAGGTCGGCACCGATCAGGTTCGGCTCGACCAGCAGGCGGTCGCCAGCCAGGTGCAGATCATCACCTCGTCCGACCTTCTGATGCAGGTCGCCGGCGATCTCGATCTGGCCTCGCGCACCGAGTTCAACGATCATGCCGATGCCGGCGCGATCCGTCGCACGCTGGCGCTGTTCGGTCTGGGCTCCGATCCGGCGCTGGCGCCCACCGAAAAGCGCGTGCTCGAAGCCATGCGCGAACGGCTCGATGTCTATGCGATCGACCAGTCGCGGGTGATCGTCATCGAGTTCCGCTCGTCGGACCCAGAACTGGCAGCGCGCGTGCCGAACGCGTTGGCGCAGGCCTATGTGGCGCTCGAAAGCCGGGCGCAGCTCGAAGGCACGCAGGCGGCCGCGCAGTACCTTGAGACGGAAATCGCCGGGCTTGAAACCGAACTGCGCCAGACCGAGGCGGCGATTGCCGCGTTCCGCGCTTCGTCGGGTCTTCTGGTCGGAGACAACTCGACCGTCCTGACCACGCAGCAACTCGCCGAACTGTCGAGCGAACTCTCGCGCGTGCGTGCCGAACGGGCCTCTGTCGAGGCGCGGGTGCGGTCGATCGAAGCCGCGCTTGCCGGCGGCGCGGCGCTCGATACGCTGCCCGACGTCATCGCCTCGCCGCTGATCGAGCGGCTGGCCGAACAGCAGGTCAATCTCAATGCGGATCTGGCCGATGCGTCGACGACGCTTTTGGCCGGCCATCCGCGCATTCAGGCGCTGCAATCGCAGATCGCCGACATCGAGGCACGCCAGCGCGAGCAGGCGCAGCGCATCCTGTCGGGTCTGCGCAACGAGGCGGCGATCGCGCGCGACCGGGAAGACGAAATCAACGGCGCGCTGAACACGCTGAAGGCCGCTTCGGCGCAGGCCAACGAGCGCGAGGTCGAACTGCGCGCGCTGGAGCGGCAGGCCGATTCGCAGCAGGCGTTGCTGGAGGGCTATCTGGTCCGGTTCCGCGAGGCGCAATCGCGCGACGAGGGTCAGTATGCGCCGGCCACCGCGCGGGTGATCTCGACGGCGACCGTGCCGGTGGAGGCATCGTTCCCGCGCATGGCGCCGATGACGGCGGCCGCGTTCGTGATCGCGCTCCTGATCATGGTGCTGGCGACGCTGATGCGCGAGTTGTTCTCGGGCCGTGCGCTGGTGCCGGCCGCCGCCGCGTCCGCGGGAACCGCCGCGCGCGCACCTGCCGGCGCCGATGGCGACGAGCCGGCGTTTGCCGCGCGGCGGCCACAGCCCGAGACTGGTCTGATGGCTGACGCCGAAGACGAGGCGGCGCGCGCAGGGCCGTCCGACGAGGAAACCTTCAGCCTCGATGCAGTGGCCTCGAATCTCGTGCGCCGGGGTGCGGGCCGGGCGCTGATGGTCACCCCGATCGAGGGAATCGGCGCGCACAATGGCGCCGAACTCGCGCGCCGCATCGATGCCAAGGGGCTGCGCACGATCCTTGTCGATCTGAGCGGGGCTGGCCGGGGCGGCGCGCACATGCTCGATGTCGAGGGCACGCCGGGCATCACCGATCTTCTGGCGGCACAGGCCTCGTATGCCGACGTCATTCACCGCGACCTTGCGTCGGGTGCCCATGTGATGCCGGCCGGGGTGGCCGATCCCGATCTGGCGATGCGGGGCATCGCCCGCCTGCCGATCATCCTCGACGGCCTGGCGGACGCCTATGAGATGGTCATCGTCGACTGCGGCATGACCGATGCCGACGGCCTGCGGCAGCTTGTCAGCGCCGATGCAGAGATCGTCCTGTCGGTCGACAGCACGGTGGGCGATCAGGCTGCCGAGACGGTGCGCGATCTGGCCGAAGGCGGGTTTGATGAACTGCTGATCCTGGTTGCCGATCCCGACGACGATCCCGATCCGGGCTCGGAGACGGTGGAACTGGCGACGGCACATCGCGCGTATCGCTGAGGCGCGATCGCGGCCAGATCAGCGGCGGCGTGCCAGTCGCTTGCGCGCCGCCTTGGCGACGCTCCACAAATGCGCATTGGACTTGATGGCCCGCACCAGCCGGCTGCGCCCGCGCTGGGCCATGGCACGGACCTGACCGCCGGCGCTCAGCGCAATCGTCGTGTCATGGTGGGTGGTCTCGATGTCGCACCAGGCACGCTTGTAGGGCTCATCGCCGATGCCGAAGTCGAAGATCGCAAAGCCGGCCTCGCCGGCATGGGCGATGGCGCCGTCAAACAGCAGTTCGCCCGGCCGGGCGCTGGCGAAACGCGGATCGTAGGAGCCGAACTCGACCGTCATGCGCCCTTGATGGGCCGAACAGCCGATCATCGCCGCGATCTCACCGTCGACGGTCAGCGCGTGCAGTTCGAACGTTTTGCCGCCATCGGCAAACAGCCGCTCGAAGAACGCGCGGGTCTGGGTGTCGCCGAACACGTCGGCGATGCCGGCCTGACGGAAATGGTCGGCCTTGAGCGCAAAGAAGCGATCGAGCACCTGGTGCGTGTCGGCCTTGTCGACAGGGTGGCGAAAGCCGACCGCGCCCATCGCATCGAGCTTGCGGCGGTAGCTGCGCAGTTTCTTCAGCTTCTGCTTGCCGCTGCGCGAGCCCTTGAGCCTTTCGATGTAGCCCTCAAGCGCCAGCGACAGCGCGATGTTGGGGCTGGCGACGCTCTGCGCATCGACGAACGGATTGGGAATGCCCCGCAGCGTCTTGTGCTGACGTTCAAGGATGATCGCGGACGCCGTCAGGTTCGCATTCGCCAGCGCTGACGCGATCGGCGGCAGGCCGAGCCCGTGCAAGGCGATCAGATCGTCGGCGCGACCGACCGGGAAGTTGCCGTTGGCGTGGCGGCCGCCGCAATAGCGCGCCGTGTGCGCCGCATCGACCTCCAGCGGCAGGAGCACCGGGCCGGCATCGCCGGCCTGCACCATGATAAAGGCGGGTCGCGCCTGCGTCTGGGCGATCCAGGCCTTCAGGAAGGCAGGGTGCTGGGCGGTGGTGTGCACCGCCAGGGGCGCGATTGCGTCGATGGCTGCATTGACAGCGTCGCGATCCTCGACCAATCGCACGGTCACGTCGGGCAGCACCGGATTTGCCGATGCATCTTCGGCGTTCAGGATCGCGTCAACCATGTCTTCAGCCTTTCGCCACTATACTTATCGAAGGCGGGTTTCGATTTCGTTGCAGGCCGCGCCATCGCCTGTCCGTCGCCGAGCCTGATCGATGCCGCAAACCAAGACCCTGCTCCGAAAATCGTTCATGATCGGTGCCCATGTGTCGGGCATTGCCGCGCTGTCGCGGCCGCTGCTGCAGGGGGTCGGGGCGATCCTGATGCTGCACAGGATCGGGCCGCCGTTGCACGGGTCGGGCCTGAATGCCTTTCTGTCGGTGACGCCGGAGTTTGTCGATGTCGTGCTCGACCGGCTCAAGCGCCTGAACTGGCGCTTCGTGTCGCTCGATGAAGTGGTCGACCGCCTTGCCGCCGGCCACACCGACGAGCGCTTTGCGGCGATCACGCTCGATGACGGCTACCGGGACAACCTGACCGCGGGCGCGCCGGTGTTCCGCAGCCACAACGTGCCGTACACGATCTATGTCTGTCCGGGGCTGGTGGAAGCGCGCGCCTTCCTGTGGTGGGAGGTGCTGGCGCTGATCATCGAGCGCTACGACCGGGTATCCTTCGTCACCGATGAAGGCCCGCAGGTTCTGGAAACGGCGTCGCCATCGGGCAAGTCGGCAGCCTATGACCGGCTGCTGCGCTATCTTCAGACAGAGCTCGACGAGGACGGCCAGCGCCGCTTCGTGCGCGAGTTGGGCCGTGCCTATGGCATCGATGTCCATGCCCATTGCCGCGAGGCGGTGATGGACTGGACGTCATTGCGCCAGATCGCCGCCGACCCGCTGTGCACGATCGGCGCGCACACGATCAACCATTTCAGCCTCGCCCGGCTCGATGCCGAGCGCGCCCGTTTCGAGATCGCGCAGGCCGCCGGTGTCATCGAGGTCGAACTGGGCCAACGCCCGGCGCATTTTGCCTATCCCTATGGCAACGCCGGCGCGGTCGGCCGCCGCGAGGTCGATCTGGTCAAGCAGGCCGGGTACCGGTCGGCGGTGACGACGCGGCACGGCCTGTTGCATGAACAGCACCGATCATTCCTGCATTGCCTGCCGCGCATCTCGGTCAACGGCGAATACCAGCGGCCGCACTACATGCAGACCATGCTGACGGGCATCACCGTGCCGGCGGCCAATCGCGGGCGGCGGATCGTCACGCTTTAGCGGTCGCTGTCGCGACGCCTCACGGCGTGTCGGACTTGCGGGGCGGCCGTTCCATCCACGAGATGATGAACATCGCCGGCAGGATCCAGAAGACGCCGGCGAAGCCGAAGAACGCCAGATGCACATACCAGGGGCTCTCGGCCAGCCGGAATGAGGCGATGGCGATGGCGACCAACGAGTAGACGACAACGAGCGCAATCAGCGCGATCATGCCGATGAAGCGTTTGAGGCGGACGGGCATGGCAATTCCTTTTCCCGCGCCATGTAGCACGCCGGCCCGTCGTGCCAAGCGTTGCCGGGGGCGGCGGGGTGCGGCGGGCCGCCGCGACAAAGCGGCACTTGCGGGCAGGGCGGCGATTTGCAATTTGCCGCCCATGCACGCGAGACCGCTCCGATGACCGTTGCCGAAACGACGCCCATGCCGGCGCGCGCGGCGACCGAACGCACCCATGCCAAACGGGAACTGCGCGATCGCGCCGCCGTGCGCGGCTGGCTCTACGTCACCGCGCTCGTGCTGATGGTGCTGGTGACGGTGGGCGGCGCGACGCGGCTGACCGATTCAGGGCTTTCGATCACCGAATGGGCGCCGATCCACGGCGTCATCCCGCCGCTCACGGCGGCGCAATGGGAAGCCGAACTCGAACTCTATCGGCAGATCCCCGAATACCAACTGATCAATCGCGGCATGTCGATGGCCGAGTTCCAGTTCATCTATTGGTGGGAATGGGGCCATCGCTTCCTGGCGCGCGCGCTGGGACTGGTGTTCGCGCTGCCGCTCCTCGTCTTCTGGGTTAGCGGCCGGCTCGACGGCCGCGTCAAACCTGCTCTGCTCGGCCTTCTGGCGCTCGGCGGGCTGCAGGGGTTCATCGGCTGGTGGATGGTCTCTTCGGGTCTGACCGAACGTGTCGATGTCAGCCACTACCGGCTTGCGGTGCATCTGTGCATGGCGGCGCTGATCCTTGGTGGCATCGTCTGGGTGGCGCGGGGCCTTGCGCCGCATGCGTCCGATCTGAAACCGACGGCGCGCGCGCCGTTCTGGGCCGGGCTGCTGGCGGTTCTGGTCTTTGTCCAGATCTATCTGGGCGCGCTGGTCGCCGGCCTTGATGCCGGCTGGGTGTTCAACGAGTGGCCGATGATGGGCGAGGGGCTGTTTCCTTCGGCCGTCTGGGATCCGGCGACCGGCTGGCGCAACTGGGTGGAAAACCCCGCCATCGTGCAGTTCACGCACCGGATCGGCGCCTATGTGCTGTTGGTCGCGGTCATCGCGCACGCGATCCATTGCAGCTACTGGGCGCCGGGTTCCACCCATGCGCGCCGCGCCTGGCTGCTTGCCGCGCTGGTCGTCGGGCAGGCGCTTGTCGGCATCGTCACGCTGGTGATGGTGGTGCCGCTTTCGTGGGCGCTGGTGCATCAGGCGCTCGCGTTCTTCACGCTGGCGTTCGCGGTCGCGCACTGGCGCGGCATGGTCGGCCCGCTGTCGCTGGCCGATGGCCGGGCGCACCGCTACGCCTGACCGGCGGCGCGTCAGGCGCCGGAGAGCATCAGATCAAGGTTCTGGACCGCCGCGCCCGAAGCGCCTTTGCCCAGATTGTCGAGCGAGGCGACCAGGTTCATCTGGCCGTCGCCCTCGGTGCCGCAGACATGGACCTCCATCCGGTCGGTGCCAGCCATGGCGGTGGCGTCGATGCGGGGCAGGGCGGCGGTTTCAGACAGGCTCGCCACGCGCACGATCGACTGCCCCTCATAGTGCGCCGACAGCGCATCGTGGACGCGCCCGATGCCGGCGCCGTCGTTGAGCAGGTCACAGAACAGCGGAATGTGCACCAGCATGCCCTGAGGAAACTTGCCGACCGCCGGCGTGAAGAGCGGCCGGCGTTTCAGGCCGGACCGCTCGACGATTTCGGGCACGTGTTTGTGGCGCAGGGCCGTCGCATAGGCGAAATGCGGCGCGGTGATCCGGTCCTCGGCCACCTGATCCTCGATCTGGCGGATCATCGCCTTGCCGCCGCCCGAATAGCCCGACACCGCGTTGATCGTGACCGGGTAGTCGCGCGGCAGGATGCCGGCGGCGACCAGCGGCCGCAGGATGCCGATGGCGCCGGTCGAATAACAGCCCGGATTGGAGACATGGCGCGCCCTTGCGATGCGCTCGCCATGGCCGGCCTCGATCTCGGCGAAGCCATAGACCCAGTCGGCATGGGTTCTGTGCGCGGTCGAAGCGTCGATGAACCGCGTCGGCGCGTCGCCCGCCAGCGCCACCGATTCGCGCGCCGCATCGTCGGGCAGGCACAGGATGGCGATGTCGGCGGCGCGCAGCATGTCGGTGCGCTTGATGGTGTCGCGGCGATCCTCGACGGCCAGCGAGGCGAGCGTGATGTCGGTCCGGCGCTGCAGGCGGTCGCGGATTTGCAGCCCAGTGGTTCCGTGTTCGCCGTCGATGAAGATGGTGGCAGCCATGATCGCCTGGAAATCCCTTTGTTGTCCGTGCCTTGCGGCATGCTGTTGGCAGATTGAATCCGCTTTCGCGCCGGTCGGTTCGCTCAGCGCCGTCCGGCGTTGGCCAGAAGACCGAGATAATGCATCGCCACCGCCGCGCCGGCAATTGCCGTGATATCGGCATGGTCGTAGGCGGGCGCAACCTCGACAACGTCGGCGCCGACCATGTTGAGGTTCTTGAGGTGCCGCAGCACGCCGAGCATCTTCGCGCTCGATGGCCCGCCGGCGACCGGCGTGCCGGTGCCGGGCGCGAACGCCGGGTCGAGGCAATCGATGTCGAAGGTGATGTAGCAGGCTTTGCCGCCGACGCGCGCGTAGATCGCTTCGGCGATTGCGGTCGCGCTCATTTCCTCGACGTCCTGGCCGTAGAGAATCCGGATGCCGCAGTCATCGGGCGCATGGGTGCGGATGCCGATCTGGATCGATGCGTCCGCGTCGATGATGCCCGCGCGCACGCCGCGCCCGACGAACGTGCCGTGATCGATGCGGCCGTCGGCGTCCGGCCATGTGTCCTGGTGGGCGTCGAACTGCACAAGGGCGATCGGACCATGCTTGCCGGCCTGCGCTTTGAGCAGCGGCCAGGTGACGAAGTGGTCGCCGCCCAGCGCGAGCGGGAAGACCCCGGCGGCGATCATCTCGGCGGCGGCCGCCTCAATGACGCCGGGCGTTGCGGCATGATCGCCATAGTCGAGCAGCAGGTCGCCGCGATCGATGACGGCGAGTGTCTCGAACAGGTCAAAGCCGAACGGGTACTGCGGATCGTTGTCCATGATCGCCGAGGCGCGGCGGATCGCCTGCGGGCCGAACCGGGCGCCGGGACGGTTGGATGTGGCCGCATCGAACGGCACGCCGAACACCGCCACATCTGCGCCGTCGAGCGATTTGGCGTAGCGGCGGCGCATGAACGACAGCGCACCCGCATAGGTCGGGTCCTTGGCCGCGCCGGTCAGTCCGGGCGCCGAAAAGGCGTGGTCGATGGTCGTCGATACGGACATGATCGCCGCTCACAGAAGGGAAAGATCAAGCGCGTTCAACAGTTTTCGCGCGCCATTTGCAACCGATCGCCGCCGGTCGCCGGCCAGCTCCCGCGTTCGCTGCTCGACCCGCGCCGCGAAGGACTTGTTCGTCTTGGCCCAGTGTTGGAGCGTCTTCATCGCCATGTTGAGCGCGATCCAGTCATCTTGCGTGTGCAGGATGTCGATCAGGATATCGGTCGCGCGACGGCGCTGATCGGCCGACAGCCGGTCCTGCAGTTCAAGCGCGAGCTGCGCGACGGTCCACTTGGCCGATGGCTGATCGATCGCGGCGATCTCGGTCCAGAAGCGCTCGACATAGGTGTCGAACCAGTCCGGTTTGGCGTTGAACACGCGGCGTATGCCGTTGAAGGCGCGCAGGCGCACGATCTCGTCGTCATCGAGGCAGCAATCGTACAGATCGGCCAGTCGATCGTGATCGGCGAGCACGATGTCGACCACCTCGAGCGTGCGGCCGAGCGCATTGGGGTGCCCGCCGGTGAGCATCTGCGGGAAAGGTTCCATCGGGCCAGTCTAGTGCCGGCGGACGAATGAAAAAAGCGGGGCCGGGCCCCCGCTTTCGATCTGCTGCCAACATGCGACACTGCGCGGCCGACGACAAGGCGTCGGCCGGCGCCGTGGTCAGCGTTTGGAGAACTGGAAGCTGCGGCGGGCCTTGGCCTTGCCGTACTTCTTGCGCTCGACCACCCGGCTGTCGCGGGTCAGG
>CAZSFA010000037.1:21024-22155 GCA_964606055.1 uncultured Oceaniradius sp. | reverse complement strand
GCGCCGACGCGCGGCCTGATCGGCTATCAGTCCGAACTGATGACCGACACGCGCGGCACCGCCATCATGAACCGGCTGTTCCACGCCTATGCGCCCTATCGCGGACCGATCGCCGGCCGCACCAATGGCGTTCTGATCGCCAACGAGCCCGGCGAGGCGGTGGCCTATGCGCTCTTCAACCTGGAAGATCGCGGGCCGATGGTGATCGAGCCGGGCGCCAAGGTCTACCAGGGCATGATCATCGGAATCCACACGCGCGACAACGACCTGGAAGTCAACGTGCTCAAGGGCAAGAAGCTGACCAATGTCCGCGCCGCCGGCAAGGATGACGCTGTCAAGCTGACCCCGCCAGTGCAGATGACGCTGGAGCGCGCGCTCTCCTGGATCCAGGACGACGAACTGGTCGAGGTGACGCCCAAATCGATGCGGCTTCGCAAGCTCTATCTCGACCCGCATGAGCGCAAACGCTTTGAAAAGGGCCGCGCCAGCGCCTGACGCGGCAACGGCGCGCGGCCGTTCACGGCGTTGCCGGTGCTGTCATACACAGAATGTGAATAGGCGGTGGGCGGGCGACAAATCCGCTTGCCGCGCGTTGCGGGCTGCATCACACTTGCCAGCGCCATGCCCGCGTTGACCCTCGACATACGCCCCGCCGAACCCCGCGATGCGGGGGCCGTGGCGGACGTGCACGCGCTGGCCTGGCAGAACGCCTACGCCGGCATCATCCCGCACGCATCGCTGCGCGGCATGATCAACCGGCGCGATGACCGCTGGTGGGCGCGGGCGATCCGCCGGGGCACGTCGATGCTGGTGATCGATGTCGGCGGCACGGTTGCCGGTTATGTCACGTTCGGCCTCAACCGCGCCCGCGCGCTGCCGCAGGATGGCGAAGTCTATGAGCTTTACCTGCGGCCCGAGCATCAGGGCATCGGATTGGGCTCGCGGCTGTTTTCGGCCGCCCGCGAACGGCTTTCGGCGCATGGCTGCCGGGGCGTCGTCGTCTGGGCGCTCGAAGAGAATGACGGCGCGCTCGACTTCTATCGCGGCCGGGGCGGCCGCGCGGTTGCCGAAGGCGCCGAAGTGTTCGACGGCCGCCGCCTGCGCAAGGTCGCGTTCGTCTGGGATTGACGA
>CAZSFA010000037.1:9727-20924 GCA_964606055.1 uncultured Oceaniradius sp. | reverse complement strand
TCGCACGCTCCGGATTACGTCGCCAGCGGTCCGGGCGGTGCGAGCCGGCACCTGCCGGCGTTTCTCGAACAACTCGCGCCGAACTCACGGATCCTTGAGCTGGGCTGCGGCGGCGGCCGCGATGCACGGGCCATGATCGCGGCCGGCCATGATGTCGATCCGACCGATGGCATCGCGGAGATGGCGCGCAAGGCGGAGACCCTTCTGGAGCGCCCGGTCCGCGTGATGCGCTTTGAGGATCTCGACGCGGTCGAAGCCTATGATGCGGTGTGGGCCCATGCTTCTCTGCTGCACGTGCCGCGCAAGACCTTGCCCGCCATCCTCTGCAAGATCAGGAATGCGTTGCGCCCGGGCGGTCTGCACCACGCGACATACAAGGCGGGCGGGCAGGAGGGTCGGGACCGTTACGGCCGTTACTTCAACTTTCTGTCCGGCGAACAGGCGATTGCGATGTATGACCGCGTTGGCCCTTGGGCATCCCTGTCGGTGACCGACTATCTCGGTGGAGGCCATGAAACTGACGTCCAGATCCCCTGGATCGCCGTGACGGCCCGGAAGCCGGGATAGCCGGGTCGACCGATATCGACCGCAGGCAGGGTCGCCCCTGTCCTTTGCTGCGCGCCTATGCGTTCCGGGCTGGTCTCAGCAGTACCAGTCCGACGAGGCCGCCAACCGTGCCCCCGACGTGATTGAGTTCCGCACCGAGCGACGGCGCATGGTACCCCCAGATCGGCCAGGCGGCCCACCAGCCAAGGTAGTAGAAGACGGCGAGGAATGTGACGATCGCCCACGACTCGAACCGGAGCGTGGTCGCTTTGACGGCAACCCAGACCAGCAGCAAGTTGACGGCGAGGGCCAACATCGCACCGCGGAAGGCGTGATAGTTGGAATGGGTCGGCCCATCGGGGAGATTGACCGCCTGAAACTCGGGAGTCCAGGTGAACTCCAGCGTGTACCAGAAGCTGACAAAGCCGCAAAAGATTCCGACCGCAAGTATTGCCCGGCCAATTGTTGTTTTTGAAGCACTCATTGAATCACTCGTGAAGTATTATGTCCTGAAGCAAAATATCAGCGCGTTGAGCCGATAAATCAACGCATATGGGAAACGGCGGCCATCATCATCAAGGCATCGCCGGATGTGCCCCACTGGGCGGAAACGCCAGATAACGCCTTAACGAATGTTAAGTGTGGCCGAGTTTTCGTCGGATGCGGCTCAGCGAGACCGGTGTGACGCCCAGATAGGATGCCACATAGTGCAGTGGCACGGTGTCCAGAACCTCGGGATCCTGCTCGATCAGCGCCCGGTATCGGTCTTCGGGTTTCCGCGTGACCCGGTCGGCAAACAGGTTCTGGTAATCGGCCATGCAATGCACCATCACCGAGTTGATGTACTCGCGAAACGCTGGCGACTGGTCCATGAAGTCCTGGAGATGCCGCTTCTCGCAGACGCGCACGACCGAAGGCTGGATGGCGTCGATCCCGTATCGGCTGGGCCGCTGGTGGTAGAGGCTGTCCAGCGATGCGCACAGTTCGCCGGGCAGGAAGAACTTGAGCGACACGCTTGCGCCGTCGTCGTTGAGCCACAGCCGCAGACACCCTGATTCCACGAAGTAGGCGTGGCGGCTGACATCGCCCTGTTCGAGAACGGGCGTTTTCTTGGCGAGGCTGCGCACCTCGCCCCGTCCGCGAAACGCATCGCGCAGTTCGGCAGAAACCTTCATGGTCGTGTCTCAAAACTCCCGGGACGATGCACTTTGATGAAGCGGCTGGGAACCTGACGTCCTTTCCACGATGCATGGCGCGTCAAGCGTCGCATCGAATTGGTGGTTCGTGCGCCCGATCGTCCGCGCTCCTTGGCCGCGGCACACAAGCCAATACCGAAAACGATTAACAATTGTAAATGAGATGACCCGCGCGCCGCGATAGGTGGCGGTGCCTGCGCGATGGCTTCCACGCGCAGAATCCACCTTTCCTTTGCCCGGATCCCATCATGAAACGCATCAAGCTGGTCTTTTGGACTCTTCTGGTTGGCCTCACACTGTTTTGGGCGGCCGCACAGTTCGGTTTGCCCGATCCGCTGTCGCAACTGGACCTGTTCCGGTTGCTTGTTCAGTATTCGGGCACACTGGCCATCGGCGTCATGAGCGCGGCCATGATCCTTGCGACACGGTCGCGATGGTTGGAGCAGAGGCTCGACGGGCTCGACAAGGCCTACCGGCTGCACAAATGGCTCGGAATCGCCGCGCTGGTCACCGCCCTCGCCCATTGGGTGCTGATGCGCGTTGCCGAGGGGATGGGCCATGACGAGACGCTGATTGGCCAGAGCGTCTGGCCGGTCAGTGAGGCGGCGATGGGGCCGGTGCGGGCATTCATGCACGGACTTCATGGTGTTGCAGGGCCCATCGGCAACTTCGCGTTCTATCCGTCCGTCATCCTGATCGTTCTGGCGCTGGTCCGATGGGTTCCCTACAAGGCATTCGTTTCAACCCACACGCTGTTGGCCGTCACCTACCTGCTGGCGGTCTTCCATTCGGTGGCGTTGTTCGAGTTCCGCGCATGGCCGCAGCCGATTGGGATCGCGACGGGTCTGTTGATCGCGGGCGGAACTCTGGCGGCGCTGATGGCGCTTACGCGTCAGATCGGTCGCGGCGATCGCGCCGGCGGCGTGATCAATCTTGTCCAGTCGTTCCCGGATGTCCGCGTGATCTCGTCGCACATCACGATCGACGATCGCTGGAAGGGGCACGAGGCCGGGCAGTTCGCTTTCGTGACGTTCGACAGGAAAGAGGGCAAACACCCGTTCACAATCGCTTCGGCCTGGGATCCGACGACACGGAACATCATGTTCGTGACCCGCGGGCTTGGCGATTACACCGACCTGCTGCCCGAAAGCCTGGAAGTCGGCAAGGCGGTGCAGGTCGAAGGCCCTTATGGCTGCTTCACCTTCGATGACAGCAAACCGCGACAGATCTGGGTCGCGGGCGGCATCGGCATCACGCCCTTTATCGCGCGCATGCAGCAAAGGGCGCTGACGCCCGAGGACCGGCCGGTCGATCTCGTCTATGCGGTGCCCTCCCGGCAGGCTGACGTGGAGGCGCGTTTGAGGGCGGATGCGGAAGCGGCCAATGTGACCCTGCATTTCTTCGTGGCCGATGAGGGCGCCAGGGTCTCCGGCGAGGGACTGCGTCAGCTGGTTCCGCAATGGGCGTCGGCCAGCGTCTGGTTTTGTGGGCCGGCGCCATTTGGCCATGCGATCCGCAACGACCTTGTGGCGCATGGCCTTGCACGCGGCGACTTCCATCAGGAACTGTTCAACATGCGCTGATCCGGTTGCGCGTCAAAGCGCCGCCGTTGGTCGCCGTCACCACGCCCAAGGTCGTGTTGTGGCGGTGCAGCATGCACGGTATCAACGCCGGGCTTTCCCGTCGTGGCTGCGTTGCGAAACGGCCATGTTCGTTTCGCCGCCCGCGCGCCAACCCGGAGACCGCCATGCGCATCGACGCCATTACCATCGGCGACCAACCGCCAAAGGACGTCAATGTCATCGTCGAGGTGCCGCTTGGCGGCCAGCCGATCAAATACGAGCTGGACAAGGAGGCGGGCACGCTGGTCGTCGACCGCTTCCTCTATACGCCGATGTCCTACCCCGGCAATTACGGCTTCGTACCGCACACGCTGTCCGACGATGGCGATCCGATCGATGTCCTGGTCTGCAACACCCGACCGCTGATACCCGGATGCGTCATCAATGTGCGGCCGATCGGCGTGATGCTGATGGAGGACAATTCGGGTCAGGACGAAAAGGTGATCGCGGTGCCCTCGCCCGGGCTGACGCGCCGCTATGACGGGGTTGACGACTACACCGACCTGCCCGAGATCACGCTGCACCAGATCGAGCACTTCTTCGAGCACTACAAGGATCTCGAACCGGGCAAATGGGTCAAGCTGGGCGGCTGGCAGGACCGCGCGACCGCCGAGCGCCTGATCGTCGAGGCGATCGACCGCGCCAGGGCGGACACCTGACTGGACCGTGGGTCGGCGTCGTCGATCCGATCGTCAGCATCGCGGTGCCTCCATTTCCCCGTTTGACGCAACGCAAGGACAGGTCCCGGCGGCGCGCCATGGTGGGCGCCGGGGAGGCTCTGTCATGGCTCATTTTTCCAACTGGCGAATCTGGCTGTTCGGCCTTTTGTCCTGGGCGGTGCCGTTCATCGTCTCGATCGCCTTTTTCGACAGGACCGGCGCGCTTGTGATCGCCGAACCGCTGTTCAAATCGCTGATGGTGGTCATCGGCGGAGCGGTTGGCGCGGTGCTTCTCGTCCTCGCCTTTCGGCGGGCGCAGCCTTCAATTGCGACGGGGCTCGTCATCGGGGCAGTGTGGCTTGCCATCAATCTGGCGCTCGATCTTGTCGTGCTGGTTCCGATGTCCGGCGACAGTCTGCCCGACTACCTTGCCGATATCGGCCTGCGCTATCTGATGATTCCGATCATGGCCGTCGCGATGGGCGCGGTGGCGCAGACACTGCCACCGCCCTTGAGCGGCAGTGAACGTGCCGATCGATGAGGGGGTTGGCCGGCCTATGTGATCGCCGGCGCGATGACCCGCCACAGGATCTGGCGGATGAAGTAGACGATGATGAACAGGATGATCGGCGAGATGTCGATGCCGCCCAGATCCGGCATCAAGCGGCGGATGGGCCGCAGCGCCGGCTCTGTGGCCTTGTAGAAGAACTCGCCCAGCATCGCCACGAAGCGGTTGGACGTGTTGACCACGTTGAAGGCGTAGAGCCAGGAGAAGATGACCGCGCCGATCACGATGAAGATGTAGATCTGCAACGCGAAATCGATGGTGTTGATGATGGCCGCGCCCACGTGCTGGCTCCTTCTGGCTTGGATGGCCATCACATAAGCAACCGCCGCGGCATCGGCAAGCGGCTGTGTCGGGCGCGGCGCGTCGCCGGCAACGCGACCGTCAAGCGCCGCAGGCGGGTCGCGCGCGCAAGAGATGCCGATCGGGCCAGAAAGGTTTTGTGCCCCGGCGCCAAAAGCCTTATCGCGATCCGATGACCGATCGCTCCCAGGATGCTGACGACACCGGCATCGACCCCAACCCAGGCGACGACGAGGATATGCGGCCGGTCGGCCGGTTCGAGGCGTTCAGCTACCCGGCCTTCACCAAATACTGGACGGCGCGGTTCGCGGTCACCTTCGCCACCAACATCGTGGCGGTCGCGGTCGGCTGGCAGGTCTATGACCTGACGCGCGATCCGCTCGATCTGGGCATTGTGGGCCTTGTCCAGTTCCTGCCGCTCCTGATGCTGGTGCTGGTCACCGGCGTCGTGGCCGACCGCTTCGGCCGCCGCACGGTGATGGCCGCGTCAACCGCGCTGGCGGTCCTGTGCGCTTTGGCGATCCTGTTCTATTCATGGCGTGGGCTGGCATCGCCCATGCCGATTTTCGTCGCGCTGTTCGGGCTGGGCGTCGCGCGCGCGTTCTTTGCGCCGGCCTCGCAGTCGCTGGTCGTCAACCTGGTGCCCAACCGGGTCTTTCCCAACGCGGTGGCGTGGAACTCGTCGGCCTGGCAGGTCGGCTCGATCGTCGGGCCGGTGGTCGGCGGCTTGCTCTACGGGCTGGGCGCCAATGCCGCCTACAGCGCGGCGGCGCTGATGTTCGCCGCCTCCACGGTCCTGACGCTGATGATCCCCAAGCCGGCCGCGCGCGCCGAGGTCATCAAGGTGACCTTCGATTCGCTGTTTGACGGGCTGCGCTACATCCGCGACCAGAAAGTGGTGCTGGGCGCGATCTCGCTCGACCTGTTCGCGGTGTTCCTGGGCAGCGCGGTGGCGCTGCTGCCGATCTTTGCGCGCGATGTGCTCGATGCCGGGCCGTGGGCGCTGGGCCTGTTGCGCGCGGCACCCGGCGTGGGTGCGGTCCTGATGGTCATCTACCTGACCGCCTCGCCCGTGCAGAACCATGCCGGCCGCATCCTTCTGGTCTCGGTGGGGCTGTTTGGCCTGTCGACCGTCATCTTCGGCCTGTCCACGGTGGCATGGCTGTCGGTGATCAGCCTGGCGCTGATCGGCGCGTTCGACATGATCAGCGTCTATATCCGCGAAACGCTGTTGCAGATCTGGACGCCCGATGCGGTGCGCGGCCGGGTCAATGCGGTCAACATCGTGTTCCTGGGCGCTTCGAACGAACTGGGCGACATGCGTGCCGGTTTCGTCGCTGCGTGGATCGGCGCGGTGCCGGCGGTGCTGGTCGGCGGCGTCAGCGCGATGGCGGTCGCGGCGGGCTGGGCCTATCTGTTCCCGCAACTGCGCGATGTACGGCGGCTCGACCGGCGCGAGTAGGCGGTCAGCGCGCGCCGCGCTCGAAGACGATGTCGAGGAAATCGTTCAGCCAACGGCGCACGGCGTGGTCGTACCACAGCCGCCCGTTGAGGTGATCGCGACCGATCTGCGCGCCGGGCATGTCAAAGCGGTGCGCGCCGCGCACCACCCAGCGCTGCATCATGGCCTGTGTCAGTTCGGCGTGGAACTGCACGCCCCAGGCGTTGTCGCCGTAGCGGAAGGCCTGGTTGGGGTAGGTCGGCCCGGTCGCCAGCGACACCGCGCCGGCGGGCATCGAAAACCCTTCGACGTGGAAATGGTAGATCATCTCCGGCCAGTCGAGCAGTGCCTCGCCTTCCGGCGTCGGCGCCAGCGGATACCAGCCGATCTCGGCATGGCCGTCCGGATGCGGCGCGACGGTGCCGCCCAGATGGTTGACCAACATCTGTGCGCCCAGGCAGATGCCGAAGAACGGCTTGTCCTCGGCCAGCGGAACGGCCAGCCAGTCGATCTCGCGCTTGACGAAGTCGTCACCGTCATTGGCGCTCATCGGCCCGCCGAACATCACCGCGCCGGCATGGTGTTCGAGCGTTTCGGGCAACGGGTCGCCCAGCGGCGGGCGGCGGATGTCGAGCGCGTGGCCGCGCGCTGCAAGCATCTGCCCGACGCGCCCGGGCGACGACGTCGCCTGGTGCAGGATGATCAGGATGGGTTTCCTGTGCGATGGTCCGGCCACTGGGCCGTCCGTCGCCTGGGGTTCACGCCTCATCGGAGCCGCTTGAAATGCCGAGCCGCTCCTGCACGCGCTGGCGCATCAGCACCCGGTCGCGGCCGCTCACGCCGAGCAGTTCGGAAATGCGCCAGACCACATTGTCCTCGAGTTCGTGGCGATGGCCGTCCGCATAGACCATCTCCCACAGAACCTCGATGAACCCGATGCGCTGGCTTTCTTCCATCGAGTCCATCAGCACGGAGGTGAAGCGGTACAGATCGACCGCTTCGCCGTCGGCCTCGCGGGCGCGGTCCATCAGCGCCTTGAGTTCGGTCTCGTCGAGCTTGTGCTCCTCGGCGAGCACATCGGCAAAGCGCTGCCGCTCGACCGGGCGCAGCATGCCGTCGGCCTGGATGACATGGTACATCAGCGCGGCGGCGGCGAGCTGCGGGCTGTCCGGGCTCGGGTCGTCCCTGGACCCGTCGATCCCGTCGACCATCTCTCTGACAAAGGAACGAAATCGATCCAGCATGACGTGGCCCCGCGCATGGCCCTGACGTCGGGCCGATGCGCCCGATCACAGTCGGTTGTGGTTTGACGCCCTATCTAAACGTCTGGAGGGCTAAAACAACCGGAAGCGTCGCGGCTTGTCGGCCTCGGCGTCGTCGGCATCGGGGTCGATGCCCGGATCGTCGGGGATCGGCGCAACCAGCGGGGCTTGCTCGGCTGCCTGGGTGTCCGGCTTGACGGAGGCCGGTTTGGCAGCAGCCGGTTTGGCCGGCTCCCTCCTGGCCGTTTCCGCCTCTTGCGTTGCCGCTTTCGCTGCTTCCCCGTCCGGCTTGCCCGCCGCGGGAGGGGCAGGCGCTTTCGACGCAGCCTGGGCGCCAGCGTCGGCGGCGATCTCCGGCCCCGACGCGTCGTCCGCCTTGCCGTTGGCCGGCCTTGCGGCGCTCGTGGGTGGCGCGTCTTCGGTCCGGGCATCATCCGCCGGAACCGCCGCAGCTTCCGGTTTGGCCGGCTGGCCGGCCGTTTCGCTGGCAGGCGTCGTTTTGGCGGGCGTCGCCTCGATCACCTTGTCTTGATCGCCGTCGCCGTCGCCGTCGCCGGCAACCGGGTCCGGCTTGGCGGTCGTCAGCGCTGCCGCCTTGGCCGATGCTTCGGCGCGGGTGATCTCATTTTGCTTTTCGCGTTCGCGCCGCGCGGTCTCGACACGGCCGGCCAGATCGGCCGGCGCTCCGATCGTCCGCACCGGTTTTGCCGGCGCGGCCGGCGCAGGCTCGGGCTCGGTGGCCGGCGCCGCGGGCGGCAACGACACCATCTGCGCGTCGTCTGCCTCGGGCGGCGCGCCACGGTCGGACGGCGTGCCCGGCACCATCGGGTCGAGATCGTTCTCGATGGTGGGCGCTGCGATCCGCTCGACCGGCACCTTCCACTCGAACGCGTCGATGCGCCCGGTCACCGGCGAGAACGGCGCCCATTTCTCGGCGACATAGCCGTCCGCCGTCCAGGCCGGGTCGCGCGGCGCGCGCACGGCCCGCGACAGCCATTCGCGCACCTTGCCCTGATCGCCGGTCTCGGCATCCTCGATGTCGGCCATCAGCATGAAGGCGCTCTCGCGCGGCTCGTTGCGCAGGATGAAGGCGACGGCCTTGCGCGCGGCCTGAAACTCGCCGGCCTCCAGCGCCATCTGCGCGACGATCAGCGCGGATTCGGTGTTGTTGGGCTTGAGCGATTCAAGACGCTGCGCCCGCTTGAGCCGGTCGAGCGCGGAATCGCCGGGCCGCGCGTTGACATAGGCCAGCGCGACTTCCGGATGCGGCGTCTTGCGCCACGCGGTCTCAAGTACCTTGACGCCGCGCCGCATCTCGCCGAGCCGAAAGGCGGCCTCGGCGGCGGTGACGGCGGCGGGCGCGAAATCAGGCTGCAGGCGGTGCGCTTCCAGCGCCGACTGCTTGGCGCGGGCAGGGTCGACCTCGGCGTTGTCCATCGCCAGCGCGGTCAGCAGCACGGCGCGCTTGCGGCCGGCCTCGTCCTTGCTGATCTGGCTTGCGCCCTTCTGCTTGTCGATCAGGCGGATCGCGCCGTCCCAGTCGCCGGTCGCCGTCTTCAGGTCGATTGCGGCGCGGCCGGCCCAGGTCAGCTGCGGTGCCAGTTCGGCGGCGCGCTCGGCATAATGGCGCTGCGCGTCGCGGTCGCCCAGCCGCTGCGCTTCCATGTACAGGCCGCGCATGCCGAGCATACGCAGTTCCGGATCGTCGAGCATCGCCTCGAACTTGGCGCGCGCGTCGTCATGCTTGCCTTCGAGCAAGGTCGCCTGGGCGTCGAGCAACTGGATCAGCGGCTCGGTGGTCTCGTTGAGCAGGCCGCCGGCCTGTTCGAGCATGCGCCGCGCGGCGGCGGCATCGCCCGCGCCGGCGGCGACGATGCCGGTCGACAGCGATTGATAGCCCCGGTCGCGGCGGCGGGCGCGGAAGAAGCGCTGCATGCGTTGGGGTGAGGTGAACACCACCCGCACCATCCACCAGGTCAGCATGATCGCGGCGACGATCGACACGATGCCGATCACCGCGACCATCAGCGACACCGTCATCAACTGGTCGCCCATGGTGATGGCGACCTCGCCGGGCATGTCGGCGACAAAGGCAAAGCCGAAGCCGAGCGCGAAGACCAGCGCGACGAAGATGAGAACCTTGATCATGGCCGTGCTCCCGCGCCTATTGGGTGTCGGCGGCGGGCCGGGCCGCCGCCATGGCGCCATCGAGCGCGTTGGTCACCAGTTCATCGACGGTCAGACGCGCCCGAAGCCGGGCGACGAAACCGTCCGAAACCGCCTTGGCCGCATCGGGCAACGCGTCCCATTCGGCGAGCGCCGCAGTGAGATCGCCGGCGTTCAGGCGCGCTTCCATGCGCGCGGCGATCGCGCCAGGCGTGTCGCCCGGCACTTCGCCGACCGGTCGCACCTGCACCAGCGAGCGTGCCGAGGCCATCAGCCGGTCTGCGATGGTGGCATCGGCGTCGAGCCCCTGACCGGTGGCGACGATGGCGTTGGCGACCGTGTCGAACCGGTCGGCAAGCTGGGTGATGGTCGGCACACCGGTCGCTGCGTAGTCGCGCAAGGTGGTCACCGTGTCGTCCTCGCCGGCGATCGACGCATAGGTCTCCAGTTCCGACATGAAGGCGCTGCCGCGATCGATGGCCGCCTTGAGCGCGGTGGCGGCGACGGCCTGCGCGACGACGGCGGAATCCGCGCCGCCTTCGGCAATCGCGGCTTCGGTGGCCGACAGGCGATCGTGCAAGGCGGCCAGACCGTCGGCGGTCTCGGTCTGCATGGCGGCCATCGCCTGACCGGTTTCGGCGATGCGTCCATCGGCGCTTGCCATCGCGTCGCCCAGTGCATCCATACGCGAGGCCAGATCGTCGACCCGCGCCGTCAGCTCGTTGCCGAGCGCGGCGATGGCACCATCATTGGCCGGTGTCGCGGCGGCCGCCGCAACATCTGCAAGCGCGCCGTCGAGGGCACCTTCCAGTGCGTCCAGCCGACCGGCGAGGGCTTCAAGGCCAGCCGCCTCGCCCGCTTCGCCGGACGAAACGGCGGTGCTGAGCGCTTCGACCCTGCCTGCCAGCGCTTCGATGTCGGCCGATGCCGCATCGAGGCCGGCCTGCGCGTTGCCGGCGGTCGACTGCGCCGATTGCGCGGCTGCGAGCGCTTCGGCGATCCGTTCGGCGACGTCGGCTGGCAGCGCCAGCGCATCGGGCGTTGCCGCCTGCGCCTCGGCGAGCGACTGCAATTGCCCCTGTAAATCACCGATCTGCGTTTCGAGCGGCGACAGGTCTACCGGTGCGGGCGGTTCGGGTTGCGGCGCGAGCGAGGGCAGCACGCCGCTCCATTGCAGACCGCCGGCGCCGAGCAGAACCACAAGACCGCCGATCAAGCCGCCTGTCAGCGCGCCCAATCCGGTCCGGCGCGGCGATTGCGGCGGAGTGGATGGTTGTGATGGCGGCGGCGTGGCGGCGGGCTTGGGCGTTTCACGCGGTTTGGCCTGCGAGGCTGGTTTGGCGGTTCCCGCATCGCCGTTGCCCGACGGCGCGCCGGCCTTGGGCGCCTCCGATGCCGACGCATCCTTGGGTGCGTTCTTCGTGGGCGTGTCCTTGG
>CAZSFA010000037.1:0-9627 GCA_964606055.1 uncultured Oceaniradius sp. | reverse complement strand
GCCGCGCGATGGCCGTTCGCGCTTTGCCATTGTCGCCCTCCATTGCGTCGAGGCGGTTCTAGCATGGCCAACCGGTTAGAAAAGGCCGACGATGTGATGGCGGTCAGGTGGCGGGTCGATGCCGCGTGAGCGCGGCCAGCATTGCGTCATCACGCGGGCGCCGGGCGACGACCGCACGCTGCCGTTCATGATCGGGAAGGGCGGCCGCAACGCGCTCCGACATCGCGATTATCACCGCGTTTTCAATGTCTTGTGGCTCCGTGGCTTCCGCGAGGCACTGCGCCGAGACGGCCGAGTGCAGCAGCACTGCGTCAATCGGTCCCGTGGCGGCCACATCGCGCCATTTATCAGTCATGTGACTGACTTTTTTGGCCGTGTATGTCTCGATCGGGATGACATCGCGGCCGTTGGTCGCCAGCGCATCCTCCAGCGCCGACAGACGCACTGCGCCGCACAGATAGGCAAGCCGCGCCGATGCCGGCGTTCGCTCCAGAACCGTCTCGGCCAGTGTCGCCGCGTCGCCATCGACCGACCGAACGTCACCAAAACCGGTCTCTTGGGCGGCCTGCGCCGTCGCATCGCCCACCGCCCACAGCGGCCGGTCCCGCAGCGCGGCGAGCAGCGCCTCGGGCGCGTGGCGGATTGCGTTCATCGAGGTCGCCAGAACCAGATCGGCGCCTGTCGCGCGGTCCACCGCCGCCGGGTCGACCGGCAGCGCGACGATTTCGGTCAGCGGCACGATGACCGGCTCGTAGCCGGCCGCTTGCAGCGCGCGTGCGGTTCGTGAGGCGCCCGGTTCGGGGCGCGTGACCATGACGCGCGGGCGGGCGCCCAAGGTCAGGTCCAGCTTGCGAAGAAGTCGGGCCCGGCCTTTGCGCGCAGGGCGTCGCCGGCGCTGCGGCCCAGACCCTCGGGATCCGACGTCCGGCCATCCATTGCGATGTCGTGGCTGGTCCGCCCGTCGGGCGTCAGGATGGTGCCGGCGAAGCGGATCGTCTCACCGTCGATGCGGGCGTGGCCGGCGATCGGCGTGCGGCAGGAGCCATCGAGCGAGGCCAGATAGGCCCGTTCGCAGGTCAACGCGATGTGGGTTGGCCGGTCGTTGAGCGGTTCGACGAGCATGTCCGTGCGCGGGTCGCCCGCCCGCGATTCGATGCAGATCGCGCCCTGGCCCGGCGCCGGCGGGAAAACGTCCATGTCGATCAGGTCTGTGATTGTGTCGGCCATGCCAAGGCGCCGCAGGCCGGCATTGGCAAGCAGTGTCGCATCGGCGATGCCATCGGCGAGCTTCCTGAGCCGTGTCTGCACATTGCCGCGAAACTGGACGACCTCGACGTCCGGCCGCGCACGGCGCACCAGCGCCTGCCGGCGCAGCGAGGATGTGCCGACCACCGCGCCCTGCGGCAGGTCCTGCAGGCGCGCGGCTGCCTTGCCGATGAACGCGTCGCGCGCATCCTCGCGTTCGAGAAACGCGGTCAGTGCCAGCCCTTCCGGCAACTGGGTCGGCATGTCCTTGGAGGAGTGCACGGCGATGTCGATGTCGCCGTTCGTCAGCTGCGCCTCGATCTCCTCGGTGAACAGGCCCTTGCCGCCGACCTCGGCCAGCGGCCGGTCAAGGATGCGGTCGCCGGCCGTCGAGATGACGACGATCTGCACGGCATCGGCGGCGATGCCGTGCGCGGCGACCAGCCGGTCGCGCACCTCGTGCGCCTGCGCCAGCGCCAGCGGGCTGCCGCGCGTTCCGATCTTCACCGTGCCCATCATCGGCGCCAATGTTTGCTCGCCTCGTCTTCCGTGTTAGCTGGTGTGCTTCCCTAACCCGGTTGAAAAGGCGCGGCAATCGATGCATGCGCCCGAAATCATGCTCACTGTGCTTGGCATCGAAACCAGTTGCGACGAAACCGCCGCCGCGATCGTGCGGGCGTCGCAGGACGATGGCGCCGGCACGATCCTGTCCAATGTCGTCTACAGCCAGTTCGGCGAGCACGCGGCCTTTGGCGGCGTGGTGCCCGAGATCGCCGCGCGCGCCCATGTCGAAAAGCTCGACACGGTGGTCAACGCTTCGCTCGAACGGTCCGGCATCGACTGGGACGGGATCGATGCGGTTGCGGCGACATCGGGGCCGGGCCTGATCGGTGGGCTGATCGTCGGCACGATGACGGCCAAGGCGATCGCCATGGCGCGCGCCAAGCCCTATCTCGCCGTCAACCATCTGGAAGGCCACGCGCTGACGCCGCGCCTGACCGACGCGCTGGCCTTTCCATACCTGCTTCTGCTGGTCTCGGGCGGGCACACGCAGGTGGTGCTGGTGCGTGGGCTCGGCGATTATGAGCGCTGGGCGACGACCATCGACGACGCGCTCGGCGAAGCGTTCGACAAGACCGCCAAGCTGCTCGGCCTTGGCTACCCGGGCGGGCCGGCGGTTGAAGCGCAGGCCCGGCGCGGCGATCCGAAGCGGTTCGACCTGCCACGCCCGCTCAAGGGCGAAGCACGGCTCGATTTCTCGTTTTCGGGCCTGAAGACGGCCCTGCGCCAGCGGGCGACGGCGCTCGGCACGCTGACCGACACCGACATTGCCGATCTGTGCGCATCGTTTCAGGCGGCCGTGGTCGATTCGCTCGAAGACCGCATCCGCCGCAGTCTGGAGCGCTACCATCAGACGGTGCGTGAACCGAACCCGACGCTGGTGGTCGCCGGCGGCGTTGCCGCCAATCAGGCGATCCGCGCGATGCTGGAACGGCTTTGCGCGGTCAACGGATTTGGTTTTCTCGCGCCGCCGCCGGCATTGTGCGCGGACAATGCGGCGATGATTGCCTGGGCGGGGCTTGAGCATTTCCGCGCCGGCGAAACCTCCGATTTCGGCGAACGACCGCGCCCGCGCTGGCCGCTTGACGCCGACAGCGCGCCGGCGATCGGCGGCGGCCGCAAGGGCGCCAAGGCATGAGGGACAGGGCATGAGGTGTCGCCGGTGAGCGTGGCGGTGATCGGCGTGGGCGCGTGGGGCACGGCGCTGGCGGCGGCAATGGCGCGCGCGCCCGGCCCTGTTACGCTGTGGGGGCGCGATGCGGCGGCTCTCGCCGATGTGCGGGACCACCGGCGCAACCACGTCTATCTGGGCGATGCGACGCTGCCTGACGGCATCGATGCGACCGTCGATGCCGCTCAAGCCCTGGCGGATGCGAGGTTCGTCCTGCTCGTCGTTCCGGCGCAGACAATGCGGGCCGTCCTGACCGATCTTGCGCCGCATCTCCCCACCGGGGCGGTGCTCGTTTCCTGCGCCAAGGGCATCGAGCGCGGCACCGGCGCGACCATGGCCGGCATCATGGCGCAGATCGCGCCCGATCACCGGCGCGCGGTCCTGTCCGGCCCCAGCTTTGCCGCCGATGTGGCGATCGGTCTGCCGACCGCCGTCACGCTGGCGATGGACGATCTGGATGCGGCGATGGCGGCCTGCGCGGCACTGGCGCGGCCCGGCCTGAGGCTCTATGCGGGCGATGATCCGGCCGGCGTCGAGCAGGGTGGCGCGCTCAAGAACGTTCTGGCGATCGCGGCCGGCATCGTCGCCGGGCGCGGCCTTGGCGCCAGCGCGCAGGCGGCGCTCACGACGCGCGGGTTTGCCGAGATGAGCCGGCTTGCCGTGGCGCTGGGCGGCCGTGCCGAAACGCTGTCTGGCCTGTCGGGCCTTGGCGACCTGATCCTGACCTGTGCCTCGGCCAAGTCACGCAACTTCGCCCATGGTCAGGCGATCGGCCGCGGCCTGCCGACGGACGGCCTCAAGCTGGCCGAAGGCGTCGCCACCGCCGGTGTCGCCGCGCGCATTGCCGCCAGCCACGGCATCGACGCACCGATCATCACGGCGGTGGCCGCGATCCTCGATGGTGCGCTTGACGTCGATGACGCGGTTGCGACATTGCTGGCCCGACCGCTCAAACCCGAACATCGATAGGCACGACATGGCGCAATACTGGCTCTTCAAATCCGAACCGTTCAAATGGTCCTGGGAGCAGCAAAAGGCCAAGGGCGATGCCGGCGAGGAATGGGACGGCATTCGCAACTATCAGGCGCGCAACAACATGCGTGCCATGAAGCTGGGCGACAAGGGGTTCTTCTATCACTCCAACGAGGGCCTCGAAGTCGTCGGCATTGTCGAGATCTGCAAGGAAATCCATCCTGATTCGACGACCGAAGATCCGCGCTGGGAGTGCGTCGACATCAAGGCGGTGTGCGACATGCCCGATCCCGTGTCGCTCAAGGCGGTCAAGGCCAACGAGACGCTGGCCAAGATGGCGCTCGTCACGTCGATGCGGCTGTCGGTCCAGCCTGTGACTGGCGACGAATGGCTGGAAGTGTGCCGGATGGGCGGGCTCGACAATCCGCCCCTTTGAAGCGCTGTGCGCATCGCGTGGCCGCCGATTGTGATTTGCAAGCCGGTGCGGATCGGCGTGAGATCACGGGCATCGATGGCACAGGGGGGGAGCACGCGATGGATTTCGGAGGCGTGAACTATCTGGCGGTGTTGCTGGCGACGGTGGCGGCGTTCATGGCTGGCGCGGTCTATTACGGCGCGCTGGCCAAACCGTGGATGAAGGCGGCGGGCATGACGCCGGAGACGGCGAAGTTCGGACCGGCGCTGTTTGCGGTCACCGCCGTCTGCCAACTGGTGATGGCATTCGTCCTGGCCGGTGTGATCGGCCATCTGGGCGACGGGCAGGTGACGCTGCGCAACGGGCTGATCTCTGGCCTTCTGGTCTGGCTGGGTTTCATGGTCACCACGATGACGATCAACCACCGCTATCAGGACGCCGGCTGGGACCTGACGCTGATCGATGGCGCGCACTGGCTCATCGTCGCGCTGATCATGGGCGGCGTGATCGGCATCATGGGCGTGTGATCGTGCCGGCGCGGTTCAGCGCGCCACCGTGATCGGCGTCTGCGGACCGATATGGGCGAGCAGCCAACACAAATCGGCCGGTGGGAGCGCGATGCAGCCCTCCGTCGGCGCAAGGCCATGTGCCGCGACATGCAGAAAGATCGCCGAGCCGGCATGACGTTTCCGGTTGCGGCCGGGCAGGTTCCAGTCGAGCACGATACAGATGTCGTAAAGGCGGTCGTCGCGCCACATCCGCTCATGTGAAGCGTCAAACGGCAGTCGAACAGGGGTGTTGTAGGCCGGGTGCGCGGGCGCATCGCACCAGCCCTGATCGTGGGAGATCGGCCGCATCGGGATCGTCGTTTCAGGTCTTGGCCCACGATCGGCGCGCCAATAGCCCCAAAGCGGCCGCAGATCGGCCATTGCGGGCGTCGCACCGTCGCCTTCGCGTTTGAACACGCTCGGGCCGTTTCGCCCCAACGCACAGGCCAGCGTGCGCGTGCCCGCGACCATGATCGCCTGTCGGGGGCTGTTGGCGCGTCTGTGAACGCGAACCGGCCTTGAAATCCGCATGTTTGCAGTGCCGTCTCCGGTGGCGTGAACACGCAGGCTACACGCGAAGTTGAGAATTTGTTCAGATCAAAAATGCCTTTATGATGCCAAGAGGCGGAACGCATGCCGGTGTGGGCCGGCGGTTCCGGAGTGCGCCGGATTTCGGGGCACTCCCGTCAAGTCGCTAGGAAGAGATATGACAACACGTACGCTGCTGCTGGTCGATGACGATGACGATCTGCGCGAGGTTCTGGTCGAGCAATTGTCGCTCTACGAGGAGTTCGACGTCCTTCAGGCATCGACCGCCTCCAAGGGCGTTGAAGCTGCCCGTTCGGCCATGGTCGACCTGATCGTGATGGATGTCGGGTTGCCGGACATGGATGGCCGCGAGGCGGTCAAGATCCTGCGCAAGGGCGGGTTCAAGGCGCCGGTCATCATGCTGACCGGTCACGACACCGATTCGGACACGATCCTGGGCCTTGAAGCGGGCGCCAACGACTACGTCACCAAGCCGTTCAAGTTCGCCGTGCTGCTGGCGCGTATCCGCGCCCAGTTGCGTCAGCACGAGCAGAGCGAGGACGCCACGTTCGCCGTCGGACCCTACACCTTCACGCCCAGCCAGAAGATGCTTGTCGACGGCAACGGCAAGAAGGTGCGCCTGACAGAAAAGGAAGCCTCGATCATCAAGTACCTCTACCGGGCCGGCGCACAGGTCGTCACGCGCGACACGCTGCTTGAAGAGGTGTGGGGCTACAATTCGGGCGTCACCACGCACACGCTGGAAACCCATGTGTACCGGCTGCGACAGAAGATCGAACGCGACCCCTCCAACGCCTCGATCCTGGTGACCGAAAGCGGTGGCTACAAGCTGGTGCCATAGCGTCGATCCCGGTCGCCCCATGGGCGGGCGGCCGCGTTATACCCCGCATTTGCCGGGCGCGCCCTTGCCGCGCATCGCGGTTTGCATTTCCATCACGCTGCTGTAACAGCTTGATTCGCATCAGGTCGCGCACCCAATGGTCCGCAGGACCGATGGCCGTGTGACCTGAACCGAGGGGTCGGGGCGGGTTCGTGACGCTCGAAGATGACATACGCGCCCTGTCCGCCGTCACGCTGTTTGGCGAGTTGTCGATGGAGCAGTTGCGCCTTCTGGCATTCGGCGCCGAGCGGGTTCAGCTGGCGGCCGGGCAAACGCTGTATGTGCAGAACGATCCGGCCGAGTGCGGCTATGTGATCGTCACCGGCGAGATCGCGCTCAATCGCCGCGTCGGTGGCCAGGACATGGAACTCGACGTCGCCCGCCCGGGTGACGTTCTGGGTCAGGCGGCGCTGATCACCGAGACGACGCGGATGACGGCGGCGGTCGCAAAGGCGCCCAGCGAAGCGCTGCGCATCAGCCGCTCTATCTTTCGCCGCATGCTGACCGAATACCCAGACACCGCCCATGCCATTCACCAGCGCATGTCCGCCGATCTGACGCAGTTGCTGCGCGATATCCTGGCGCTCGAACGCCAGTTCGGCAAAACCGCCGATCTCTGACGCCGTCCGTCTTCGTCGCGGCCGGTTCAGTCCAGATCGAACCGGGCGATCACCGGCACATGGTCGGACGGACGCTCCCAGCCGCGCGCTTCGGTCAGGACGGTGATGTCGGCAAGCCGTGCGACCAGATCGTCCGATCCCCAGATGTGATCGAGCCGCCGACCGCGATTGGAGGCGGCCCAGTCCCTGGCGCGATAGCTCCACCAGGTGAAGATCTTGTCGGGCTCGGGCGTGTGGTGGCGCATCAGGTCGGCCCAGCCGGCACCGGTGCGCAGGTTCTCGAGCGTCTCGGTCTCGATCGGTGTGTGGCTGACCACCTTCAGCAGTTGCTTGTGCGACCAGACATCGTGTTCGAGCGGCGCGATGTTGAGATCGCCGACCAGCAGCGCGCAGTCATGGCTGCCCGCATCGGTCGTGATGGCGCGCATCTCGTCGAGGAAATCGAGCTTGTGGCCGAATTTGGGGTTCTTCGTCCTGTCCGGTTCGTCGCCGCCGGCGGGCACGTAGAAATTGTGCAGCCTGACCCGCCGGCCGGGTGCTTCGATGACGCATTCGACATGGCGCGCATCACCGATGCCGCAGAAATCGCGGCGCTCGATGGCGGTCAGCGGCAGGCGCGAGAGCGTGGCGACGCCATGATAGCCCTTCTGGCCATGCAGCGCGATGTGCGTGTAGCCTAGCTTGGCGAAGGGCGCGGACGGAAATTGCCCGTTCTGGCACTTGGTCTCCTGAAGGCACAGCACGTCGGGCTGGTGGTCGATCAGGAAGCGTTCGACCAGGCCCTGGCGCAGACGCACCGAGTTGATGTTCCAGGTGGCGACGGTGAACGATGGCGTGGGCGACATGCGGGTGGCTCGGTGGGGACCGGCACGGTTGTGCGGACCCTGCCCCGCAAACGCAAGCGGCGGCCCCGGGAGGACCGCCGCCGCGCACAGAATATCGGGCCGGCGCTACCGGTTGCGCTCTTTTTCGCGGCGGATGCGCAGATAGTCGATCTCGAAGGTTTCCGGACCGAAGGTCACGCCCTCGCGCACATTGTAGATGACGACTGTGGTGTCCTTGCCCTGCGCGTCGCGGATCGTCCACTGGCGCAGGTCGTAGCTGGCCGGGTCGAACATCATGGTGATTCGGCTGTCGCCGAACACCTGCCGGTCCTGCATGACGATGGTGGTCAGATCGTCGGCCTCGTTGACGCTGACGACGCGGCCGCCGGACAGGTCGATGCGATCGCCCAGGATCAGCTTGAGCGGCGTCTGGTCGAGCGGGTAGACGTCCCAGGTGTTCAGTTGCGTGTTGTTGACGACCACCGAGCGACCGTCGGCGACGACGCGGATGTTGGCCGGCTCCTCATAAAGGAACAGCACACGGCCCGGACGCTCGATGAAGAAGCGCCCGCCGGTCTGCTCGCCGGACGGGCCGAACTGGACGAACTCGCCCATCATGGTGCGCACGCGGGTGAAATGGTTGGCGATCTCCTGCGCCGGGCCGACCTGGGCGGATGCGATCGCCGGCAGGGTCGCGGTGGCGGCGACGCCGAGTGTGGCAGCAAGGGCCGTGCGGCGGGTCAGGCGAAGGGGTGTCGGTCGAGACGTGTCGGTCATGTCGCAATGCCGTTGATTGAAGGGTGTGTGTTGCGCAAGGCGGGTACGTGGACAGTTTGACGCCGATGTGGCGCGGCGCCAGTGACGTTCATCACATTCCCGCCATCTGCTCCTCTTCGGAAGGGACCAGAATCTCGCGCTTTCCGGCATGGTTGGCCGGGCCGATCACGCCCTCCTGCTCCATGCGCTCGATCAGCGTTGCGGCGCGGTTGTAGCCGATGCCGAGCCGGCGCTGGATGTAGCTGGTCGATGCCTTGCGATCGCGGATGACGATGGCGACGGCCTGGTCGTAGGGATCGGCGCTGTCGGAGCCGCCGCCGGCGCCCGGTTCGCCGCCCGCGGCCGCGTCTTCCTCGTCGTCCTCGGTGACCGCTTCGAGGTATTGCGGCACGCCCTGGGCCTTGAGATGCTTGACGACGCCCTCGACCTCCTCGTCGGAGACGAACGGCCCGTGCACGCGCTGGATGCGACCGCCGCCGGCCATGTAGAGCATGTCGCCCATGCCCAGAAGCTGCTCGGCGCCCTGTTCGCCCAGGATCGTGCGGCTGTCGATCTTCGAGGTGACCTGGAAGGAGATGCGGGTCGGGAAGTTGGCCTTGATCGTACCGGTGATCACGTCGACCGACGGGCGCTGGGTCGCCATGACCACATGGATACCCGCCGCGCGCGCCATCTGCGCCAGCCGCTGGACCGCACCTTCAATGTCCTTGCCGGCGACCATCATCAGGTCGGCCATCTCGTCGATGATGACGACGATGTAGGGCATCGGTTCGAGATCGAGCTGCTCTGTCTCGTAGATCGCCTCGCCGGTCTCGCGGTCAAAGCCGGTCTGCACGGTGCGGCTCAGGCCCTCGCCCTTCTTGTGGGCTTCGCGGATGCGGGCGTTGAACCCGTCAATGTTGCGCACGCCCAGCTTGGACATGTTCTTGTAGCGCTGTTCCATCTCGCGCACGGTCCATTTGAGCGCGACCACGGCCTTCTTGGGGTCGGTGACGACCGGTGTCAGAAGGTGCGGGATGCCGTCATAGACCGACAGTTCCAGCATCTTGGGGTCGATCATGATCA